>JAEZQD010000013.1 GCA_023413185.1 Bacillota bacterium
CCGGACGCCAAGTTCTGTACAACGCCTTATACATGGCATTCACACCCCCTGTTTCCCCACACGGTGCCGGTTGCTTACCAAAAAGGATAACATTCACAATATGAAAAAAGGCGGGCAGTTCCTTAACGGATTTGCCTGCGCCCTCACAAGCGGATACACAGGTTTATCTGCGGCACACAAAGACATCCGCTTAATGCTGCTCGGTTCCCCGCCTGACATGGTTCACGGCGCTTTGTCGCACAGGACCCGCATACCCGCGTGTCAGGGCGCACGCCCTGCCTGCCTGATGCTGATAGTACAACTCGCAATATTTGCTTATAATACACTTAACCTATTTACAACCGAAGTCGATGAATCGTCGCCGATTGTGGCATCAATCATTATAATACATTTGTTCGCGAATTACAAGAGCGCGGGGCATGGAAAACAAAAACGCAAAATTATCTATACCCTCGTTATGGGTACGGTAGTTGTACCCAATTATCATAATGCCTTATGTAACTAAAAAAGGTCTTCGTAAAAGCCATAGTTTTAAGCTTTTACGAAGACCCTTTATCGAACATGATTTAAGCTAATTTGCTATATGTACCCGCAGAATGGCTTTGCGTTTTATTCTATGCCGGTTTCTTTTGCGCATAACGCATGGGTTACCACACCGCCAGCACAGACATCAACAGGCGCAGCATAGCCGCCCCCGTCTCGGGGATGCTGGGCTTATCGCTTAACACCTGCCCTGTAAGCAGGAAGGTTGAAAAGTGGGTGGTTGTGAAGGTAACATACCCGTTTTGGGTGGTCGCGCCCATATCGGTGAAGGCATCTGTGGCGGGATTATAGTAGAACACACTCAACGGTTCGCCCGCCCCTTTGGGGATGGCAATGCGCACCGTTACGGTGCCCAGATTGCCCGTATAGCCCTTGCCCTGCTCATCGGTGAGGGTCAGCTCATACCGACGCAGGTACGCCCTGCCACCTAGGCTGCCGTTCTCCCCCGCAAGGGTTGCGCTGATGGTGTAATAGCTGCCCGCTGCCGAGGATGGCAGCCCCGCCACGGTTTTTGATACCAGCGCCGCGCCCCCGGGCAGAGAAATGCCGGAGAGGTCTAAGCTAAGCCCAGCCACACCGACGACCGGTGAATACACCGGAACGATGGCGATTGCATCTTGGTTGTCGTCCCGGGCGTCGTTGACGCCGCCGGGACTTGGCGTTACCTTGACGCCGCTCTCATAGGTACCCTTCAGCGTACCCGCCCCCGCACCGGTAATAACACAGTCGCCCAAGGTAATCGACGCATCCGTGCCGTTTGCGCCCAGCGTCAGTTTGGCGTTGCCATCCACCTCAAGGGTGCCGCCGTCTGCAGTCGGAATGCTTCCGCCAACGCCCGAGCCGACGTCGTATGCGCCACCTCCGCCCGTAGCCGTTACCTCTGTGGACGAACCGGTAATGACCACCGTACCGCCGGAGCCTTTGCCGGCTGTCATAAAGCCCGCGCCGCCGCCGATACCCGCGCCGCCGCTGGTGCCGTGGGTGGGGTGATTATATGCTCCGCCAGTGGCTGTTACCCTGCCGCCGCTGATGGTGATGACGCCGCCGGCGCCGCCCTGGCCACCGCCGATGCCCGCGCCGGTGTTCCCGCCGCTTGCCGTCACCCTGCCGCCACTGATAGTGATATTGCCGCCGTCGCCGCTCTGGGCGCCGCCAATGCCTGCACCGCAGCCGGAGCTTGAGCTTGCTTTGCCGCTTGCCGTCACCCTGCCGCCGGTGATGGTGATATTGCCGCCGTCACCGCCATTGCCGCCGCCGATACCAGCTCCTAGAAAATAAGAAAACGCCGTCACCGTACCGCCGTTAATGGTTATGTCTCCGCCGCCACCGCCTAAGTTGCTGCCACTTGTGCTGTAGCCTCCGCCGATGCCCGCGCCGTTGGCTGACGATGCTGTAACGTTGCCGCCGTTGATGGTGATTGTGCCGCCATCGCCGGCGGCACTGTCGCTGCCTCCTCCGCCGCCGATACCCGCACCCTTTACTCTGCAACGCGCTCTAACCGTGCCCGAATTTATGGTGATTGTGCCCGCGTCTTCCGCGGTGCCGCCGATGTAATCCTCCCCGTTGCCACCGATAGCTGCGCCACCAACACTGACTGCCTCAAGACTGCCGCTGCCCATGATAATCAGCGTCGCGCCCGGGGGCACATGCAGCGCCGCATATTTATCTTCAGTGGTCAGGGTGTTGGTTCCCGCGAGAATCAGCGTAACCGTCGCGCCCGTTTTGATATCAATAGGCGACTTGTTCGTCACGCCGATGGAAACCCCGTTAAGCGTAATCGTCGCCGCAACACCGCTGTTTACCGTGAGGTTGTATGTCGTGGTTGAGCCAGTAACGATGTACTCGCCATCGGCGTTAATCACAACATTTCCCACTCCCACATCCTCGCTGACAGGGTCGGCGTATACCGACGCCCCTGCCGCAATAACCACCGCCCATACCATGCACATAGCTAATGCTCGCCGCGCATAGCGAATAAACGCTATCGTCTGTTTTTTTGTCATTGTTATTCCTCCGTCACATTGTTAACGATTTGCTGTACTCCATTTCCGGCTCAGCATACTGTTTGAGGTTTGCGTCTTAAACAATATACGTTATCCACGCAAGGATGATAGAAGGTACTCGGGCGAAACTTCACTATTTTCTCTGGCGCAATGAATTGTGGGAAATTGTATTACCTTTCAATATTATCCTTGATTAACATGTGGAAATTATACCATCACATGGGGTTGCAGTCAACTAGAACAAACCCATGTATTGCCGTTGCGAGCAATAACTATCAATTGGTAAAAACTCTTGCGCCAAGAGCTTTTTGAAACGAAACATCAGCGTTATTTCCTTATTAGTGGCGTCCAATTTGCCCTGCAAAATACCAAAAGACCGACGCGTTGCGGTGCGTCGGTCTTTTATAATCGATACTGATTAACCCGCCAGGAATTTCACAAGGAATCCTGCGCCAACGGCTAAGCCTGCCAATATGATAGCGGCAAGCGCAATAAAAAACACGCGGCGGCGTGCCTTGCCGGGGGCGGGGTCTGTATATTCCTCACTGTTGTAATCGAAATAGTTGAAGTTGTCGTTGGGAAGCTTGGCGCGACGCTTTCTTTTTTCGATGATATCAAGATCCGTTGCGGAGGGCGGCTCTAACACAGTCGCACCAGCGGATGGCTCGTAGTGGCGCACCAGCGGGCGAACGGGGCGATCGCGTGCCGGGTCGGCTTCGGCATCCTCACGAATAGAGGGTGCGATCAGCGGGTTTTCGTCTTCCGGCGTCTTATTCTCTTCGAGTCCGCGCGCCTCATAGTCGGCGGGGCGCACATCGGTTGCCGCGGCCTGCTGTGCGACAATCTGCGCGGGAACGCGTTTGAGTTTTCGGACTATGGGTGGGGTTTGTTCCTTTTGCTCCGGTTCCTCTACGGCCGTGTTCTCCTGCTGCGGCTGTGTCTCTTCCTTTGCCGTATCCGGCTGCTCGGCTTCCTTCGAAATCGGATGGGGGCTTTGCTCGGGTACGGAAGCGGACAGCTTGGTGTACAGCACCTCTTTTGGCAGCGCGCTTAGCAGGCGGTCGATAACCGCCTTAAACTGCAGGTAGGTGGAATAGCGCTCGTCGGCGTTATATGCCGTCGCTTTGGCAAGCATCTTGGTAATCTCGGGCACATCAAACGCCGGCGCAGGCAAAACCTTTGCCTCATCCCAACCGCTTTTTACCATGCGCAGCGATGTACTGGGCGCATCCGCAAAGGGCAGGCGGTTGTGGTTGAATATCTTGTACAGCATCATGCCAAGGCTGAAGATGTCGGTGCGGTAGGAGTACTCGCCGTCCTCGTATGCTTCGGGGGCAAGAAAACGGTACCCGTAGCTTTTAAAGCCGCGGTCGGGTACCAGAGAGGTGCTTAGGATGTCGTTTATGTAGAAGTCGCCGAGCATAAAGCCGGTTCTGGGGTTGTAAAAGATGTTAGACTCCTTAATATTGCCGTGCACGACATACTTTCTGTGCATTGCGTCAAGCCCTTCGCACAGCTGGCTTGCCATGCGAAGCACGGCACCCACCGGCATCTCACCCGATTCCAGTAAGACGTGCAGGGGGGTATCATGCTCCATTAAGATGGCAAGGGTGTAAATACCCTTGTCGCTGTCAAGACTAAGGGTGTAGTCGTAATACCGCAACAGTCCCGTGGTGTCAGGCATCCCAACCAATGTTTTGAGCAGACGGTTAAGCTGGGTGCCCGCCGTACGCATCGCTTCGGCAAATTCCTCGCTTTTTACATAATCGGACGCGCGCTCCTGCAGCGTAGCGTCGTTGGGCATCTCTATGGTTTTTATTACAGCGCGTTTGCCGTTTTGCTCGGCAAGCACGGTTTTGGAAAAGGCGCCGCTGCCTAGCTCTTCGATTATATCAAAGCCGCGAAACTGGTTGTTATTCAAAGCGGTTTCCCCCTTGTTTTAATCTCTATTCTATTTCGTGCCACGGCGCTCTCTTCACACATTCGCGAGGGGCGCAAAAAATGGTTGGCGTATGATTATACTTTACAATCAAAAACGATGTGTCGCCACACCAAACCCGTATGATAGTTACTCTCATACTTAAAAACCAAGTATGATTGACCATTCGACAATTTTTTACCTTTAAAAATTATAGCATAGCCAAAGGATGATATCAACAAGTTAAAATAGGAATTGTTGGTGCAATGCAATGTATTGTCGTTCATATAAAGCTGTTTACATTATACCTGCCGCCCGCTATAATGTAGTGTAAGCAAGGTGCGTTTCGCTTTTATACGTACCGCCCCGCATGAAATGACGCCTTGCCGCATACTACTTTTACGGAAGGAGGACAAACAACACCGGCGCACCGCAAGGCAAATAACAGACAAGGGAGATGATAGTCACACGGATTTTTACCGCAACAAAGCGCCAAGCACCCCGTATCTGATGCGGGGTTAACGAGGTGAGAGGAGTATCGAATCGTTCGGCGGATGCCTCTCCGCTTTGTGCCTAAAGCGAAGTCTGCACACAAACTGTCGGGCAACCGAAAAACAAAGGTGTGGGCATGGCACATTCTCGCAGGGCTTATTGCGCCCCGAGAATACCAATAATTAAATAAGGAGATTATCTTCTATGTGTGGAATAGTAGGCTATGTTGGCGCCCGAAATGCCACAGAAGTGTTAATCGACGGCTTAAAGCTGCTGGAATACCGCGGGTATGACTCCGCCGGTATTACGGTGTTTTGTCATAATACGCTGAAAACAGTTAAATCTGTGGGCAAGATCGTCAGTCTCGAGCAAAAGCTCTCTACAGTCGGTGACCTGTCGTCCGGCTGCGGCATCGGGCATACCCGCTGGGCAACCCACGGTGCCCCGTCCGATGTAAACTCCCACCCCCATACGGCGGGCAGGGTTTCGATTGTTCACAACGGCATTATTGAAAACTATCTGGAAATACGCAACGAGCTGCAAAACGCGGGTACTACATTTATTACCCAAACCGATACCGAATCGGTGGTTAGGCTGCTTGACAGCCTTTACGACGGCGACCCGATTGCCGCCATACGCAAAACCCTTGCACAGGTTCGTGGGGCGTATGCGCTGGGCATTCTGTTTTTCGACCGCCCGGGGACCATCTTTGCCGTGCGCAAGGATAGCCCGCTCATCGTGGCGACGAGTGAGGGCGAAAACTTTATCGCTTCGGATATCCCCGCAATTTTGGCATACACCAAGCAGTATTACATCCTTGAAGAGGGCGAGATTGCGGTGCTTAAAAGCGACTGCATTACCTTTTTGGCGCCCGACGACAGCATAATAGAGAAAGAGCAACTCACCGCCGCATTCTCGGCGGAGCAGGCACAAAAGGGCGGCTACTCGCACTTTATGCTCAAGGAGATCTTTGAACAGCCGCGTGCTATTTGCAATACCATATCCCCCCGCATTAAAAACGGCGTGCCGGATTTTACGCAGGATACGGTGCCCGACGAGCTGCTGAAAAACGCAAAATCGGTGCACATTACCGCCTGCGGTACAGCGATGCACGCGGGGCTGGTGGGCAAGAGCATCATCGAGCGGTTTGCCCGCATCCCTGTACACGTGGATATTGCCTCCGAATTCCGTTACTGCGACCCACTGGTGGGTGAGGGCGATTTGGTTGTTATCATCTCGCAGTCGGGCGAGACGGCGGATACCCTTGCCGCACTGCGCCTTGCCAAGGCAAAGGGAGCAAGAACCCTTGCCATTGTTAACGTAGTCGGCTCGTCCATTGCACGCGAGGCGGACAGCGTCATCTACACCTACGCGGGTGTGGAGATTGCCGTGGCAAGCACCAAGGCGTATATGGTTCAGCTTGCGGTGCTACATCTGTTGGGTATTCGTATGGCAATGCTTTTAGGCAGAATAAGCGATGAAGATGCGCGCAGATTGACCGCTCTATTGACCGACCTTCCCCACATCATTGAGGGGATGCTAAAAGACCCAAGCGAGATTAAGGCTGCCGCCGAGCGCATTATGCAGGCACCCGACATCTTCTTTATCGGGCGCGGTCGCGACTACTGCCTTTCGATGGAAGGCTCGCTAAAGCTGAAGGAGATTTCGTATATCCACTGTGAGGCATATGCGGCGGGAGAGCTCAAGCACGGTACCCTGTCGCTGATTACGGGCGGCGTGCCGGTGATAGCCATCGCGCTGGAGCCTGCGCTGTTTGAAAAGACGGTAAGCAACATCAAGGAGGTCAAGGCGCGCGGCGCGTATGTGGTGGCTCTTCTGCCCCACGGCGTAACACTGGATGACCAGACCGCCGACCGCATGATAAACCTGCCCACCTGCGACGAATTCCTTTACCCGTTTTTGACGGCGGCCGTTTTACAGCTGCTCGCCTTTTACACCGCTGACGAGAAGGGCTTTGACATCGACAAGCCCCGCAACCTTGCAAAATCCGTGACGGTGGAGTAACAAGCATAGATACAAGCCGCGCACCGCCGAAGCGTTCGCTTCGGCGGTGCGTTTCGCATTATGGGGCTTGCCTGATACGGGCGGGTAAACACAAAGCTGTCAAACACGCAAAACGGCGAATATACTGTACTAGACGCATGATTATAACCCACTTCACTTTTTCTCCCCTAAAGTGGAGCGGATGATTAACCATGATGATAACTGGCAAAACTAACGGTGTCAAGTGCATTATTTTACTTGCCTTGGCAAAAGAAATGAAAAATGGAGTGTGTTAGCATGGCGGTCAAACGGGGAGACATCTATTACGCCGACCTGAGCCCCGTTGTAGGCTCAGAGCAGGGCGGAATACGCCCTGTGCTAATTGTGCAAAACGATGTTGGCAACAAGTACAGCCCTACTGTAATTGCGGCGGCAATAACCAGTCAAAAGGAAAAAGCCAAGCTGCCGACACATATTACCCTTGACGCAGAGGGCTGCGGACTATCGAAAGAGTCGGTCGTACTGCTTGAGCAGATACGAACCATCGACAAACGAAGGCTCAAAGAGCGTATGGGGCAGCTGGACGACGGCTCGATGCAGCAGGTTGACAAGGCGCTGACCATCAGCTTCGGCTTAGCGGCGGAGGAGAGCACGCAAGGAGAGCTTACATAGGGCATAGGCTTTCCTGTGTACTTCCGTTGTAGTCCCGCTAAAGAGACGGTGTGTTTGATTGCACCGTCTCTTTTTGTTTGTGTAAGGCTTAACAGAAACAGAAGTTGTAAATAATTCGGCATTTATTTGATTTTGAATAGTCGTTTTGCTATAATATATTGATGACTGCCTACGGGCAGAAGACTGCAACAACATTATTCGCGATTGTGTTCTTTACGGCATAATTTCGGGAAAGCACGGTACTGACAATGGACGTACGCTCCACTTACATAGAGCTAAAAAGAAGGCTGCTGGAAAAGGAGTACGCAAGGCTAAACGAAACCCAGCGCGCGGCGGTGTTTAACACACAAAGCCCCCTGCTGATTCTCGCAGGTGCGGGCAGCGGCAAAACCACCGTAATCGTAAACCGCATTGCGTACCTGATAGGCTACGGCAACGCCTACCACAGTGACAATGTCCCCCACGACGTAACCCCTGACGACATTGCTTTTTTGTCCGACTGCTTAAGCAGTGGGGTTTCCGACCCCGAACGTGTTCGGTGGCTGCTTGCGGACAATGCGCCGAAGGCGTGGAACGTGCTTGCCATCACCTTTACCAACAAGGCGGCGGGCGAGCTGAAGGACCGTCTGGAGCGCATGCTTGGCGAGAGCGCCAGAGACATCTGGGCTGGTACCTTTCACTCGGTGTGCGCAAGAATTTTGCGCCGCGAGATTGAGGCGCTTGGGTATGATAAAAGCTTTACCATCTACGACACCGACGATTCGGTACGCGTGCTGAAGGACTGCTTAAAGGAGCTTAATATCAGCGACAAGCAGTTCCCGCCAAAGCAGGTGCTGGGCTCCATCAGCCGGTTAAAGGACCGCCTGTTAACGCCCGAGCAGGCTAAGGCCGAGGCAAACGGCGAGTTTCGCGAGATAAAGATAGCGGAGCTTTATGCCCTATATACAAAACGGCTAAAGTCCGCCAATGCGCTTGATTTTGACGATTTAATTGTGTGCACCGTGCGGCTGTTTGAGCAGTTCCCCGATATCCTGACCGCCTGGCAGCGCCGGTTTGCCTATGTGATGGTGGACGAGTATCAGGACACCAACCACGCCCAGTACCGGCTGGTTGGGCTGCTCTCCGCTTCACACAAGCGCATCTGCGTGGTGGGCGACGACGACCAGAGCATCTACCGCTTTCGGGGCGCTACGATAGAGAACATCCTTTCGTTTGAGAAGCAGTTTGCCAATGCCGTGGTGGTGCGCTTAGAGCAGAACTACCGCAGCACACAGACCATCCTTGACGCCGCCAACCGCGTGATTTCGCACAACACCCTGCGCAAGGGCAAGGAGCTGTGGACAAACAACGACAAGGGCGAGCAGGTGCTCGTTTACCGCGCATCGAGTGCCGAGGACGAAAGCGCGTTTGTCGCTTCTACCATTGAAGAAAACGTGCGCACCGGGCGCAAATACGCAGATCACGCGATTTTGTATCGTATGAACGCGCAATCCGCTCAGCTGGAGCAGCACTTTATCAAGGCCGCCATCCCCTACCGCATCATCGGTGGGCTGCGCTTCTATGAGCGCAAGGAGATTAAGGATATCCTCGCTTATCTTGCCGTTATCAACAACCCCGCCGATGCGGTACGTCTTTCGCGTATAATCAACGAGCCAAAGCGCGGCATCGGCGACGCAACCGTAGCCGTCGCCCGCGAGATTGCGGACAGCCTTGGTGTTTCGCTGTTTGAGGTCATACGCGAGGCGGACAACTACGCGGGGCTTGCCCGAAAGTCGGCTTCCCTGCGGACATTTGCCGACCTGATGCAGGGCTTTATCGACACCGCGCAGGACACGCAGCTTGACGTTTTGCTTGAGAGCGTGATGGAAGAAACGGGGTATATGGAGATGCTCCGCGCACAGGGAGACGAGGGTCTGACCCGCACAGAAAACCTGAGCGAGCTGTTAACCAACGTCAAGAAGTATGCACAAAACAATGAGGACGCGTCGCTTTCCGGCTTTTTGGAGGAGGTGTCGCTGCTCACTGATATTGACAACTACGACGGCGACGCCGACGCAGCGGTGATGATGACCATGCACTCCGCCAAGGGGCTTGAATTCCCCTTTGTATTTATTGTGGGTATGGAGGAGGGCATCTTCCCCGGTACCCGTGTGATGTACGACCCCACCGAGGTGGAGGAGGAACGCCGCCTTGCCTATGTTGCGATTACGCGGGCAAAGGAGAAGCTAACCATAACAAATGCCGCATCCCGCATGCTGTTTGGTCAAACCTCGCGCAACCGCCCTTCGCGCTTTTTGAGCGAGATCCCTGCTGAGTTTAAGAACGAAACGGGGCTTTCCTCCTGGACAAGCAAGCCGCAAACGCCCGCCTACACCCCGCCGCACACCCGCTCGGGCGGACTATCTGACCCCATGCACGTTTCGGGCAAGCCGCAGGGCTTTGGCGCAAGGCAGAGCTTTACTTCGGGCGAAAGGGTACGCCACAAGATTTTTGGCGACGGCATGATTCTCTCAACTACGCCGATGGGCAACGATACCCTGCTTGAGATTGCGTTTGACACACGCGGCACAAAGAAGATTATGTCCAACTTTACAAGCCTTGATAAGCTGTAGGCTATAGATCGATTTCCTCCCCATTTAAGGGTATCACGACCTGCTCTTGGAGCCTGTTTTCGACTATCGCCTCGTAAAGCTTGTCTCTTGTAAGGCGGCAGTGGTTCCATGCTTCCATGTGAATCGCGATCACCTTTGCTTTTCGTGCGTTTGCGCAAACCGACCGAATATCCGCTAAATCCATGGTGATGGGTCTGCCGGTTTCAAACCGTGCTTCCCCACAAAAGCAAACGATGATATCCGGGTGGTACTGGTTAATCGCCGTCTTGGTATAAGAACACCAAACTGTATCACCCGTCACGTAGACCGTCGGTTGCCCTTGTGCCGAAATGAGATACCCCGAGGAGGGCGCCATTCTTTTGGCTATGTCGCCGTGACCATGCCGCGCTTTTGTCCTATTAAAGGCTATCCCCTCCCACCGCACGTCGGTGTAAACCGGTATCACCTGTTTAAAACCGAGCTCGGTGAGTTTTTTCTCGTCCTCAGGCTGACAGAATACCGGCAGCTGCTTTGGAAGCAGGTTTGCCGCCTCCTTATCAAAATGGTCGCTGTGGGTGTGGGTAACAACAACCGCGTCACAGCTTAACAGGGACTCGATAGGCACCGGCAGGTCAACAAGTGGGTTGTTTCGGGTATCCGGCACCCCCTCAATGGCGGGCAGTGCCCCCTTTGGGGATAGCATTGGGTCAATGAGCAGCCGTTTGTTTGCAACCGTAAGCACACACGTCGCGTGCCGAATGTGTTGAAACCGCATAGCATAATCACGCCTTTCTATTCATCCGTACTTCATCCTTATTATACTTCACGTTTATCTTGACCCGCAAAACAATTGCCGCTTACCGACTTGAGTGATGAAAGGAAACGGACTGCGATGCTTGACCAAACCGACCGTGAGATTATAAGCCTGTTATCCCAAAATGCAAGAAGCCAATGGCGGGAGATCGGTGACGCTGTTCATCTGACCGGGCAGGGCGTGCGGAATCGGGTTGACCGTCTGGAGCAGGACGGCGTGATACAAAGCTACACCATCACCACAAACCCGTATAAGCTGGGGCTGTTTTGTGAAGCGTTTGTCACGGTATTTATGAAAACCACCGAGCACCAAGCCTTTTTACGTCATCTTGCCCAGTCCGCCTCCGTATCCGAGGTTTATCGCATCGGCGGAGAAGGCTGCTACCTTTTAAAGGTGCTTGCAGCAGACCAGCGGGAGCTTGCAGCGTTGCTCGATGGGATATTGCAGTATGCAAACTATCGTGTTAATATGACGATTGACCGCATTAAGTAATCTGCCTTTTATCTTGCCTGCCGAAGTATGGCAGCCGCCGCACCACATCCTCGTACATAAGCGGATGTGCGGCAGAATGGAGGTCCCGTATGCCAAAGGTTACCCTCATATCTTACACGCCCGAGCCAGAAAAGACGATTGCCGCCGCCGCAAAGCTGTGTTACAGCAATGCCCAAAGCATCGCAACACTGACCGATGGGCTGACCCCGGAAAGCACAGCAAAGTTTGTCTCCATGCTCTCGGAGATCGGGCACGAAAGCCCCATAGAGCACGCAAGCTTTACGTTTGGCATCGAAGGGGTCTCTCGCGCTCTGCTTGCGCAGATTACCCGACACCGCATTGCGTCCTTTTCGGTACAAAGCCAGCGGTATGTGCGCAAGAGCGGGTTTGAATATATCGTTCCACCCGAGATTGCCGCTATCCCCGAGGCGAAGCAAGAGTACCTGCGCGCGATGGAAGCGGCATCAAGCCACTACGACAAGCTGAGCGAGATACTGCTTGCCGAACACACACGGCGGCTGGTCGCACAGGGACTTACCACGGAGGCGGCGCAAAAGAAGGCGGAGAAGCTCGCCATTGAGGATGCGCGCTTTGTACTGCCAAACGCCTGCGATACCCGCATGATTGTAACCATGAACGCGCGCAGTCTGCACAACTTTTTTTCACACCGCTGCTGCAACCGCGCACAGTGGGAGATCCAGGCTGTCGCGGATGAAATGCTGCGTCTGGTGACTGCGGTTGCACCCAACTTGTTTGCTTCGGCAGGACCCTCCTGCACAAACGGACCTTGCCCCGAGGGCAAGATGACCTGCGGCAAGCTTACCGAGGTTCGCGCAAAGTATGCGCAGCTAAAGCAGCGCGGCTAGTATAAGTGGTATTACACGGTGAAAATACGGTAATATTAAGATGATTTCTCTCTTATAGAATGTAGAGGTGCTTTTTGTGATTTATGTTTTTTTTGCGGACGGATTTGAAGAGATGGAGGCCATAGCGCCCCTTGACATCCTGCGCCGCGCGGAGCTGGAAGTGACCGCGGTTGGCGTTGGCGGTAAGGTGATTCGCGGATCGCACGGCATTTCTGTGGTTTGTGATATCGAAGCGACCGAAGCCTCTTTGGCGGATGCTGAGATGATTGTACTGCCGGGCGGTATGCCGGGCACGCTGAACCTGGAAAAGAACGAGATCGTGCAGTGTTTTATTGATTTCTGCGCACAAAATAATAGATGGATAGGCGCTATCTGTGCGGCACCCTCGATACTTGGGCACAAAGGGCTGTTAAGCGGCAGGCAGTTCACCTGTTCCCCGGGGTTTGAGACGCAGGTCGGCGACGGATTGTACCGTGCGGGCGGCGTTGTACTCGACGGCAGGTTTATTACCGCTGCAGGCGCCGGACTTTCCGTCGATTTTGGGCTTGCTCTGGTGGAGGCATTGCTTGGAAAGGAACGCTCTGACCTGCTGAGAGCCTCAATGCAATGCAAAGATTTGACATAAGGGTCTACAAGCAAACCCTGCGCAGCCGATACAAAGGGCTTCGTCTTTCCATGACCGCCGACCACAAGGCGCAGTGCGATGCCGAGATTTTTTCGCGCCTTAAAGGGCTTTGGCAGGTGAAGAACGCCGACCTTTTGCTTACCTATGTTTCCACCGCCATTGAGGTTGATACGCTTGCGTTAATTCAGTGGGCGTTAAACGAGGGCAAACGCGTTGCGGTGCCCTATTGCATCGACAACTCGCGCGATATGTGTTTTTACCTCATCCGCTCTTTGGATGACCTGAGCCGGCGCACCTTTGGTGTGCTTGAGCCCATCCCAGAACGATGCGAGAAACTGACCGGCGCAAAAAACAGCGTATGTATTGTGCCCGGTCTTGCGTTTGACAAACAGGGCTTTCGCCTTGGCTATGGCAAGGGCTATTACGATAGATTTCTTTCGCGATATTCGGGTGTGATGATTGGCGTGTGCTATCGTGGCTGCATCCTGCACCGATTGCACCGAGGGCGCTTTGACGTCGCCTGCCACTTGCTTGTTACTGAACAAGATACGATAAACTGCCGCACGCAAAAAGGCTGATGCGGTAATAACCATAGTGCAGGGAGGAAACAACAATGACTCCATACGACCCCAAGAACGAAGGCTATGAGGAGAAAAGGCTCTCGGAGGAGCTTGCAAAACGCGCGGCAGAGAATGCACGACCCAAGCCGAGTATATTTGACATAGAAAAATCCGACGAGGAATTCTTTGGCGCAGGTAGCAAGGGCGTTTCGAGCAGTCCCAATCCGAAGGTTTCTACTGAGCCGACGGCTGTGCCGAGACGACCCGTGTATCAGCCCAACTCCTTTGCCGAGCTTCCCCCCGACGTAAAGGAAACGCCCGGTAAGGTCGGCACGCCGGCAGACGAACTTACCCGCGTCATTCCACGTCAGGCGATTGAGCGGCAGATGAGCGCTTCCCAAAAGGAAGACGGCGTAAAGATTTACGGCGATCAGTCGCAACCGCAGGCATCCTACTACTCGAACATACCCAAAGCCCCCGTTAAACCGACGAAGCCGTTTAAGCTCAATATTTCGGATGAGGATTACAACTCGATTCCCGATTTTGACAACCGCAATCGTCCGGCACAGCCCGCTGCGCGCAGCGCGGTGCCCTCGGCTGACGGCAAGCGCCCTCGCCCACCCGCCGCCCCTTCGGGCAAGGAGTTTGATTACGTCCCCCCCTCTGTGCCTGAGGAACACTCCAGAACAAGCCGCGGCAACAAAACCATGCGCAGACTGGGACGACTTGCTAACGGCATTATCTATACCATCGGTGTGCTGTTTGCGTCCATTCTGCTTTCGATCTTCATCCTGCAATCAATGAGCGATGTGCTGGGGCTGTTTAAAACCGAGAAAGAGATCTCCGTCACCATCCCCGCGGATGCCAACACACAGCAGGTCTCCTCGATTTTAAAGGAAAGCGGGGTAATCTCGCAGCCGCTGACCTTTCAGCTTTACTCCAAGTACCGCGAATACAGCGACGTATTTTTGACCGGCAACTTTTTGCTTAACTCCAATATGTCATACGATGAGATTATAAAAGTAATTCAGGTTGCCCGCAATGAACGGAAGGTTGTGTCCATCACATTTATTGAGGGTATGACCGTGCTGGAGATTGCCAACAAGCTGCAGGAGAACAATGTGTGTGATGCCGCGGCATTTATTGAGGTGCTTAATACCACCGATTTTGGTTATGAATTTGAGGATTTAATCCCCACAGGCGGCAACCGTTACCTGAAACTGGAGGGGTACCTGTTCCCCGATACGTATAACTTCTACGTTGACGAAGCGCCGAACCAGGTGGCAAATAAGTTCCTTAGCAACTTTAATAAAAAGATTACGGCAGACCTGATTGACCGCATCAACAAGATGGACATGACGCTGGACCAGGCGATTATTCTTGCCTCCATTATTCAGAAGGAAGGACGCACGCTTGACGATATGTACAATGTGTCGAGTGTATTTAATAATCGCTTAAACAAGCCGAAATCCTTCCCTATGCTGCAATCGGACGTTACCATCAACTATGTGAACGACGACATCTTCCCGTTTGTAAGCAACGAAGAGGACCGGCAGGCTTATGCGTCTGCGTATAACACCTACAAATGCGAGGGTCTTCCGATCGGACCGGTGTCAAACCCCGGCATCAACGCGATAAAGGCGGCTATATACCCTGACGAGACCCCGTTCTATTACTTCCTTACCGACGAAAAGATGGCGTATTACTATGCCGAAACCTTGGCAAAGCACGAGGCTAATTTGGCCAAAGCAAAGCAGGTAGGCGAAGAGATAGGCGGCGTTACCACCCATACCGAGGAGTAACGCGAGCAGTACAAGCAAAATAACTTAACCAAGCGGGCGGCTTCTTGCCGCCCGCTTGGTATGATGAAAGGGATGTTGCGGCATGTCTAATCAGCGATTTCCTGAGGTTTTAGCTCCTGCCGGAGACCTTTCGCGCCTGATTGCCGCGGTGGACTTCGGTGCGGATGCGGTGTATGTGGGCGGCAAGGCGTTTTCCATGCGCAATGCTTCGGCAAACTTTGATGAAGATGATCTTTTACGCGGGGTACAGTATGCCCACGCAAACGGCGCAAGGGTGTATCTTGCGTGTAATACCCTGCCCCATTGTGAGGAGGCAGAGCAGCTTGAGGGCTACTTCTCGTTTGTAAAGGATTCGGGCGTGGACGCCGTTATCGCAAGTGACATCGGGGTGCTTGGGCTTGCGCGCCGCTGTATGCCGAATATGGAGCTGCATATCTCTACCCAGGCGGGGGTTGTAAACCATCTGGCGGCAAATGAGCTGTATGCCATGGGTGCCAGGCGCGTGGTGCTTGCGCGCGAGTTAAGCCTGCGGGAAATTAAATACATCCGAGACCACACCCCGCCCGACCTTGCCATAGAGGTATTTGTCCACGGTGCAATGTGCGTGTCGTTTTCGGGGCGGTGCCTGCTGTCATCGTACATTGCAGGGCGGGATGCAAACCGCGGCGAGTGTGCCCAGCCCTGCCGATGGCGGTATTCCTTGACGGAAGAAAAGCGTCCAAACGAGCATTACCCGATCTTTGAGGACGACGGCGGCACATATATCCTGAATGCCAAAGACCTATGCATGATTGAACATATCCCCGAGCTGATTGACGCGGGGGTGTCCAGCCTTAAGATCGAAGGACGTGCCAAAAGCGATTACTATGTGTCGGTTATCACGGGCGCGTACCGCATGGCGGTGGACGGATACAATAATGACCCGCAAAACTATAAAACCGAACAGTGGCTCATCGACGAGGTGCACAAGGTTAGCCACCGTCAGTACGGGACCGGCTTCTTTTTCGGTCAGCCGGATAACGGACAGTACTACGAAACGGGCGGCTATGTGCGCGACTACGATGTGGTTGCCGTAGTGGAGGACTGGCAGGACGGCACGGCGTTTTGCATTCAACGCAACAAGCTGTACCTGGGGGATGAGGTAGAGGTGCTTGCACCCCGCTCAAGGCCCTTTAACCTGACCGTAACCCGCCTGCTCTCCACCGAGGGCGAGGAGCTTGAGAGCACACCCCACCCGATGATGCGGTTTTCAATACCCTGCCCTAACCCGGTTAAAAAGGGCACGGTGATTCGCCGCAGGGCAAAGCCATAAATAAACGACGCCGTAACGATGACTGGTTCATCGTTACGGCGTTCATGTTATTGCGAGTGCGGCAAGACTTTTATGCCGAGGTGATTTATCCGGCGATCTCTAATCGTTCTATGCGCTTTTCGAGGGCTTCAATCTTCCGTTCCAGTTCCCACTGTTTTTCATGGGTGAGCTTGTAACCGTCAAATAGAGCGTTAATTCTCTGGGTGACTTCATTTTCAATTTTAATCTCAATACGCCTTGTGTGCTCTTCTAGCATCTCGGCAATTTGGTTTAAGGTTTCTTTATCCATGGTGTGTCCTCCTTTATACGGCGGCTTTACTGCCATTATACAGATGCTTGTATGTATTGTCTAGGGGTTTCTGTGTGTACCCGAATACTACTATTGTTTTGTATTACTATCTTGCTTAAAGACTTGCGTGAAATCGCTGAAGTGCTGTTTGCTGCGCCTCAATTACACGGTCGCACCAACTGTCAAACTCGTCGTCGGTTTGCTGGAGCTCGGGCGAATCCATGATATGGCGCACCGCGTGGGTAAGCCCTTCGTCAACCCGTACGGTGGCGGTAAACCCGGGTACTAGGCGTTTGAGCTTTGCGTTATCAAACACCACCGAGTTGGATTTGTCGCCCAGCAACGACCCGGTCAGATCGTACTGTTCTCCGGCGCAGGCACACAGGAAGTCGGTGGCGATGTGCACGGCGCGCAGCGGCACCCCCAGCGCCGACGCAATGACGGAATAGATTTGATTCCACGTTACCGTCTCGTCCGAGGTAATCTGGACGGTCTCGCCGATAGCGTGGATATTGCCCATCAGCCCCACAAAGCCCTTTGCAAAATCGGAGCTGTGCGTCAACGTCCAAAGCGAGGTGCCGTCGCCGTGTATGATAACGGGCTTGCCCTCCAGCATACGTTTTACAACGGGCCAGCTTCCGTTTTTTCCGTGCAGACCTAGGGGGATTGCGCGTTCGTCGTAGGTATGGCTCGGTCGCACGATGGTGACCGGAAAGCCCTGCTCGCGGTAAAGGCGCATCAGCAGATCCTCGCACGCAATCTTATCGCGCGAATACTGCCAGTAAGGGTTTGCGAGCGGTGTGCTTTCGGTTATGCTGTAATGCGCGGGCGGCTTTTGATATGCCGACGCAGAGCTGATAAACAAAAACTGTTTTGTTTTATCGCCAAACAAGCGATAGTCCCGCTCGACCTGTAGGGGCGTAAACGCAATGAAGTCTGCGACTACATCAAACCGCTCTTGGGCAAACAGGTTGGCCATTGCAGCCTCGTCACGAATGTCTCCCTGTATGTGAATGGCTCCCCCGGGGAAGATGGCGTTGCTCTTTCCGCGGTTAAGCAGATACAACTCGCAACCGCGCTGAATTAATAGCCGTGAGATGGATAGGCTGATGGTTCCGGTTCCGCCGATGATTAATACCTTCATACAGTTGACCTTGCCTTTCCGGCACCCTGCGCCGTAACGGCACAAAACGCCATGCTGATTAAACGGTGCGGCTTTGCCGCAGATGAGGTTGTGTTGCCGCCGCTACTTTTGCGTGTTCTACCAGCGCAACAGCGCTCGTTAATGGACAATCGTGCAGGGAAGCTCTCTTATCTTTATTATAGGTGGCACGGTTTGGTATTGCAATGGCAAATACGCAAAAAATGCCTCGGAGTTCATCCATCACGATAAATATTATGTTAACCACGCTTGTGTGCACCCTTTCTAATGATTGAAAGCATAATTACGGGTTTTAACTGGTTACCGCACCGCATTTTCGATAATATTTTCCATACTTCTTATCATACTGACGGCATCTTTAAAATAAACGCACCGTAATTGTTAATATTATCTAACATTTTGGCAGCGTTTCCTATGAAGATGCCAAAAGGCAAAAACAGTGTGGTTTTTTAATATAAGATATGTTATTATGTTTAAGTAACAATATTGGTTGCATGTAATAATAAAACCAATGCGATGTATTCTGCACATACTTTTTACTAATTTTTTTACTTGCATACGGCACAGTTACACACTACTTTGTTGCAGAAAGGAGCGGCACGCATGATTTTCTTGCCGACCTCTCAGGTGAACTGCGGCATGAAGCTTGCCAGGGACCTGCGCATGTATGACACGGCGTATGGTCACTCTGTGTTGTTGCGTCGCGGCCAAACGATTACCGATGGTGCTCTTAACAGAATTAAAACCCTCGGCTTTTGCGGGCTATATATCGACGACGGTGTAGAGGATGGCGAGTTTCAAAACAACGGATTGCCGGACGAACTGCGAACCGAGTGCATCAGCACGATAAAATCGCTGTTTTTAAGCTTTAACGGTACCTTTGATAAGCAGGTTATGGAGCAGCTTGATCGTTTATCCTCAACGGTAGACTCGCTGATCTACGAAATAAAAAATAACGAAGAGTTTCTTGTAAATATTCTTGATTTAAAGATGTTTGACGACTACACCTACCATCATTCGCTCAGTGTGGGTGTGGTGTCTATCTCTATCGGAATCGGTCTTGGGCTGGACGATGTGTACCTGCGTCTGGTTGGTTTGGGAGCGATGCTGCACGACATCGGCAAGCTGATGATTCCCGCAAGCATCATTCAAAAGCCCTCGAGCCTGACGGCGGACGAGTATGCGATGATGAAGAATCATCCCCAATTAGGCGCGAAGCTGCTGCCGCACCGCTTTGACATACCCGAAACCATCTTTGACGGGATCTTATCGCATCACGAACGAATGGACGGCTCGGGTTACCCTGCCGGTCTGAAGGAAGACCATATTCCGCTGACCGGGCGCATCCTTGCCGTTGCCGATGTATATGACGCGCTCACCTCCAACCGCCCCTACCGCGCGCCGGGGCTCCCCTCGGAGGCGAGCGAATACATCATGGGCGGCGCGGGAACCTACTTTGACGAGAATGTGGTAAGCGCGTTTGTAAAAAAGGTTGCCCCCTACCCCGTCGGCACCTGTGTGCGTTTGAGCAACGGCGCGATAGCGGTTGTTACAAAGAATGACGAAAGCGCGCCGCTCAGACCCACCGTCAGACTGGTGCACGGCAACACAGTTATATCACTTGCCGATAAAAAATATCTCAATATTGTGATAAGCGGGCTTGGTTATTCATAATTCTTGAATACGCAGCGGCTGCTGTGTCGTTATTATGTAGATTGCTGGACGCCTGGTTGCAATACATATGCTCTTTTTAACGCACTCCGCTTGATAACAGGCAGGGTATGGTGTCCTTTGGCGGTCATTTATCCCCTATTTATAGTAAATTGAGGAGTGAAGGTTATGTGGGAAAGAGCATTTTTAAAACAAAACGCAAAACTGGTTTTAAACACGAACTACTGGATGGCATTTGCAGTCTCGCTTGTGGCGGGCATCCTTGTCGGCGGTGGCGGAGGCAGCAGCGGCAGCGGTGTCAGCAGCACTGCGTCGGGACTGAACGGCGGCAATTTCAGCAGTCTGGAATCTCAGCTTGAGAGCGTTGTCATGGCTATTGGTCTTGGTGTTATTATCTCTGTTATTTCGATTGCCGCTCTTATGGGGATTGCATACTCCGTTTTTGTGGCTAACCCGATTACCGTAGGTAAAACTCGGTACTTTGTACGCAGCCGCATAGAGGTATCGCGCTTTACGCTGCTGTTTTCGAGCTTTCAGAACAACGCATACATGGGCGCTGTCAAGACGATGGTGCTTCGGGACGTATACTTATTCTTGTGGACGCTGTTGCTGATTATTCCGGGCATTATCAAGGGCTACGCCTACCGCATGGTGCCGTATATCCTAGCCGACAACCCCAACATCGGTGCGGCGCGCGCCATAGAACTGAGCGACCAGATGACCAAAGGCGAAAAGCTGGACATCTTTGTGCTGGATCTTTCGTTCCTTGGCTGGATACTGCTTGGCACCCTGGCCTGCGGCATCGGCGTGCTGTTTGTTAACCCCTATATTGAGGCGACAAACGCCGAACTGTACGCTGCGCTGAAGGATAAGGCATACCGCAACGGTCTGTGCACCCCCGCCGAGCTTGGCGAAGGGTATACCCAGGGGTAGAAAAGCCTTGTGACCATTGTATTATTTGAGCGATTAAGCTCAATACATAATCAGAGGCAAAGAGCGCCCTGCGAACAGTCGCAGGGCGCTCTTTGCCTCTGTGGAGCTAGTAGTCGGACTCGAACCGACGACCTGCGCATTACGAATGCGCTGCTCTACCAACTGAGCCATACTAGCAGCTTTTGTGCGGGGCTTTTTTAGACCCGCACAAACTATTATATCAATTTTTCAGCTAAGGTCAAGAGATTTTTTCTGGTTTAGCAGGCTTTTGTTCACCCTAGCAGTGGTAGTCGGGTTACAAGGTGGGCTTGTGATCCTGCACCATCTTGTATAAAAACGCGACGTGCTCGGCGTGTACAAAGCCGTATTTGGAGTAGAACTCAATAGCGGGCATATAACGGTTTGTGAGTAAGGTAAAACCCGCCAGCCCCTTTGCGGTAATGGTTGCTTCGATGTGCTTTAACAACGTCTGCCCGTAGCCCTTGCGCTGGTAGGCTGGGTCGATAAAAAACTCATCCACAAACAATTCGTCGCCTGTCCACCACGTTTTTTCGTGGCAGAACGCAGCACCCACCATCTGAGACCCCTCAAAGAGCGCAAACCCCACAAAGCGGGCGTGCTCAGCAAATTCGGTCAGATAGCGGTGTGCGGGCGCCGGCGACCACTGCTCGTTCCACGGCGCACCGTTGTACGCGCGCATCAGCAGGGCGACACTTGCGGGGATGTCCTGAAGGGTCAGCTTTCTAATCTCCATCACACGTCTCCTTGTTCGTCTTTCGTCAGCTTTTATTGCGCGAGGCTTTGGCTATGTTGAGTATGCTCTTGATGTCGCTGTCGGGACGGTTTTTTGACAGCAGTAGGATGAGCAGCTCCTCCGCGGCGCTGATAATGCAGGATAGCAGCGTCAAAAGGATAACCCATTTGCCTTGCAGCAAGCCGTATAGTGGTAACGCCGCGATAACAGCAAGCCCTGCCGCCTTGTTGAGTAGGGTATGCAGAAAGGTCGCCGTGCGAAATCTGACTGCGCCGACAGCAACCGAGCCGAGCCGCACAACAAGCACCGCACCCACCGCGGGTAAAGCCTGCACCAACGCATCCTTCGCCCAAACCCACCACCCAGTCAGCGCAAGCGCAAACAGAACGATGTCGGCTATCGAATCAAGCCGTGCGCCCAGATTGCTCTGGGTATTCAGCCTACGCGCCACGTACCCGTCCAGCGCGTCGGTTAGGGCGGCTGTCAGGTACAGGGCTAAGAACGCCGCTTTGGCGCGCAGAAAAAAGAACGCGCAGATACACAGCACAATCCTCGCAAGGGTAATTGCGTTTGCTGCATGCCTTACTATCCCCTTTTGGGTCATAGCGGCTGCTCCCACGCCTTGGCGCGCTCCACCGCGCGATTCCATCCGGCAAGCAGCTTCAGTCGGGTGGCTTCGTCCATATCGGGGGTGTACACGCGGTCCAGTGTCCAATTATGGCGAATCTCGTCCACGTCCCTCCACAGCCCCACGGCAAGCCCCGCAAGGTATGCCGCACCCAGCGCGGTGGTCTCGCGTATCATGGGGCGGCGGATGCTCTTGTTCATGATGTCCGCCTGAAACTGCATTAAAAAGCTGTTGGCACTCGCGCCGCCGTCCACGCGCAGCTCGGCGATCTCGATGCCGGTATCAGACGCGATGGCATCCACCAAATCGCGGGTTTGATAGGCAATCGACTCGAGTGCCGCGCGGATAATATGGTTGCGCCCCGTGCCGCGGGTAAGCCCCATGATGGCACCGCGGGCGTACATATCCCAGTGCGGCGCACCCATGCCGGTAAACGCGGGCACAACATACACACCGCCGTTATCCTGTACCTTGCCCGCGAAGTACTCGCTGTCGGCGGATTCGGTAATAAGGCGCAGCTCGTCGCGCAGCCACTGGATGACCGCCCCGCCTACAAACACGCTGCCCTCTATGGCGTAGCGTACCGTATCGTCCGCGCTGGCGGCAATGGTGGTTAACATGCCGTGCTTGCTTTCGTACGGGGTGTCGCCCGTATTCATCAGCATAAAACAGCCGGTGCCGTAGGTGTTTTTGATGCCACCGCTCTCAAAGCAGGTCTGCCCGAACAGCGCCGCCTGCTGGTCGCCCGCAATCCCCGCTATGGGTACGTTGCAGCCCTGCAGGTTAGCATGACCAAACACCCCGCTGGAACGGCGCACCTCGGGCAGCATACAGGCAGGGATGTTCAGTTCATCGAGTATCGTCTGATCCCACCGCAGCTCACGGATATTGTACATCATGGTACGGGAGGCGTTGGTGAAATCGGTGGCGTGCACGGTGCCGCCCGTCAGCTTCCACAACAGCCATGTATCCACCGTACCAAACAACAGCTCGCCGCGCTGCGCCCGCGCCCTTGCGTCGGGCACCTCGTTTAACAGCCACGCAAGCTTTGTTGCGCTGAAGTACGCATCGGGCATGAGCCCGGTGCTCTTTTTTATGTAGCCGCCAAGACCTTTTTTCACCAGATCGGTACACATCTGCGCGGTGCGGCGGCACTGCCACACAATTGCGTTGTGTATGGGTCGCCCGGTCGCCTTATCCCACACAATGGTGGTTTCGCGCTGATTGGTGATGCCCACTGCCGCAACCTCGCCCGGGTCGATGCCGCTTCTTGCAAGCACCTCCACCAGCACGCTGTACTGGGAGGAGTATATCTCCAGCGGGTCGTGCTCAACCCATCCGGGTTTGGGGTAGTATTGGGTAAACTCCTTTTGCGCCATGTTGATGATGTTTTGCTGTTTGTCAAACACGATGGCACGGGAGCTGGTGGTTCCCTGATCAAGCGCTATGAGATAGCGTTTTTCCGGCATGGCGTTTCATCCTTCCGCAAAGCGTTGTTACCCTTATTATAGCCACTCTTTTACTATTTCGCAATGAGAAACCGCCGCGAAACAGGCGCTACATATTTGTGCGGGTGATGGACAATCCTAATGCGAAGAGGTGATTATGGTGAGCATGATACAAAACACCGAGTCTTTGTGGTCAAAGAGCGTTACAATACAGCCGCGTGCGCCGCTGCATGGTGATATTGAGGCGGATGTCGCCGTGATTGGCGCGGGTCTTGCGGGGGTGTTGACGGCGTATTTTTTGCAGCAAAAGGGGCTTAATACCGTTGTGCTGGAGGCGTCGCGCATCGGCAGCGGTCAGACCCGAAATACCACCGCGAAGATAACCGCACAGCACGGGCTTATCTATTCCAAGCTGATTAAGGACTTCGGACCGGAGAAGGCAAAGCAATACGCGACGGCAAACCAGCGCGCGGTTGCGTGGTTTGAGGAACTGATTCACAACCTAAACATCCAGTGCGAGTTTGAACGGCGCGCAAGCTACCTATATTCCGCAAGCAATGAACAGGCGCTGCTTGACGAAGCACAAGCAGCAGCCGAGCTTGGGCTGGACGCGCAGTATGTAACGCAGCTTGACCTCCCCATCAAGGTGCAGGGAGCGGTGCGGTTTGCGAGTCAGGCGCAGTTTCATCCGCTGCAATTTTTAGAGGCGGTGGCGGACAAGCTGACTGTTTATGAGCAGAGCAAGGTAACCGACATCAAAGACCACAGCCTGTTATGCGAAAACGGCAGCGTACACGCAAAGCATATTGTTATGGCGACACACTACCCGTTCATCAATACGCCGGGCTACTACTTTATGCGCATGCACCAGGAGCGTTCGTATGCCATCGCCCTTGAAAACGTACCGCTGCCCGAAGGGATGTATTACGGCATTGACGCAGGCGCGCTATCGTTGCGTACGAGCGGAAGTACATTGATTGTAGGCGGCGGAAACCACCGTACGGGGCAGGCGCACCTTGGCAACCAGTACGAGCTGCTGCGCACCGAGGCAAGGCGGTGGTATCCCAAGGGCATTGAGATTGCCGCGTGGTCGGCACAGGACTGCATACCGATTGACGGGGTGCCCTACATCGGCAGGTTTTCGGCGGCAACGCCCGACCTGTATGTGGCAACCGGCTTTAAAAAGTGGGGCATGACAAGCTCGATGATAGCGGCAAGACTGCTCAGCGATGCCATCACGGGGCAGGAGAACCCGTATTCGGAGGTGTTTTGCCCGCAGCGGTTTGTGCTATCCGCCTCAGCAAAGCAGCTTGCAACGGAGGGTGCGCAGTCGGTTAAGGGGCTGGCTGCCGAGTTTTTGAGTATCCCCGACACGCATACAAGCGCACTGCCAAACGGTCACGGCGGCATTGTGGAATACGAGGGGCACAAGATGGGGGTGTACAAGGACGAAAACGGCAAGGTTTATGCGGTGAGCACCCGCTGCCCGCACCTTGGCTGCCAGGTGGAGTTCAACCCCGCCGAACGAAGCTGGGACTGCCCCTGCCACGGCTCACGATTTGATTACACCGGTAAACTGATTGATAATCCGGCACTGGGAGGGCTAAAGCATGAGTAACCACGAGCGCAAACCGTACTTTGAGGGCTGGTATTTTAAGCATCAGAACGCGGGCAAAACGGTGGCAATCATCCCCGCGATTCATCGCAGCCAACGCGGGCAGACTACCGCGTCCATTCAGCTGATATGGGATGATGGGTCGGCAAACGCCACCTATCTGCACAGCCCGATTTTGAAGGTGCGCGAAGGGTTTGGGCTTCGCATCGCTTCCAGCGTGTTCACCAATCAGGGGATTGTGCTTGATATTGACCAAGGGGGACTTACGGCGTTTGGTGAGATTCGTTATGGCGCGCTGAAACCGCCGCGCGGTGATATCATGGGACCGGTGCGGTACATTCCAAACCTTGAGTGCCGGCATGGTATTCTAAGCTATCTGCACGAACTGAGCGGTTTTTTGGAAATTGGCGGCGAGACCATTGACTTTACCGGAGGTTGCGGCTATATTGAAACGGACGCCGGCAGCTCGTTTCCTCAAAAATACGTCTGGACACAGTGCAACAGCTTTGACGGCGAGGATGTATGCGTGATGGCAAGTGTCGCCGACATTAGGCTTGCACGTTACACCGTGCGCGGAACACTATGCTGCATCTACTATCACGGCAGGGAGTATCGGCTTACCACCTATCTGGGTGCGGCAATCATAAAATGTACGCCATCCGAGCTGATTGTATCCCAGGGTCGCACCGTTTTGCAGATAAACCGAATCACAGAGTGTCCGCGCGCGCTGAGTGCCCCCGCAAGCGGAGCCATGACCCGTACGGTACACGAAAGCGTTTCATGCACCGTGCGTTACCGTATGTATCGCGCGGGCGAAAGGGTGTTTGACCTGACGAGCAGTCACGCGGGGTTTGAGTATGTAAAGCAGGAGGACCCCTCAACAAAACCCTCCCAAGGCGAGGAGGAATAGATGCATTAAGTTTACGGAGGTACCCCAAATGCCTGCAGATGAATCCAAGACACCCAATCGTTTGATTCACGAAAAATCCCCCTACCTGCTCCAGCACGCATACAACCCGGTTGACTGGTACCCGTGGGGCGCCGAAGCGTTTGACCGTGCCGCGCGTGAGGATAAGCCGATATTCCTGTCCATCGGCTATTCCACCTGCCACTGGTGCCATGTGATGGAATACGAGTCGTTTGAGGATGCGGAGATCGCGGGGCTGCTCAACGAGTATTTTGTGTCGATAAAGGTGGACCGTGAGGAACGCCCCGATGTGGACGCGGTGTATATGTCCGCCTGCGTCGGGCTGACGGGGCACGGCGGCTGGCCGCTGACGATACTGATGACGCCCGAGCAGCGTCCGTTTTATACCGCCACCTACCTGCCAAAAAGCGGCTTCGGTGCAAATCTGGGTCTGGACGACCTGCTTAACAAGGTTACCGCGCTGTGGCGGGGGAATCGAACGTCGTTGCTCGACGCCGCCAAGGGCGTGACCGAGTACTTAAACGGTCAGACAAACGCCGTTACCGATGATGCACAGCCCTCGGATGAGCTTGTGCACAGCGGCGCCGACCTTCTGCGGCGTGGGTATGACCCGCGGTATGGCGGGTTTGGTGCGGCACCGAAGTTCCCCTCACCCCACAATCTGCTGTTTTTAATGCGGTATCGCGAAGTGTTTCATGATGATAAAGCGATGGAAATGGTCGAGCAAACCCTGCGCGGCATGTATCGCGGCGGGATATTCGACCATATCGGCGGCGGCTTTTCGCGCTACTCCACCGACGAGAAGTGGCTGGTACCCCACTTTGAAAAGATGCTGTACGATAACGCCCTGCTTGCCTTTACCTACCTGACCGCCTATGAAAGCACAAAAGACGAGCAGTATCTTCGGGTAGCGGAACGAACCATCGGCTATGTGCTTCGGGAACTGACACACCCGGACGGCGGCTTTTGGTGTGGTCAGGATGCGGACAGCGACGGCGTGGAGGGCAAGTACTATGTGTTTGCGCCAACCGAGGTTGAGCAGGTGATCGGCAACAACGATGCACCAAGGTTTTGCGCGTGGTTTGGCATCACCCAAAACGGCAACTTTGAAGGGAAAAGTATCCCGAACCTTATAAAAAACAACGAGTATGACAAGGTTAATGAGGAAACCGAGGCGTTGTGCAAACCCTTGTACGAATACCGATTAAACAGAACCCCTCTTCATAAGGATGATAAAATTCTCACCTCGTGGAACGCGCTGATGATTGCTGCACTTGCAAAGGCGTACCGTGTGACGGGCAAGCCGGAGTATCTTGCATCCGCGCGGCGTGCGCAGAAGTTTCTTGAACAAAAGCTGACCGATAAGGACGGCAGGCTAATGGTGCGGTGGCGCGACGGAGAAGCGGCTGGGCAAGGGCTGCTGGACGACTACGCCTTTTATGCGTGGGCATTGCTTGCGCTGTATGACTCAACTTATGAGGTTTATTACCTTGCGCGCGCCTGTAAAATAGCCGAGCTGATGGCTCGGCATTTCATCGACGAGCAGGGCGGCGGGTTTTATCTGAACGCCGACGACGCGCAGGCGTTAATCAGCCGCCCGAAGGAGCTGTACGACGGCGCGATGCCATCGGGCAACTCGGTGGCTGCGCATGTGCTCGAGCGGCTGTCGCTGCTGACCGCATCCGATTATTGGCGGCGGCAGAGCGAGCGGCAGATGCGCTTTTTGTGTGCGCGTATAACCGATTACCCTGCGGGTTACTGCTTTGCGCTCTACTCCCTCATATCGTTCTTGCACAAGCCGCATACGCTGGTGTGCGCGGCGGCAGACCACTCGGCCGCGCAGTCCGTCGCTTCGTTTGTGAAGAAGAAGGGGCTGTATGATATGGGCGTAATCATAAAAACACAGGATAACGCGAAAACGCTGGCGGACACAGCGCCGTACACAAGCGAGTATCCCATACCCGAGCAGGGCGTCAGATACTATCTGTGTAAGGACGGCACATGCCTTGCGCCTACTGACAGCTTAGACGAAATACAGATCTAGCGAGGGTTTGCAAAGCAAAAAGGTCATCCGTTTATTGTCGGATGACCTTTTTATATTCTGTTACGGGCACGCGCGTACCGCGTCGGCGGCAAGCAGAATGCCCAGCTTTGCGCTGAAATAGGTCAGACCACCCTGCATCCACACGGCGTACGGCTCGCGCATGGGGGCGTCGGCGGAAAGCTCGATTGATGCGCCCATCGTAAACGCGCCCGCCGCCATGATGACGGGGTCCTCGTAGCCGGGCATATCCCACGGCTCGGGAACGGCAAATGAATCGACCGGCGACCCTTTTTGGATACCGCCGCAGAACGCCTTCACCCGCTCGGGGGTGCACAGGGTTACCGCCTGAATGATGTCGGTACGCGGTTGGTCGAAGGTCGGGTATACGTCGTAGCCCAGGTCGGCAAACAACCTTGCCGCAAGCACCGCCGTTTTCAGTGCGCTTGCTACGACATTGGGCGCAAAGAACAAACCCATCAGCAGCTCGCGGGTGTTGCCTAAGGTGCAACCCACCTCCCTGCCCGTTCCCACGGAGGTGAGACGGTCGGCGCACAGCGTAACCAAATCGCTTCTGCCCGCTATGTAGCCGCCCGTGCGGGCAATGCCGCCGCCCGGGTTCTTAATCAGCGAGCCGATGATGAGATCCGCACCCACCTGGGTAGGCTCTTTGTCCTCTACAAACTCGCCGTAGCAGTTATCCACCATAATCACCGCGTCGGGGTTTGCGGCGCGTACCGTTTGGCACATCCGCCCAATCACTTCTATGGACAAAGACGGGCGAAGCGCGTAGCCGCGGGAACGCTGGATATAGCACACCCTTGCCCTGCCCGCCTGTTTTGCTATCTCGTCGTAATCGGGTGTTGCGTCGGGCAGCAGCGAAAGCTCCTCATAACGCACGCCAAAATCCTTTAGCGAGCCGCCACCCGCATTGCGGATGCCGATAACCCCCTGCAGGGTGTCATACGGCAGACCCGATAGGCTGAGCATCAGGTCGCCCGGGCGCAGTACGCCAAACAGCGCGACACTGAGCGCGTGGGTGCCCGACACAAAGTTGTGGCGGATAATCGCATCCTCGGCTCCCACAATCTGCGCGAATACCTTGTCCGCCGTTTCGCGTCCGATATCGCCATAGCCGTAGCCGGTTGTGGGGGCGAAGTGAATCTCGCTGACGCGGTTATCGTAAAACGCTTTTTGCACCTTCATCTGCGCATACTCCGCGCGGCGTTCGATATCTGAAAAGATCGGGGCACAGGCAGATTCCGCGACCCTTGCAAGTTTTAGTGTTTGAGGGTTAATAGAAAACGGATTGTTGTTCATTTTGTATCTTCATGCCTTTCAAGGTATACTGTCACACATTATTGTAAAGCGCCGCCCACAGGCTCTGCACCCGAAAGCCAGCGTTTAGGTATAGTGCGTCCGCCTCCGGCGACACGCTGAGCAGAAAGGGGCAGATTCCGTCGGCATGCAAAGAGCGGCACAGTTCAAATACGACCGCCTTTGCGTAGCCGCGCCTGCGCTTGTCGGACAGGGTGCACACATCGCGTACAACGGCGGTGTCGCCCGCTAAGAAGGCACTTGCGCTGCTTGCATACAGCCCGTCCGCCTTTAATGCCGTTACCCGTGCCCCACCGTGGCGCAGGCGGTAGGAAAGGTCGGTATACCATTGGTGATAATCGGCGCGGTTTTTATACTCGTCACTGCACTCGCCAAGCAGGGTAAACAGGCTGCGGAAGTTGAGCTTGGTAACCGGCTGGGTGCCTTTGGGGGGAGCAAACTCCGCCGGTGCGCCGTCAAGCACCATCACACTGCCCGTGCGCATTCCTCTGCCGTTTGTCACACGGGGCGGCAGGCTCGAAACCATGCGCTCGGGACCGATAATCGACCGCCAGGGCGGTGCGATACTTAAAAATGACGCAAAGAACGTGCTGTTGTCGTCTTCGGGCGCACAGCATAGGGTGATGGTTTCTTGGTAGTACTGCACTGCCATATGGGGCTGTGCCTGCTCGTCATATACCAGCCAAAGGCAAAGGTAGCGCGCGTCCTGCCCGTACACCTCGTAGTTTGCGCGGATGGACGCACCAAACAGCGGGTTGCAGGAAAGCACCCGAATAAAATCCGCCTCGTTGCTTTTGTTTACCGTGTGAACCATGTCGTGCCCCCTGTTGGCGAATAGACCGTTTGCTCCGCCGCCCGATAGTCGCCGGAATTGGCGCTTTACCACTGCTGTGAGCACATTTCCTTCGCGGTGGCTGTGGCAAGCCGCAGTGTGGCGTCGATGTCCGACACCTTAAGCACACACGCAGGAGAATGCAGGTAGCGGCAGGGCATGGAGAGCGCAAGGGTGCGTACCCCCGCGCGGGACTTGTGGATAACGCCCGCCTCGTTGCCGCCCGCAACCAGTCGCTTGGGTTGGCAGGGTATGCCCTGCTCCTTGGCTTTCTCAAACGCCATGTGGTACAGGGCACGGTCGTACACCGTTGATCGGTCCATAAACGAAACCACGGGACCTTCACCCAGACGGCAGACCTGTTTTTCCTCCGCAACGCCCGTAATGTCCGCCGCGGTGGTGGCCTCAAGCACAATCGCGCAGTCGGGGTTAATCGAGTAGACACAAGCCGCTGCACCTCGGCAGCCGACCTCCTCCTGCACATTGAACGCAAAGTAGGTATCGTACTCAAGCTCAGACCGCATCATCTCTATCATCACGGCGCAGCCGGCGCGATCGTCAAGCGCCTTGCCCTTAATCATATCGTCGCCAAAGCGTACAAACGCAGAGTCGAACACCGCGGTGTCGCCAAGCGTCACATGGGCAAGGGCCTGTGCCCTGTCCGCCGCGCCGATATCGATGTACAGGCTGTCGGGGTCGGGCATCTTGTCGCGCTCGTCGCCCTTTACAAGGTGCACAGGCTTGGTGCCGATGACACCGCAAAGCCCCTGCTTACCGACCTTAAGCCGCTTGCCGACTATCACGCGGGGGTCGATGCCGCCCACACACGCAAAGCGCAGCAGACCGCTCTCCTCAACGTATGTGATGATAAAGCCGACCTCATCCATGTGTGCGGCTATCATCAAGCGGTTTTTGGGGGTTTCTCTGCCCTTTTTGAATGCAATCAGGTTGCCGAGCGCGTCGATATGAAACTGGCAGTGCCCCGTAATCTGCTGTATGACATACTCCCGAACCATGTCTTCCGCACCGGAGGGACCGGGCAGGATGCTGAGTGCTTCTATGAGGTTAATCATGTCCGTTCGCCCTCCTTGTCCATGATATAGGTTGCGAGCAGGCGTGCGGTATGCTCCACATCCTCAGGGCTGACCGTTTCGATGGGGGTGTGCATATATTTGATGGGGATAGACACCATGCCGCTGACAACCCCGCCGCGCGACACGACGATAGGGTCGGCGTTGGTGCCCGTTATGCCGTCCATCACCTCAACCTGAAACGGGATGCCCTCGCGCTGTGCAAGCGCGCACAGGCGGGTGGATAGCGCACGCAAAAGAACGGGCGCAATCCCAATCATCGGTCCCTTGCCCATATCGCCGCATTTATGGCGCGGGGAATCGGGCGTGTATGCGTAGCTGACATCCACCACAATCGCCTCGGTGGGGTGGATGGAGAACGCGCCGGTGGCAGCACCCTGCCCACCCACCTCCTCGCGGGTGGAGAATAAAACCGAAAGCCCGCAGGGGATGTCCTCATCCTTCAGCAGCGCAAGGCAGCGCAGGATGGCGGCGCAGCTTACCCTGTCGTCCAGTGCCTGCGACACAACCTGCCCGCCGATCAAGCTATCCACCCTGCCGCATAGCGTTACGCGGTCGCCGGGGGCAATTATCCCGTGCGCCTGTTGTTTGCTCAGCCCCACGTCGATGACGATGTCCTCGAGCTTGGGGGTCTTTTTCTGGTCACCGTCGGCGGACAGATGGGGTGGGCTGCTGCATATGACACCGAACAAGGGCTGTTTGCCGTACACCGTCACATCGGACGCCATGAGCACGCGACGGTCGATGCCGCCGCAGTTTGCGACGCGTATAAAGCCCTTATCGTCCACAGACTGCACGATAAGCCCAATCTGGTCAAGGTGCGCGTCCAGCAGGATGTGGCGTTTGCCATCCTTGGCCGCTTTGACCGTGCATATCACATTGCCTAGCGCGTCGGTGGCGGTTTTGCCGTAGGCACTCAGCAGGGCGCAGGCAGTCTTTGCCGCTTCCCCCTCGTCGCCCGAAACCCCCACTGGGCGGGTCAGCTCTTCGATGAGTCCCTTTATCATTAGTGTTCATTCCCCTTCCGCATTACAGCGCCCGAACAAGCTCCTTAAACCGCTCGCCCCGCGTCTTGTAGTCCTTAAACATATCAAAGCTAGCGCACGCGGGCGAGAGCGTAACAACGTCGCCGTTTGCCGCCTTTTGGTGCGCGGTGCGTACCGCCTCCTCCAGTGAGGAGACCATCACAAGCTCGGGCGTGCCATCGCAGTAGCCCTGGCATGAGGTCAGCGCGTCGCGGATGGCGGCGGCGGTGTCGCCGAGCAGCACCACAAGCTTTGCGTAACGAATCAGTTCGGGGGCAAGGGGCGCAAACGGTATCTTTTTATCATACCCGCCCGCGATGACAATAACCGGCTGCGAGAAGGCACGCAACCCCGCGGCGGTGCGCGACGGGGTGGTAGCGATGGAATCGTTGTACCAGCGCACGCCGTTTACCTCTCGCACGAACTCGATGCGGTGCGCAACGCCCGAAAATGTTTTTGCTACATGTTCAATATTCTCCGCCGAGATGTAGCCCCATGTGGCGGCGATGGCGGCAAGGTAGTTTTCTATATTATGCCCACCGGGAATCTTGATTTCATCCTGATGAAACAGCCTGTGCACACCCGTTTCATCCGCCATGCATAAAAAGCCGTCGCCGTTTACAAACGCGCCGCGGCTCACCGTGCTTTTGCGCGAGAATAACAGCATATCACCCCGCGTCTGGGGTACAAACGAACGCGTGATGTCGTTGTCAAGGTTGAGCACCGTGCGCGAAAACCCGTTTTGATGCAGGAAGATGTTCCTTTTTGCGTCAACATACTCCTGCATATCGGTGTGCATATCCAGGTGGTTGGGCGAAAGGTTTGTAACCACCGCGATATGGGGCGATGTGCGCATAGAGATGAGCTGGAAGCTTGAAAGCTCCACCACCGCGACGTCGTCGGGGGTAATCTCCTCGATCTTTGCAAGCAGCGGAATGCCGATGTTGCCGCCTAAGAACACGCGACGACCTTGTTTGAGCAACAGCTCGCTGATGATGGTGGTGGTGGTGGTTTTGCCGTCGCTGCCCGTCACCGCGATAATCTGGCAGGGGCACAGGTCAAAGAACACCTCCAGCTCGCTGGTGATGACTGCGCCGTGGGCGCGTGCCTTTTCAAGCTCGGGCGTATTGTACCGCATGCCCGGGGTGCGAAACACCACGTCGTACTCGCCAAGGTTGTCGAGATACCCGTCGCCCAGCTTAAGGGCAATGCCCGCTTCCTCTAAACGAGCCGCGGTTTCGCCCAGCGCTTCCCTTGTTTTTTTATCGCACGCCGTAACGACGGCACCCTTTTTGGCAAACAGCAGCATGGCGTCGGTGTTCGATACCCCGATGCCCACAAAGCAGATCCTCTTGCCCGCGCTGCCCTTAAAAAAGCCTTCTATCCTTGCATCCATTTTGTCGTTCCTCCCCGATTCTATGGTGATACCAATCAGCACGCCTTATACCAAAAGATAGGCTACGCCTTCTGCCATTATCAAAAAATTGGTTGTGCTTGACCTGCTAAAACCCTTCAAGCGCGCCTGCACGCACCGAAGGGTTTTGTGTACGTAATGTGGTGTTGCCTGCCACTTATTCTTTCTCGAGGCTGCGCAGCTGCGCAAGCTCGGAGCTATCTACCTTGATCTGCGCGTCGCGAATTAGGCTGACCTCGCTTCGGGTAAACACCTTAGGTGCCGCGTCGGGGAACTTATCAAGACGCACGCGCAGAATGCCGGTGAGCAGGTTGACGTCCACCACCGTGCCTCTGCCGTCCTTTGTCTTGACATACGCGCCCATCTTGGGGGTGATCTTCAGCAGGTCTTCGTATGCCTCCTGTTCGTATTTTAAGCAGCACATCAACCTGCCGCAGGTGCCCGATATCTTGGTGGGGTTAAGCGACAGCCCTTGCTCCTTTGCCATGCGGATGGTGACGGGCTGAAACTCGCCGAGGAAGGTGGAGCAGCAAAACGGCTTACCGCAGATGCCAAGACCGCCCAGCATCTTTGCCTCGTCGCGCACGCCGATTTGGCGCAGCTCGATGCGGGTGCGAAACACCGACGCCAAGTCCTTGACCAGTTCTCTGAAGTCTACCCTGCCGTCCGCCGTGAAGTAAAACAGAATCTTGTTGTTGTCAAAGGTGTACTCCACATCCACCAGCTTCATGTCAAGACCGTGCTTTGCAATCTTCTGCTGGCACACATCAAACGTCTTTTTTTGCTTTGCGGCGTTGTCTTCCACCTGCTTAATGTCCTTATCGGTTGCGACGCGAATGACGTTTTTAAGCGGGTGCACAATGCTGTTGTCATCCACCTCACGGTTTGCCATCACAACCTCGCCGCACTCTACGCCTCTGGCCGTCTCTACGATGACATAGTTGCCCTTATCAATGTTTATGCCGTTCGGGGCAAAGTAGTATACCTTGCCTACGTTTTTAAATCGAACGCCGATTACCTCTGCCATAGCTACATCCTTTCTTTACGGGGCGTTGCGCGGTCACGGCAAAACCGTAGTTCAGGCGGTCAGCCGATAAAGCACAAGCCCCAAACGGTCTAAAATTTTAGCCGTTTTGCCCGGCAAATGTGTTTTTAGTAGAACATTGCGTAGGCAATGCTCTTGCGCCGCAGCCTTTACCGGAGAGCTGCGGGGTTTTTGCGCATTTATGACGGTGCGCCCTATATGCAGGGCACGGTCGCGGCTACTGAGAAATCTTAACCGCCGGTATTACCCCGGCAGGCCGCGCCGCGTAATTATGTTAACCTTTTGGGATGTTTTCATCGTAATACTAGGAGTAAAATCGGCTGCTGAGCCATGACGCGACAAGCGAAATCTGCGCGTTTTGCAGCAGCATACGTTGTGCAGTCTGTGCGCTTTGTATCATTCGCATCGCCTTCGCGCGGGTTATGCCGCCCAAAACCTGCGGCGGTAGCTTTTCACCCGTCAACGTGGTGTTGGAGCCGAGCTTTGCGGCAAGGATGTCCCTGCACAGCAGCATCAAACGGTCAAGCATCTGCACAAACAGCGTTCTGTCCCCTGACGCCCCGCCAAGGGCAAGCAGCAGAGCGTACTCGTTCTGCGCTGTGGCGTGCAACACCCCCAAAGCAAGCTTTGCAGGCACCATCGGGTCGTCGTTTAACAGCATCTCCTCTGCCCTGCCAAGATTTCCTCCGCAAAGCCGCGCCGCCTCTTCCACCCGCTGCCTGTCGATAGCAGGATGCTGTGTGAGAAGGCGCTCGACACACTCGTCGGTGTCAAGCGGCTGTATTCGAATCTCGGTTAGGCGCGACAGCACCGTATCCAATAGTGCGCCGCGGTATGCAGCGGTTAGAATGAACATTGTGTCCGCGGGGGGTTCTTCCAATAGTTTCAGCAGCGCGTTCTGCGCCTGAGCGGTCATCGTATCGCAGTTTGCGAGGATAAACACCTTTACCGCTCCCTCATTGGGTTTAAGCAGCGCCTTGCGCCTTAGCTCCCGAACGGTATCGATGTGAAATGACCTTGCCTTTTCACCGTCCCCCGAATAGGTTATCACATCCGGGTGGTTTGCCGCAAGAACCTTATTACAGCTTGCACAATGCAGGCATGGCGCATCCTGCTCGCGGCACAGAAACGCCGCCGCCATAAGCCGCGCAAAGGTTTTTTTGCCAAGACCGCGCTCGCCCGTTAACAGGATGCCATGCACAATACGCCCGCCGTCTATAAAGGCGGCGAGCGTTTGTTTCGCCTGTTGATTTGCATAAAAGCATTCATTCAAGCAGAGCGTGTTCACTAAACCTTTTCAAACCTTTCCACGTCGGTCACAAAGATGGTTGCGCCTCCTACCGTTACCTCTATGGGGAACGAGCTATACAGCCCTACCCCGTAGGACGTGGAGGACGGCACCATCTGCGTACGCTTTTTGCTGTGCTGTGCTACGATGTCGATAACCTGCTCGACCTTGTCATCCTCGGTTCCGATGATGAAGGTGGTGTTGCCCGACATTAAAAATCCGCCTGTTGTAGCAAGCTTGGTTACGGAAAAGCCCTCCTTGGTCAGCGCCGTAGATACCACAGAGCTGTCGTCGCTGCTAACAATCGCAATAATCAGTTTCATCAGCAAGCCCTCCCATTGATAGAATATTTTTAACAGTTGCGGATGCAAAATACTGTTGAAACGTAATAGAAATACCACTGCGTTTACATATATATTGTACTCCACCGCACACCCAATAGCAACCTCTAAATGCAATTTTATACCGCTTGAAGGCTGCAGAAACCGTCGAGAAAACCGATTATTGCTTTTTTTCGCCACTCGTAAGCTCAATGTAGAACAATATAATGTCCTCGTAGGTACCGTTCTTTAGCAAAAAGCCCTTTGGTATGCGCCCAAGCCGGTGAAAACCGAGCTTGTCGTACAAGCGGATTGCCGGGGTATTGGTTGCAACCACCGCGTTGAACTGTAAAAGCCGAAAGCCGAGCTCTGCCCCCGTTTTAATGCAGTCGCGCACCAGCTTTTCGCCGATGCCCCTGCCCATGCAGCCCTGCTTAACCGCATAGGACGCGTTGGAGATATGCCCGCATCGACCGATGTTGTTGGGATGCAGGATGTACAGCCCGACCACCTCGTCCCCGCTAACCGCAACGCCGGTGTGGGATTGCTCGGCAAAATAATCTTTAGCCGCTTCTTCTGTCAGCGGTTCGATCTGCGGAAACGCCTGACCATCCTGCACCACAGCGTTCCAGATTTTGGTCATCTGGGCAAGGTCGGTCTCAAGATAAGCGCGCACTATAAATTCCATCGGCAATCGCCTCTTTATGTTTATTCTTCGGACTGCCGCACCACCCACACCGATTCGATGCCGTAATGAAGCATCAGCCGCTGTGCCTCGGGCGTAATCCGTTCGCCGCATAGTACCACGGGCACGCCGGGCGGGCAGCTGCTTTGGTTGCGCGCGGCGATGCGTCCTGCCGCCTGCGCGAGCGACACGCACTCCCTTGTAGAAAAAATCGCCTTGTGGGGGGAGAGCGCCTGCTGCACCGACCGAACCGGCTTTGGCACCTTTGGCACCTTAGCGTCACTCGGCACAATGCCCGTAATAGCGGCGCGCAGCCGCTCAAAATCGCGCTCGGTATTGGCGGGTGAGGGCAGCAGCACCACCGTGTTCTCCCCCGCGTACTCCGGCTCGATGCGGTAGCGGGCAAGATGGCTTACAAGCTGCGCGCCCGTGAGACCTAAGTCGCACGCGCATAGGCACAGGCGGGTATCATCCCGGATTACGCTGTCCGAAAAAACCGGTGTGAACCCATGCGAAAGGGCGAGCTGTTCCAAGGCTTCTATTCGCACGCGCAATGCCGAAAACTCGGTATGGGCATCCGATTCGAGATACGCAATGCAGGTATCAAGGGATAGCATTGTAAGGTAGCTCGGGCTGGTTGAGCCAAACAGCGACATCTCTTCCTTTGCGCCGGACACAAACCGACTGTCGGCGATATGCAAGAACGCACCACCGGTTATAACGGGCAGTGTTTTGTGCGCACTCTGCGCACACAGTGCTGCGCCCTGTTCGATGGGGTCCGGTAATCCGGACGCCTTTAGGTGCGCGCCGTGCGCCGAATCCACAACAAGCGGCACGCCATAGTGCCCGCAGATTTGCGCTATGCCAGCAAGGTCGGTCAGCACACCGTAATAGCTGGGGGATGTGATGTATACGGCGGCAACATCCTCGGCACCCGCAAGGGCATCCTCTATCTGCCGCGGGGTAACGGGGAGCGGCACGCCCGTTTTCTCGTTTATGTCGGGATACACCCAAAGCGGGTCAAAGTCCAACAGCGCAATGGCGTTTGCCGCCGCCACGTGCGCACCGCGGGCGATTACAAGCGTTCTGCCCCGCTCGCGCGCCAGCGCAAGCATGGTCTGAATGCAGAGCGTGGAGCCCTGCGTGCTGATTAGGCTGCGTTTTGCGCCGTAATAAGCGGCAATACGCTGTTCGCAGCGAAGTATCGCGTCGTTTGCATGGTACAGGCTGTCGGTACCGTCCACCTCGGTAAAATCGTATTGCAGTACCTCGCCAAACAGCCCCGTGCGGTCGCAGCCCTTGTGACCGGGCATATGAAAACGGGAGAAGTCCTTGCTTATGACGTTACTCAGTGCGGTATACAGCGGCGTTTGGTTGGGCTTTTTCATTGCCGTTCACCGTTTTTCAGGCGTTTTTTCGCCTTGGCAAGACGCTCTCTGGTATCGATGCCGAGGTTAATCAGGGTGTTGGTCAGCGGCTTAAACAGGATGCCAAATTCGCCCGCAAGCTCTATGAGCTCGCCGTTAAAGCCACGCTTAAAGCGATACAGCCCATACAGCGGATTGCTCTCGTCCAGCACACCCGACACGCCCTGAAAATCGTAAACCGAGCTGCCGCCCTCTACCGCCCATTTGATCATCTCCCACTGAACCAGATAGTTCGGCATCACGTTACGAAAGACGTTATCCGAAGCGCCATACACATAACAGGTCTTGCCCGCATATTGGGTGGAGATTGCCCCCGCGATGGCTTGTCCCTGATAAAAGCCCATGTATAGACGGCAGTCGTCCCCCAGCGCGTCGAGCATGCGCTCGAAGTAAGACTTGGGGCGGGTGTTAAAGCCGTCGCGTTCGCCGGTGGTTTTGTAGATGCGCACAAAATCGTCGAGCGTCTCTTTGCCGCAGATGCGAACCTCTACCCCGTGCTTCAGAGCGACGCGGACGTTGTAGCGCGTCTTTTGAGTAAGCGCAGCAAACAGCTCGTCCTCGGTGCGGTTTTCGGTGTTTAGGCGGTAGTTAAAACGCGGCTGAATGGTCTCGAAGTTGTCGCCGCCCTTGGTATAGCGGTACCCGAGGCTTTGGGCAAGCCCGATAAACTCGATGTCCGAGGCAAGTACATCGGGGTCCATGATAAACTGATAGGCGCGGTGTTTTTTTGCAAGCGCGTGCACACCCTCGGTTAAGTCCGCCAACGCCTCGGCATCGGTAAAATCGCATACCGGTCCGCGTGGGGCGTATAGAAACGCCGAGCCGATAATCGGCGCGCGTTGGATGAGTACCAGCATCGCGCCGCGCACCGCGCCGTCTTTGCCACGGGACAACACGCCGTCATAGCCCCAGTTGTTTTTTACCTTCGGCCATGCCAGCGACTGCATAAAGCTGCCGTTTTTATGCGTGCGGACGAATTGTTCAAACTCCGCCTCTGTTTCTTTTTTGAGTAGTTCCATCATGAAGACCACGCCTTTCTGTCGTTGCTTAGCCCCTGCATTATTTAAGTAACCCGATTATGGATATAGTATGGTGTTTATATGGATTTCGTATGCCAAACGAGGTTAATCGCCCATACTTTGGGACGGTTTTTGACCGCTACCACGGCTTCATAAAATTATATCACCAGCGCTGTGCGGGTGTCAAACAACAGGGCCGCAATTTGGCAGAGAAAGCACGAAGATTGAAGCTTTCAATAGGCTTATGCAAAAACGAGGGCTGCCCATGCCGGACAGCCCTTGTTACAGTATTCGTTTGCCCCTATTCCCACCGAAAGAAACGCACCGCAACCGTGGTACACAACAGCGCAAGTACCCCCATAACAATCAGGGGCACCACGGCATTTTCCACAGGCAGACCGAGGGATGTCGCCTTAAGCAGCTTGATTCCCTGGGTCAGCGGCATAACGTCCGCGATACGTTGGAACACGGGTGGCAGAACCTCGTACGGCAGCGTTGCCCCCGAAAACAAGAGCATGGGGAAGTAAAAGATTGAGCACAGCAGGTTTGACACCTTGATGTTCGGCGAAACGCCGCCTATCAACAGACCGATGCTGTAAATGGATACAAGCACAAGCAAAAACGACCCGATAAACGCAAGCACAGAGCCCTGCAGGCGAAAGCCGAAAAAGACGGTGCTTACTGCATAAACCAAAACAGCGGAAAGAACCGACTGCAAAAAGTACGCAGTAACCTGAACAAACAGCAGCAATGACGGGCTTACGGGTGTGACCCGAAACCGCTTGAGTATCTTTTTGTGTCGATAGTCGGCAATTACCAGCGGCAGACCCATTACGCCCGACGCGCAGATGCCGATTGTTGCAAGTGCACCGAACGACTGAGCAAAAAAGGAGTAGGACGCGCCTTCAAACGCGGGCTTGCCGCTAAAGATGATTCCGATGATTATCGTGACAACCACCGGCATGATTTGGGCAAAGATCACCATATCCATGCCGCGCAGCGAGAGCTTCAGCTCGGTTTTTAGCATGGTACGAAACGCTTTCATCACAATGTTACCTCCTCATCGTCTGTATACCAAAGGTATGCATCCTCCAGCCTCTCGTGCGGGCTGTCTTGAATCGCCTGCTGCACCGTGCCCTGAAAGATGATCTCGCCCTGCTTTAAGATGCAGATGCAGTCGCACAGCACCTCTACCTCGTCCATGTAATGAGAGGTGAGAACGATGGTCAGCCCGTTTTCCTTTAATGTGAGCAGATGCGACCATACCTCCCTGCGCGCTTTGGCATCAAGCCCTGTGGTCAGCTCGTCCAAAAATACAACCTTGGGGTTTGGAATGAGCGCCAGCACGATGTACAGCCGCTGACGCTGACCGCCCGACAGCTCGGCGACAAAGCTTTTGCCTTTCTCCGCCAGACCGAACCGGCTGAGCAGGGTTTGCCAGCTTTCCGGCTCTTTATAGAGTGACGAGGTCATCTCGCACAGCTCCGCTACGGTGATCTTCTCCTGATAGCTCGACTCTTGAAACTGCACCCCGACCTCTTCAAATAGGCGCTTTCGGTTCTTGCCCGGGTCAAGCCCCAGGACGCGCACAAGCCCTTCGTCCTGCCGTTTTGTGCCGAGTATGCACTCGAGGGTGGTGCTTTTGCCCGCGCCGTTTGCGCCCAAAAGCCCGAACACCTGTCCCCTTTTTACCGCGAAGCTCACGTTTTGTACCGCCGCCTGCGACCCGTACGATTTACTCAGGTTCTCTACCTGAACTGCGTAGTCCATTTGTTGCCCTCCTTACAAAATACCTAATTAACTTAAATAATGCCTACGAAATAATCTTCGTAAAAGCCATAAATCAAAGCTTTCACTCGGTTTTATTCGGACATTAAATCAGTTAATTAGCTATCGAATACAAAAAATATATCACCAAACAAAAGTCTGGTGATATAGTGGAGGGTTTAATTTTACAAATTTTTTAATATCCGCAGCTGCTTTAGCATTTGATGGATGTCCTCCTCCAATTCACAGAGCGAGGAGATAAGCCGGTCACACACCCATATGATGTCTTCCGTGTCCTGCGGTGTGTCCAGAACTTCACGCAGGTCAACACCGGAACGCTTTGAAAGCGCGGTAAGCATGCGTAATATTGATGATAATGAATATTGCGCGCAGCGAAGGGTTCGAATAATTTTCAGGGTGTTGATATCATCCGAATCGTACACCCTGTAGCCGTTCTCCCTGCGTTTAGCGGTCAAAAGACCGTTCATCTCCCAGTTACGCAGTGTATCAATGGTAATGCCCAGCAGGTCGGCGGTTTGCTTGCGTGTGAGATTGCCCGTATAATTCTTGGTCTGTTCGCCCATAAGCAGGCTGCGGGTTGTTTCAAGCGCTTCCTCTACGGCGCGCTGCTCCGCCTTAACACAGGCTAGATACTCGTGGCTTTGCTCGATTGCGCAGTCGTACTGCCCCGCAGCGGACAGCTTAATGATATGGATGGCGCGTTTTCGCAGACCGTTTTGCAATACTGCTGTACGCAGTGCGATGCGCGCAAGGTGAATCTGCTGCACATGAACCTCGGTAAACACTCTATAGCCGTTCTGCGCCCGAAGGGGTTTGGGAATGAGCTCGCACGCCTCGTACAGCCGAACGGTATTGGGGTGGATGCCTGTAAGCTTTGCGACCTGTGCGGTTTGATACGTCCTTGTCGGGCTACTCTCCGATGTTGCGCCTTGTGTATCGATACTCATAAATATATCCTCGCATCATGTCGTTTGCAATACATCTTACCGCCTTGGATATCAGCCTTGTCACGCACAGCCCCCCATACACAACCGCAAGGACTGCTATGATAGGATATCTGCGCTTGTACCGTTATCATAGAATCATCTCGGGTAGCCGTTTTGTTGTATTGATATTTATCTATATTTCAACCTGTTTTAGCTTGTGGCGATTAAACAGCACCCCTACGCCCATGAAAACGGCAAACAGGATGAGGTAGAACAGGATGGGGAGTGCAAACCGCCCTTGCGCCTTTGCCTCGAGATACGGCACGACGCCGTGCGAGAACACCGCAGACACAACCATAAACACGCACCCGCATACGGCAAGAGCCGGAACAACAAAACGTTTAACAGGGCTTAAATCCTTCGCTTTTACCATGAACAGAATCAGGATAGGGATATACATGGAATACGCACTAACGATGGGTAGCTCTGAGCTGTCGAAGTTAAACAGTCCAAACCAGCCGGAAGACAGGTTGGCCCCGTAGAAGAACAAAAACCAGAACACAGAGAGCATCAGCCCGATTACCGCGGAGTTTGCTGGCATATTGGTTGTGGGGTCAAGCTGACCAAACATCTCGGGTTTTGGACCCTGCCTTCTGGCGGAAAGAAAGTACAGTCCGCGCGTGCACCCGAGCATCAAACCGTTGAGTGTGCCGAGGCAGGATATTGTGATGAACAGGAACAAAACGGTACCCACCACGGGTCCAAAGATGTTGATAAACGGTGAGGTCGCGTTTTGAACAAGCTCCTCGGTGGTGGCTCCGCCCGCCAGTCCGATATAGTACAAAACATAAACGGTTATCACGATGATTGCTCCGAACACCAGCGCAAGGGGCAGGTTTTTCTTCGAGTTTTTTAGCTCCGCGTTGATGGAGGTTGCGACAATCCAGCCGTCATACGCAAACGCCACCGCAACCACCGCCCCAAACAGCGGACTAACCCGTACAACGCTTTCCACCGATTCTACCGCGACCGCCGTAAAGTTCTCAACCGTAATGCCGTGAATCAGCCCGTATATGGTGCCGACCACCGCCATCAGAACAAGCGGAATGAGCTTTATGACCGTTGCGCTGACCTGAAACTTTCCGGCAAGCCTTGGTGCCAGGGTGTTGAGTGTGTAGCTTGCAATGAGGTAAAACGCCGCAATAACCATACATTCAGGTCCTATGACTGCGCCGCCCTCCGAAACGGACACAAGCAGACCAAAGCCCGGGTTGACCGAGGTGATAAATACGACGGTAAACCGCGCGGAAACCCACGCTAAAACGCCCGCAAGGGACGGATAGTAGATGGTGCACAAAAACCAGCCGAGCAGATACGCATAGCCGGAGCCGCAGGTCGCCTCCGCATAGTCTACCGCACCATTGGCTTTTTCGTACCGTGTAGCCATTACCGCAAACGCAAGCGAGCAGCCCAGCATGATAACGCCGCCGATAAGCCACGCGAGGATGCCCAGCGGCATATCTCCGCCTGTTGCCTGTAACACCTTTTCGGATTTAAAGAATACTCCGCTGCCGATAACAATGCCTACCACCATTGCAATAGCCGTAAATAGACCGTATTTTCTTTTTAAATGATCCGACATATCCCTGTTCCTCTTTTCCTGATATTCTGTCGTTTGGGCAGATGAGTTGGGTAAACCAAAAGCCCGACCGAACGCTTGATGAAGGCTGTCAGTGCGGACTTTTTCTAGGTATAGCTTATCCTTTTTGCTTTCATGCGTCAACCACTTTAACAAAAAAACTGTCGGTCGCGGTTTTAAAAAAACGTGACCGACTGATTAAGTCGTATAAGGGATTGCGCGCCTACTTGTAATGCCGATGTCGCTGAGCAGATAGGCAAAGCCGGTCTGTCCGACAGCGACCATCCCGATATTGAACTCGAGTGCTTATTCGGCAATGTTGCTGTGAATCACACCGACGAATTCAACCTTGTCTGTTACAACGTCAGCAGCAATGGCTATAATACCGTCTCCCGTTTTTTCGTTTGCGAACACATTGCTGATAACAAGTTCTTTTGCTTGTTGCACTTTAAAAATGCTTTGTCCGCTTAATTTGTCTGCGATTTTTTCGCCGATAACTAATGTTAACTATTGCAATTTGCATCGCAGCATGATAAAATACTACCAAACGGTAGGTAGTTTGTGCGGAGGAGGTTCTATGAGAAAGGACGACATATTACAAAGCTCTCTGGTTTTATTCGCAAACCAAGGTTTTTTCGGCACAAGTATGGATGATATCGCAAAGGCGGTTGGGATTAAAAAGGGTTCGCTGTATTCTCATTACGCCGGTAAGGAAGAGATATTCACCGCAGTATTTGATGCTATCGTAGCGGGTTACGCCCAGTTTATCTGCAAGCTAACCGACTATGACGAGGAAACGAACTGTTCTAACAAGCTGGCAGAAATCTTTACGGGTTATGTGAAGCACTGCAAGGACAATGTTGAAATGGTTTTTTGGGATCGGTACTTTTACTACCCGCCGGACTATCTTAAGGACTATATTCTCTCAAAAACGCAGGAGATTGAGGCGTTCTTTCTTCAAAAAATCACAAGGATAATTGAGGATGGGGTAAAAAAGGGAGGGATTAAAAACAGCGACCCCCGTGATGTCGCGCTGGCATTTTACTATATGATGATTGGTTTTGCGATGACCGTCCGGTTCTACGACCATAAGGATATTGAGCCGGACATTTTATCGTGTATCTCTGTTTTTTTAGACGGCATAAAACCTTAACACAACTTGATTGCAAAAAGGAGGATTGCTCGGTGAACACAGGTTTGATAAGGACACTTGGACGCAGTAAGATTGAGGTCAGCGCATTGGGGCTAGGTTGTTGGGCTATCGGCGGACCGTTTATTCTTAACGGGATGTCCGACGGCTGGGGCGACATCGACGACGCCCAGTCAATAAAAGCGATACACCGTGCGCTGGAGCTTGGCATTAACCTTTTGGACACCGCCGACTGCTATGGCGTGGGGCACAGTGAGGAGGTCATAGGCAAGGCGATTGCGGGAAACCGAAGCAGTGTTGTTATCGCAACGAAGTTTGGCTTCTTCGGCAACGAGGCAACCAAAACCCTGCACGGAACCAACATAACGCCCGCCTATATTGAACGCGCGTGTGATGCATCCCTTAAACGGTTGGGAAGCGATTATATTGATCTTTACCAGCTGCATGTGGGAGACATCTTAGTCTCGGAGGTAGAATCGGTGGGCGATGCGCTGGATAAGCTCGTTAACAAGGGCAAGATACGCGCCTACGGCTGGAGCACCGATAACTTGGATGCCGCTTCGCTGTTTGCCAAGCGTGCGGATTGCTGTGCGATTCAGTATAATCTCAACGTTTTTTTCGATGCGCCCGCGATGACTAAACTATGTGAAGCAAACAGTCTTGCCGGCATCAGTCGCGGTCCGTTGGCGATGGGTTTTCTTAGCGGCAAGTTCTCGGCAGATACGATTATATCAAACGAGGACGTCCGTGGGGCGGGTCATACCTGGGTGCCGTATTTTAAGGAAGGAAAACCCGTGCCGGAGTTTTTAAAGGCACTAGAAGCTGTCAGAGAGGTTTTATCGTCCAACGGACGCACGCTTGTTCAGGGAGCCTTGGCGTGGATTTGGGGCAAAAGCGATGTGACCGTTCCGATTCCCGGCTTTAAAACCATTGCCCAGGTCGAAGAAAATGCAAAGGCGATGGAGTTTGGTCCATTAACCCAGGCGCAGATGGACGAAATCGATTCGATTTTGCATCGCGCAAGGCAGTAAGGCAGCACTTTTCGATACAACCGGCAGCCGTTACTGCATTTGTCTGCTGTTTGATTTATACTACTCACAAAAACCACTACGAGAATCCTCTCGCAGTGGTTTTTGATTGTAGTACATATCCCCTAGCTAAGTAAATGCTGTTTGCTGTTATGTTATAACCCGACATTCACTATATAAACAACAGCAGGCTGACAGCCATTACACCCATACCCGCAATCAGCCCATAGATGGACAGATGGTGCTCCCCGTACTGTTCCGCTGATGGGAGGAGCTCATCAAGGCTAATGTACACCATAATTCCTGCGACGGCTGCAAAGATAAAGCCAAACATCACATCGTTGAAAAATCGGTATAATAGAACAAAGCCTACCAGTGCGCCAACCGGCTCCGATAAGCCGGATAAGAAGGAATATGCAAACGCCTTTTTTCTGCTTCCGGTAGCGTAATAGATAGGCACTGCAACGGCAATGCCTTCGGGAATATTGTGTATCGCGATGGCAACTGCGATAGGGATACCCAGTGTGGGATCGTTGAGCGCGGCAGTAAAGGTGGCCAACCCTTCAGGGAAGTTATGAATCGCGATTGCCAAGGCGGTAAACAGACCCATTCTCATCAGGTTAGCTTTGTGGCTTTCGCTTTTTCCGTCCATCTCTTCCACCGTATGTACTTCGTGCGGGTTTTCAGCCGAGGGTATCACTTTGTCAATAAGTGCTATAATGAATATACCAAAAAAGAACCCCCCAACGGTGGCCCATGTTCCGGCTTTTTGCCCCAGAGACGCGGTCAAAGCGTCCTGGGCTTTAACCAGTATTTCTACAAACGAAACATAGATCATGACCCCTGCCGAAAAGCCAAGTGCCACTGATAAAAACCTGGTGCTGGTCTTTTTAGTCAGCAACGACAAGGCGCTCCCGATTCCCGTTGAAAGCCCCGCAAAAAGCGTCAGTGAAAAGGCAAACAAAACCGAGGATAATTCCATATTGTATTCTCCTTTCAAATCCATTCGTATTGTTTGTGTGTGTCAACAAGTTAATACTGTTTTATATGAGAAGCGACAGGTTTCAATTGTATTGTACCAAAGCACTTTGAATGGTAAAGCTACCTACCACCATAATTCGCGTTCCTTGGCTATATGCTTGTCCACGCAAGCATTGTGGTTTGTAATAAAAAACCGACAACCATCAATGGCTGAATGTTGCTTGTAAGATTTCACACGCAAGAACAATGCGTTTTAGTATTTCGTTATGTATTGCATCCATAACATCCGCCAAACAACAGATGAGCCCGTGGTCCAAGGCCCTCTGTTGAGTGGTTCTCAACTTGTATTTATCCGCCATTCTAACGCAGTTACGCTACTTGCAATTATACCGCTTTTCCTTATTTACCACAACATCGCAAGCAGATTTTTACGGTGTGACCACAATAAGAAGTATCGTGCGGCTTATTTACGCGAGGCAATACACGCAAGTGTTATACTTCATCAGACGGCGGCTGGACGATTACCGGAGTCAGCTTGTTTGTGCGCGCGCTCCTTGCACGAAGCAGCTTAACCAACTTCGGGCGATTATACCGCTGTGCAACGATGCAAGGCACATTCACAAGCAGTGCATAAAGCAGCATCAACCATATGACATAAGGCGGCGCAAAGAAGCCAAAGGCCCAGAACGGCAGTATGGCGAGGATGTGTGTAAGCTCTGCGCGGCAGGTTTCAACGATGAATTTCTCCAGCCCCTTTTCCGAATAATCGGTCAGGTGTTTCTTTCTAAACCCGCTCTTTACGATTGCCGCCCCGTCAGGCAGCAGATGCTTCCATCTGCGTATGGCGAAAACCTTCTGATAAAACCGACCGTTCTGTTCCCAGCTACGCAAGCGAAAAAGAAAACTGTCTGTGTTGTAAAACCTATCCGGAATGATAGTTGCTATGATTGCCGCTGACGTCTGAAACACAAACCAGGCAATTGCAAACAATAGTACCATCCATACCTCCGGCAAGAATAAAACCTGCATCCTGTATTCACTCCAGTCTAATTTCTCTATCTTTCCATGTAACAGTTTTACGCAGTGTCACTTTTATCAACGACCTGAAGAACACCAAAAGAAAGAACGAAAGATAAAGCGGGTAGCATAGTATCGTAATAATGCCAAATGAACCCGTACTGTGTGAGATGCGGTAAAGCTCTAAAGCCCATAGGATGTATAGTGCGAAAACCACAGCTTTAAGGATACTATCGTTGCAAAAAATCACCTCGACCGCGCTAAACACGGTCAAAATCAGTGAGGATATCCATATAAAGGTCATTACAAAGATAGGAAGCGGCGTTTTTAGCGCGCCTGTGGCAAAGTTCTTTGTCCACCCTTGCACCAAAGCCTTAATGCCACCGCTGTACATGCGGTAGTGAATCAGTCCTTTGCCCATATAAAGACGATACGCATAACCCTCTTTGGCAAGAACAGCACCCAGTGCAACGTCATCGACAATGCTGCTTTTTACCGATTCATGCCCGTTAACCTCTTGATATATGTTGGCAGGGATTAGAATGACAGGTCCGCACAGGCCTGCATGTCTGCTTGACAAAACTGTTGCTATGCCATTTGCGCCAACCTGAATCATATTAAAAAAGAACGAGAGCCGCTCGTAGCATTTCGTAACTGTATGGTATGGCAGAACCGATATCACACATCTTCTTTCGTGATAGGTGTTTACAAGGCTTTCTACCGCGTCCGGCATAAGTCGTACATCCGCGTCAAGAAACAGCAACAGCTCTGCTTGGGCTGCACTTGCACCCTCGCAGCATGCCCACGACTTGCCGGTCCAGCCGTCCGGCTTTTGCGTGACCGATACCAGTCTGGCATTGCCATACCCCCGTACAACATCAGCTGTTCGGTCGACGGAGCAATCATCAACACAGATAATCTCATGGACCGAGTACGTCTGTTTTGTCAGATCATCGAGCAGCAATGCAATATTCTGCTCCTCATTCCTTGCCGGGATAATAATAGAAACCTTGTACTGCACCCTGCGAGACGTTCTTTTTTTAAGCATGGGAAAACGACTGAAAAGAAGCAGACTTGTTAGTAGCCCGACTAAGATAAAAACAATATTGCTTTCCATCGCTGTATCACCTCTTTTTTCATCCCTATCCAAGTCTCTTGTGTATTTCGTCCGCAGCCAGTTTTCCCGTTAAAAAGCATGTGGGTACCCCCGAAGGACTGAATGCCCATTGCCCTGCCTGATAGATGTTGTCAAACGGGGTGCGAATCGATCTGCTGATCTTCTTAAACCGTGTTTCGGACGGCAGCCGGTTGCCAGAGAATGCCCAGCCGGCGATTGCTCCTTCCGCCGTGCCGGCGATATCCTTTATCGTTAACGGGGTTGAGCAGATACTAAAAATTAGTTTCTCACGCAAACCGGGCATAAGTCTGCGGTCGATTATATCGATAATTGTGTCGGTGCTGATGCGTTTGAATTCTTCATACCTGCCTGCCTTACGAATCATGTCGGCGATATGAAAGTCCATTACAGTGCTGATAATCAGACCAGTCTTCCCTTTTGGGGCAAGCGACGGATCTCGCAGCACGGGGCAGGATACTTCGTACGTCGTGTAGTTGAGAAATCTTACTATCCTATCCATATCAGTACTGGACAACGGACCCTTTTCAGCGGCAGCCCTCAAGCCCAGCTTGTCGGCAGTGTAAAAGAAATGCGGCGCGCAACAACCCGCAAGACTGCTGCTGTCCATATCCACACCAACAAAAACAGAAAACACCGAATCTCCGCCGTGATTGTTTCTGACGAGCTCCCTCCATGCAGCAGCCTTTTTGTTTTTGGAATAGTCGTTTTGGTGTATGGCATTGCATAGCTGCCCGGTGTCGCACGCCCAGATGAGTTTTTTGTACCTGAAGATACGACCGTCCGCAGACTTTACTTCCTGCCTGACGGTATCCACCTCGGTGATCCCTGTGTTTTTGAGTATAGTGCCACCGCTATTGCTGATATAATCGCACAGCTTGTCCGCCAGGATGCCGGTACCGCCGAGCGGATAAAAATAATCGGAAAATTGCCCGAAATAACTCAGCGCGAAGAATGCCGGGGTATTTTTGAAGAAGTGCTGCGTAATCATGTCGATAAGCGAGCGGTTATCAGTGAATTTTTGCAGATACGCGTTGATTGGTTCACACAGGGCAGCCGCCTTGTTGATGTTCTTCTGATACTTCAAAAGCCACGGGAGCAGGGTTTTAAGCAGGTATTCGCTGTCTTTTGGCATCGCTTCACTAAACAGAGGATTGTCGATGCCGTACAACACGTCCATATAGCCTATCACTGTTTTGATCTCGTCAACGATGCGCTCAATCTCTTTACTGTTATTGGGAAACTTACGGCAAAGCAAGCCTTTGTATTCGTCAAGGCTCGAATTGGAACTGATGTGAATCGTATCGTCTTCTATTCTTATAGCAAAAGGATTTTTGACAAATTCCACACCAATTCCAAGCTGCTTGAGCATGGGCTTAATTATTCCCGAGTTTTCAAATGCGCGGATGCCACCGTCAAAAACAAAACCATTGTGTATAAACGAGCTGACAAGCCCACCGATATGATTGCTCCTTTCACAAAGCAAAACGCGGTGTCCATATCGGCGCAGGTGAGCTGCCGAGGCAAGCCCCGCCGCGCCTGCTCCGACTATAACAACCTCAAACCGTTCCACGTCATTCACAATATGTTCTCTTCCTTTACAAGATAGTAGAATACGCCATACCACATCGTGATATAGCGTATTAGTGATGCAAGAATGAATGAGAGCATGCTGTATCTACAGTCAACACGGGCTTTAAATTTGGTGTGACCGCGGATGCGGTGGGGCAAGGGTAACAAAGAGCAGGACGCACCACAAATAGGAACGCAGTGTGCTAATATCTGTTAGTTTAACACAGCGACACCAATATTTAAATAGGTGGCAAACAAAATCCAAAGCAGATAGGGCAGCATCAGGTATCCCGCCGCTTTTTTGATGCGATAAAATGATATCGTCGTCAACAACACCAAAACATCCAACAACACAATCACTGCGACTGCCAACCAATACCATTCAAACCGAAAGAACACGATAGGCCAGATGAAGTTCACAATGAGCTGCGTCCAATACAAGGTAATGGCCCTATTGCGCTCCTCTGAAAGGGGAGCCTGGTAAATGAGATACGCCGCGATTGCCATCAAGAGATAAAGCACAGGCCAAACGATGCCGAAAAGCCACCCCGGTGGCGATAACGGCGGTTTTATATAGGTCGTGTAGAGTTGTCCTATGCTGCCGGAAAACAGGCTGCCAAGCACACCAACGAGCTGCGTGCCTAGAACTATGGTAAGTAGTTGGAGCCAATTAATCTTTTTTGTCACAGTATTTTCACCCCCGAATCAGTATATGCGCGAAATGATTGGTTTATTTGTTTGCCCGAAAGCCGCTTTAAATCAGCCTGCCCTTTTGAAAGCCTCTGGTCGTAAAACACCAAAACGCCCTACTGTTTGTAAGCCATGCAATCTGAGCGCCGTTTTTGGTGTTGCTGAGTATTCTGGGTATGAAGTACTCCGCAACCGTTTCGGGCTTTTCTGCAAGGATGTTAAACAGCCTTTTAAACCGTTCATCCGAGAGCACATCAGACCGTGCTCCGTCCGGCGTTTTTGTGATGAAATCGGTCAGCATCATGCCGGGAGACAAGCGTCCCGACAGTACACCACTCCCCTCCAGCTCCTTGGCGAGGGCTTGCATAAAGTATGTTAACGCGCGTTTTGATGTACCATACAGTATTGTTTTGGGCTGTATCATGTTGTTTGAGCCAAGCCCTTCCATGCTGTATATTGCACCATGTCCTTGCTTTCCCATTCCGGCAGCGGCAATCTGCGAGCCGTATATCATGCCGGTAATATTTGTCGCAATCACGTTTTGGGTATCGCTTTCTCCTGTTTCCCAACAGAATTGATGCGGCGCGTTTTGCCCCGCATTGTTTATCCATATATCTACCCCGCCCCACCGTGCGACGGATGCGTCCCACAGGGTTTGCAGGCTTGCTTTTTCCTGTACGTTGCATTGCACATACAAGAACCTACCCTCGTAGGGTAACAGTGCAGCATGGGCGGCTTTTGGCATCGTTTCGCCCCTGCCAGATAGTGTTACCTGACATCCCGCTCGCAGAAACTCGGTTGCCATACAAAGACCAATGCCGCGTGTGCTTCCCGTTATCACTACATTCTTCATAACACCGCTCCCCTTACCTTGCGCCAAGCCATTCCAGTACAGGTTTGAGGTTTTCTTCTTTTACCCCGTCAAAGCCATCTTCAATGGTATGGATAGCCTCTTCGATGCCTTCATCCTTGTCTTTGCGGGCTTTTAGCATCTTTAAAAACATCGACAGCATGAGTTTATCCATCCCCTTTATCTCTTTTAAAGGCAAGCAGCCGCCGCGCAGATAAAAAAACGGTTTGCCTTCGAAGCCATTTCTTGCAACCACTGTTTCGGTGTTTGGCTCGGCGGTTCGTCCGGTGCCCGAGCCGCAAACCGCTTTGACGTTATAGCCGCGCAGTTTTGCTAGACCCTGTATCTTTCCGGCTTTCATCCATCCAAGAAAGATTACTTCGTCGTCCTTTTGAACCTTTGCACATTCACTTGCCGCTAAAACCTTTAGCCCTGTTTTTACTGCGAGCATGTCGGCATACCGCTTGGTAAAACCCGTCTTTGATTCATAAACAATTACCATGAACTCTCCACCTTCTACTACTAATATGGCAAGAAGAGGCCAATCGACGTCATCCTCAACCTGATACTGTTGGGGGTTTTGCATAATGACTAGTCTGACCGGCGGGTCGTATCACAGCCGTGTTTATTATTGTAATTTGATGCTACCACTATATCATGCGATACATATCTTGTAAATAAAAAGCTATAACTTGGCTAAAGATAGTGATTTATATGCGGGATATTTGTGTTGTGATTGCAATAAACAAAGGCATCATATATAATTAAAACACGTTAGAAATGCGAAATTTTGCAACTTATCCTTCCAAAATGCATCTCATCCAAAATCGCTTGCTCGCGGTATCAATCGCATCTATACTGAGGGCAGAAATAAATTTGGAGGGTGCAACAATGGGAATTTTAGCGCTGGTTTTATTACTTACAATCGAGACGTTTTTCCTTATTTGGTCGATTACAACAAAGAACAATCACAGAGAAGAAAAGGCAACGATCAGCATCGGTTTACTGGCTCTTTTCGGACTTATGCTTGTTACCGGGGTTTATGAATGGAGCTTTCGCTATGTAGTGCTTATGCTCGTACTGGTTGTACAGGCGCTCGTTGGCGTGGTGGTTTTGGTTAGAAAAAAAGAGAAGGAATACAAGCTGGCAAAAAACATCTTTCGCTTTGTAAGGAACTGCCTGGTCTTTACCTTCGCACTCTTTCTTGCAATCCTTTGTCCCCAGTACGAACAGCCCATAACCACGGGAGAGCATACGATTTCAACTGCAAAGTATACCTGGACCGATAACAGCAGAGTGGACGAGTTCTCGGAGACGGGCGCAAACAGAGCCTTGACGGTTGAATTCTGGTATCCCGAAGACGCGGATGAGACGTATCCCCTTGTTATTTTTTCGCACGGTGCGTTTGGTTTTGGCGGAAGCAACTTCTCTACCTTTGCGGAACTTGCCTCGAATGGATATGTGGTCGCGAGCATCGGGCATACATACCATGCCTTTTTCACAATGGACACCAGCGGAACCCTTACGACTGTGGCACCCGAATTTATAAATAGGGCGGCCGAAATAAACGCAGTCCACGACACAACACACGAAGAAGAGATTTACCATACCACAAAAGCGTGGATGAAGCTTCGCACGGAAGACGAACACTTCGTTCTAAACACAATCCGTTCAGAATGCGAGACCAACAAAACCGACGCGCTCTTTTCTATTATCGATACCGAGAAGATTGGTCTGATGGGTCACTCTTTGGGCGGCGCAACGTCCGCACAGATCGGTAGAGAGCGCGACGACATCGACGCTGTCATCGTCCTTGACGGAACCATGCTGGGCGAGGAGGTTGCCTTCGAGAACAACGCAATCGTTCTGAATAACACCCCTTATCCCATTCCGCTCTTAAATGTGTATGCACAAGACCACTACACAAATTCGATGGAGCTAGTTGGAGACGCATACAATAATTTTTACGCCACACAAAACGCCCTGTGTGCATACGAGACGGTATTTAAAGACGCCGGTCACCTTAATTTTACCGACCTGCCTTTGTTTTCTCCCGCGCTTGCCAACATGCTTGGCGTGGGCACGATAGATGAACGGTATTGTATTGAAACAATGAATGAGGTTGTGCTGGAATTCTTTAACTACTATCTGAAAGACGCAGGGGAACTTATAATCGAAAAGGAATACTAAATTATGCAGGTGCGAATCAAGCAGATCAGTGACAAAGAAAACGAATGTCTGATTATAGAATGCATTGAGGTTACACCCGATATTGAGAGCATACGGTCGTATGCTCTCACCAAGGGGGTAACCTTATCCGGCAGTGTGGCCGAACGCATCTATCAGTTTAACCTGTGTGATGTTTTCTATTTTGAGGCGGTTGACGAGCGGGTATTCGCTTATACAAAGGCCAGATCGTACGAGCTTAAAATCCGTCTGTATGAGCTTGAAAACGCCTATTCGGATAAGCATTTTATCCGATGCTCGAAATCGTTTGTTGTCAACCTGATGAAGCTTGAAAGCATAAGCCCTGCTTTAAACGGGCGGTTTACAGCTCATATGAAAAACGGCGAGAGTATTATCATCTCAAGACAATATGTGCCCGAAATGAAACGCGCTGTGATGGGAGGTAAGTGAAAATGGACTTTAAGACTTTCTTTGTAAAAAAGGTTATGATGAGCTTTTTTGTGTCGATTGCCTGCATTTGTGCGGCAATGGCTGTCATTGGGATGGTTTACGAAACGGACGCCCGCTTTGGATACGAGGCGTTTTTGTCGCCCTTGCTGTTTGGCGCGCTCGCATCCCTTCCCCTGCTTGTAAAATATTCTAAGAAAGAACTGACCCTAAAGCAGGCAGCCGTTAGAAATTTATTGCATTTTGTTTTGCTTGAGGCAGTCATTCTATCGGTTCTTTACTTTGTCGGAATACTCACCAGTGTTTCTATGGCTGCATCCCTTGGCTTTTCCATACTTACGATTGATTTGACCGTTAATCTCGTGATGTGGATTAACGATAAAAGGACCGCAAGGGAATTTAACAGCGCGCTAAAAAGGATGCAACACGATTGGGGTGCCGGCGATTAACTGCCCCGATAAAAGCCCTTTATCGCAACAAGTTTCACCGCATGGCATACTGTCTTATGTTTAAGAAAACGCGCCTTGAATGGCTATTCGCAAGCCAAATCAAGGCGCGTTTTTGCGCGCTTGTGTATCCACTTTCAAGGCGTTTTGAAACCGCCCTTCTAAATTATGAAACGACTATGATAATTAGTCAGCATCTGCAAAACACACTATGTCATCTATATAAACCGTATATCCTAATGCCGCTAGAACCCAGTAAAGCCTTGGCGGATGGGTAAACTTGCAAGCTTCCTGCTGTCCTTTTTTACTTTAGTTTCTAATGCTTCATTTATTAAAGCCGCTTCGGCTAAAAGATATATGTCAAAGCATCACTATGCTGTAACAGGTCTAGACTTCTGTATCAGCTAAGCACTTCAATAGTAAAGCAGCAAGGCTTCCCGCCATTTGTATTGAGCGGAGATGAAACGATTTCTTTCAATTTCAACTTTACCCCCAAAGCGTTTTCATAGTGATATTTAAAGTGTCCTGCACAACAACCACAGTATGTAGGCGAAATGGAAAACGGCTGCTTCAACTTTTTAATCGACGCACAGGAACAGGTATTCTTACCTGTGTGAACGCCATTTCCGAAGTCTCCAAATGTAATTGTAACCGTACCATCGTCATTAAGACGGGGCGACATCATATATTGAACACTGGATAGCAAAGCAAGTTTTTCAGAAAACGTTCTACCTGCGTGTTCCAATGCAAACGCCCTACAGTCTTTGTCTCGCTAACCGCCCTTACAACAACCCTGCTTTTCCATAATCGAAAGGCATTGTTCCTTTGTCAACAATTCATCCATTTTGTCAATCGTAGAAATAATGGTAATCGGATCGTTGCAGTCGGCATCAAAGTCAAACTGCGCCACAATTTTATCGCCGATTTTTTGCTTTTTCATTGCATCTCTTATTCTTTTTAATGTTGGCATTCAAGCTCCCCCACACATATGGATCATTCGGTCTGCAACCAGTTTTCCCGAAGCCAGCTCAATCTTCCCGTTATTACGCAAGTAGGGTTTTAGGTTTCGTTGCAAGGTCGTACCCTCCGGCAATTCCTCTAGGGGAATATCCTTGCTTCCATAGACCCAATCCATAAAACTCAAACTATCCTCTTCTACTTCGTCAATATCAAACAGCTGTTGAAACCGCAATATTTTCGAGTTTTCCGGCAGGACGGCCTTTAACGATGGCGCAAGCAACCATGAACTGCACACCATGTCTGCACCATCGTAAGCGGGATAATACATCTTGAAAAAATCCACTGCTTCTAGATAAGATTTTCGCAGCTTGTCTGTTGATAGATCGGCATCCGCGGGAATATGTATATGTATCAAGCGCCGGTCGTCTTCGATTCGCATCTCATATTCAAGCTCGCCAATTCGGTACTCCATCATAGAAAGCTGACGAACCGCCCACCACGCCCAAACAAACCGATAGCTTCCATGCTTATCCTTATGGTCCTGCAAAAATCTCGGGAAGAACTTCATCGTAGCAATGAATACTTGTTCGGATATCCCTAGTTCCTCGTATTTTGCATACGCATCACATGCGCAGTGAAGCTGACAGGTTAGTATTTTTACCCCATCCTCGTCGGGTTCTAACAGCCTTTGCAAGCACTCAATCGCATCCTCCCAGTATTCCGGGTGCTTCATTTGCTCTATTTCTTGTTTGATACCATGAAAATCGATGCACCTTTCGTACTCTGTTATCCTGTCTCTTATTTCATCCTGTATCCCGATAAGATGACAAAGCTCGATTATTGTCATTGTGTTTCTCCAGTTCGATTATATTGTTGCTATCCGCCTATTAAGGACGGCGGCGGTTATGTTCTGTTTGGTGGCTGGCAAAACTGCGTCACGTAACAGTTGTTGTGATTCGTTTATTTCATCCACCATCACGAAACCTGCTTACGTGCATCAACTTCTGCACAGACAAGCTTCATAATAAATTCTGTTGTTTGATTCGTTAACAAAAAGAACATTCCATCATAGCGGCACTTTTTTTGTGTGCTGCCATTCAGGTCATAGATAAAGCCTTTCACACACATAGGACTACACGCAGTAGGGTCAATAAGCCTTTTGCAGTCATTGGACGCAGACATTTTCTTTTGCATATCCTCAGGCAGAGAGGCGATTAAGCTTTCATACTTACCGACATTGTCACCGTAAATCCGCGCCAAAATGCCTGACTTGCGAAACACCCAGTTCATTACTGTTTTCTTCTTCAGTTGGTATGAAGCGGCGTAACCGTTCTTTGCTTCCTTGATTACAAGGTCACAGTCTAGCCCCACAAGTTTGCGGTGGAGTTCTTCGACAAATGCTTGGTGTTCTGGTGCAACTGTCGACAGAAACGCTTCGAACGAGATTTTCTCTTTTGCCATTTTTCTTTTCCTCCGGTAACTCTTAATTGTCGTTATCATTCGTCTTGCGACACCGATAAGTGGTTAACCGCATAGTCTGCGCATGAAACTATTCCAATGGAATTATTATACTTGTAATCGCTCTGGAAAACAAGTTATCGATATGGTTAATAACTCACCAACTCAGACAACAAACATATACCACAGACTTTCTCACCACCTAGTGGGCGATAAACAACTTGTGAGGAACTGGGGCAAGACATTTGTCGCCTGCGTGAGGAAAGCAGAAGCTTAATCTGGAAATCACCGGACGGGACGAACTTAAAAAGCGCATTGATGATATGGGTGATTTTCTAAAGGGACAGCCCACCGCCCTAACCGAATACGATGAGCCGCTCGTCCGGCGGCTGATTGAAAAGGTCACTGTCTATGAGGAGAAATTCACCGTGGAATTCAAATCAGGCGTGACGGTGGATGTGGATGAATAAGGTTAAAAACAAGCACGGCACTCTACGAAATTATAATGTAGGATGACCTTGCTTATGCTCATTCCTAAAGATAAACAGGAACTTGACGTTTTATCCTCTTAATTTCGACGCTTTTTTTAGAGATTTTAGATATTGATTTTTTACACCATTTTCCTGCTCCTTATCACAAATGCAATTGATTTCATTAAACAAGTCTGCTTTTGCAAATTGGGGAAGCACTATAATTCTGGATAATGCATATGCACTTCCCCAACGAACAACCGTACTTTCATTGTTAGTGTTTTTTAACAGGTTTTTAATGGCTGTGTCCAGTTTATCAGGGAACCGTTTTGCCAGATTTCCCACTATTCTTGACGCTTCCCTCTTACAAGAATTATTATCTGACAAAATATAACCCTCTGCAAAGAGCAAATAGTCTACATCAACTTGTATTAACTCTTTGTTCGTTATTTCTTCAATAGCTTCAAGAATAATAGCTATTTGTTTGTCATTTAACGAATTGCATATACTTATCAATTCTTTCAAAGAAACCATATTTCCTTCTATAGCATTTATAATTTGTGTTCTTTTTTCTATAGCCTTTAGAGATTTATTATTCAGGATTTCTAAAATATCCATTTTACACTCCTTATGAAATTCTAATTTATCTGCCACATCCAACCTGATCACACAACCTTAACTTTTCCGAAAAACATCTAAATCGATCACACGCGAACCCTTGACATCTAATCTGACTGCTCGCCAAACTATGACATCTAATCCGTTCTGTCGCACTCAAAATCACTTGCATTGAAACGTTTCCACGGAACGATAAATGTACGAATTTTTAAGACTACAGTTTCGCTCCTGAACCTTAAAAAACCCTTATTTACAGGCTTTTTCGCATACTCACTCTTTCACCCTTGACATCAATACGACCGTCTCCACGTGGAACGATAGGCTCACCTTGATGTCTGGTCTGTATTTTACGTTTTGTCCGTTCGAGGGAATAGGTCAATAGTGGATTTATGGGTGCTATCTGTTCGGGGAAACAGGTCAATGATTTTTATCCGTTCGTGGGAACAAGTCGATATATGGGGTATAATTCCTGTCATCTCCGGTGGCAAAGGTACTAACTATTGATAAAATGCACCGATACCGATTTTGGGGCGGTGCATCTTTTAACGATTTCATAGTTTGCACACCTCTAAGCCGAAAACCATTGTAATTGTAAAACTTGAAAACTTCCTAGTTATGTCTATATCTAAACTTCCAAAGCTTTTGAAAACCGATTATCACAGCATCCATAAATATTTTCATTATTTCACTCGTGAATCTGTACATCTACAGCATTGTCCTCACTACGGACTTCATATCGTTTTTCAGGCTTGACATAGACATTCACCAACTGGTGCGTGGTAGAGAAGGAGTTATCTTCAAGATAAGTACTGCTACCGAACATTGTCTCCTCGATTAGCGGAGATAACTGTTCGCCCCAAGCGGTCTGTTCTTTGCAGAGCTGTTCCACCTTTTTGACAAGAGTGAGGTTCTCCACACTCTCGGTATCACCGTCAGGCATCAAAATAATCAGATAATCCCTTGCGCGGCTAATCGATACATTCACAATGTTTAGCTTGTTCAGGAACATATCTTTGTGCATAGTGATTTTTGGCGGAGGGTTGAACAGGGCAATTATGATGTCGCATTCATCGCCTTGGAACCCGTGGATTGTGCCGACTTGAACATCTACATTTTTCGGCAAGCTCGCTGAAGACATTAGCTTATCTATCAAATCAGCTTGTGCACGGTATGGTGCTATAAGGCCGATTCGGAAATCTTCATCGGCTTCTACAAGTTCAATGAGAGAGGCAAGATACTTCACGAACTCAAAAGCAAACAACGCTGAGTACACCTGATAGGGTGTTTTGCTTTGCAGGCGTTTGGGTCTGTAAATGCTCTCATACTTGCTTACAGGGAACTTGATAATATTCAGCGATTTAAGGTCAAATAAATCGCCAATTGGCAGAGGTCGCTGGCTTTCCGGTGTGCGATGATGTTTCAAAACGCCACCATAGGCGAATCTACTGAAAACCTCGCCGATTTCAGGAATGCTTCGATATTGGGTGGTTAGTAATTCCACACGATAGTCATGCGGGACAGTCGTTGGCTCTGTAAACGAGTTCAATTTGACCATCGTGTAGATATTTTCATTTTTCCAAGTATCGACTGTTGTTATCGGCTCAATCTGAAATGGATCACCCGCAATAATGAATTTCGATGGGGTTTTTTTGTAAAGCGGGTAGACGATGTTTGCGAGCGGTATCATAGAGGCTTCATCTATTATGATATAGTCCCACATCAATCCGCTCAAGGTAAGCCGTTTGCCATCGTCCATAAGGAAATAGTCATACGGGAAACGTGCAATCGTCGTGACTGTGACATTCCTTGGGAAAGTCTGGATATCAAATGTCTTGTCCCTGAACACGCCGCTCTGTTCGACGGTTGTGTCATTAGTCGCCCCAAAGCGCACAAGCCAGTTCATATAACTCTGGTCTGATCCCATACAGTCCATCAAGCGACGAACGAGTACATCCGCCGACTTATTGGTGGGTGTTAGAACAAGCACTTTCAAATCCTGTGGAATCTTCATCATCGGCAGGATAATATCTCTGGAAATGTGAGTGGTTTTGCCCGTGCCGGGAGGACCGAAAACAAACTCTATGTTTTCACAAAGATTCTCTTGCATATCGAAATCTTCGTCGTAACCGTTCTCTTCACCAAGCCTGATAAACGCCTTACGCAGTTCCTCAATAAGAAACACGGGATTTCGGGCTTCAATTCTGGCTTCCGTGACCTCCGAGAGGTCAACGCCGTCAATATCGGCATTGGTACGTAGTTTAGCTCGGAGCGTATAGGATTTAACATTCACGACCTCGATAGCCACTTTTTTCGGCGGTTGCTCTGCAAAGTGCAGTTCCAGTGGAATATCCGCAAGGTCTTCCATCGACTGGGGTATATACCTGCTGGGGTGTTTCAATACAAGCGTTCTTGGAGTTCCTGCTTCACGCTCGACCTTGGCAAAAGATATAGATATTTCGCGGCTGTTGGCGTTATTCTCCCCGCTATTAAGCGATTCAAGTTCCAACAAGGCATTAAACCAACCATAGGAATATTGCTCTGCCTCCTGTGCTTTTTGTTTTAAGTCTTCAAGGCGGGCAATTTCCTGTATGTCGCGCTCGGCTTGCTCCTTAACCTTTTCGATTTTCTTGCTGATATCGACGGTCGGCTTGGAATAATCGTCCTCATCAGCAGGCAAGTCGTCGCTGGAATCGCCAGTGTTAGACTGACGTTCTTTTGGCGAAGAAGTAGCCCGTTTGGTGAGTTCTTTGCCAACGCGTTTGATTGACGGCTTGCTTATTTTTGGTGCATTATCGTCCTCGATGTCTTCAGAAGAATCGACACTTTCATCTTCGTCATATTCGTCATCCAAGTCATCGTCGGATTCCTCAGCTTTTTTCTTCTTCGCATACTCCAAAAGTGCTTGGCGTTGCTCTTCCTCGGATAAGCCCAACTGATCACCCAAAGAAGTGATGTCAACATCATCATCCGCCGTATCCATAATTTCATCTTCTATACCCAATAGATGGAACAGTTCTGCGGCCTCATCACTGGATGTATCATATTCAGGACTAATAGATTGCCGAGTCAGTTCCGTAGCGGACACGAATTCACCATCTGTATTCATAAGCCAAGGCAAGATGCGAAGACGTTTGGCTTCACTTGATTCATAACGCTCACTTTTGTGGCTATAATAAAAATATTCATGTCTACCATATAAGATGCTGTCCCTTGACCAACTGTGATTGTTTAAAATTCCGCTCTCAATGTATTTGATGAGCTGTAACCACAACATTATTGATAATTCGCTTTTTTTCTCAGCTTTTATTAAATCCACCAACTCTTTGCAGCCGTCTATATGGTTTTCGTACCACTTATTGCTTCCTGTTGAGCGAGACCAATTATACGGAAGCTGATTGGCTTGCCGCCAGTCCAATTCCTGTGGAATAATTCTCGGAGTGTCTTTTACACCAAGCACACTCAAAAACTCCACCAGTTCCTCTTTTTTATTTTCGCCTACTATTTCAAGGTAGTCATCGAAGGAAACAAACTTCGTGTCGGGCTTGGATTCGAACCATTGAGGCAGGGGATCAAACGGGAAATAGAGATCTTCCGCTTTGCCCCGATATTGTGTTTCGTCTGATTTTGACCTATATAGGACAAAATCAGTTGCCTTTAAGGAGTCAATGAAAGTTTTCGCCTCACCCTGCGGACACTCTTGGTAGTAACGAAAAAACTTCTTGAAATCCGTTATGGTATTAAGGGATACGCCGTCTTTGTATTTCGGAAGTATTTTTTTGTTAATTTCATCTCGCAATGAGGGCTCACCAACGCCGAGTTTTTTGATAAACTCGAGCGTTTCCTCGTTTGAAAGCAAGGCTTTATTAACCGTTGGATAGTCGCTGCCTCCGTCAACGGACAAAAACAGATTCGGTCGCTTCTTATCATCGAAAGCGGCCGTCGCTTTACCTTCTTGATTCAGGAATATCGGTTTCGTTTGGATTAACGAAGTTCTGCCCGCCGTTTCGGAAATCCACTTGTAAAAGCGATGAAGCCATTCGATTGACTGAGTTTCTATGAATTGTGACGTTATCCCGCAATTTATCTCATCGCCATTTTCGTCTTCTTCCTCCCAGCCATTTAATAAATCGCTTTCTTCCAAATAAGTTTTAGTTATCGATTCAATATATTCAGTCAGTTCTTCGTTTTTTCGTTCTGTATTTTGACGACCAAACGAAACAAACACCCATTTTGCATTAACGTTGCCAGTCAATGCCGAAAGTTGCTCATTTGAAAAGAGTTGTGCGATTGGAGGTACGAACGCCCAATACGCATCATTGGATGTTGCATACCCATTTGTGCTTGGAATGATAGCCTCGTTTTCAAAAGCTTCATGTATGGCAGTATAAAACGGTTTGAATGAGATGCTCTTCTTATTTCCGACCTCTGTAAAGTCGTTCTCGTCGTAAGGAACAATGTCAAAAATATCGTCATCAATCAAAGGAATCTTCTTTGATAGTCCAATATCACGTAGGTAGGTAAGACTGTCGGCCGCCAGTTTAGACAGCAAGTCCATCATGTCAATGTTGTGCTGAACCCCGGCACGGATTCCTTCGCGGCTATCAGTGAGTAGAAACGGGGCATGAATTATGAAGTTCAACCCAGTGACTTCTTTAGTCGGGAAGAAACAGAACGCACTATGCGTTTTTTTAGTTAAATGCCCCTTGTCATCAACAAAATAGCCGACAGAGTATGTATGGCCGTTCCCATCATCGCGGGTAAACAGCCAAAGCGTATTGTCATAGAGGTCATCGCGATTATCACCATCGTTTTGTGTAAGTTTGATAAGCTCGGCAGTTGTATCTTCAAAATCAAGCTTCTCCTCGACAGTCTTTCCATAAAGCCCAAGAATCCCTGAAACTTCAAACTCGATATCTTTCAGGTTTGACAAGAATAAAAGAGGATAGTCCAGTGAGCGCAACTTTTCAGATATATCGGCATACGCCTCTTTGGGGCTACGCTTATCGTGGTCGAATGGAAAGACAAAAACCGTTTCGTTTTTCCGTCTGCCTGGGTAATCCTCCTCTACACGAGTCGGCACAATAAACCGTTGGATTTTGAAAAAGATATCAGGGTCATAAATATGCGGTGTGGCAGTATATTGAAATACCGCTTTGAAGCCTACTCCGAATTTGCCTATAGTCGCTTTGTCAGTCTTGTTCGAGCCACCAACTGCCGTGATAGCATTGATATCTCCTAATTTGCCGTTTTCAAGATCTTGCATTTCGGAAGCAGGGTCAGTTACAGTAAAACGGCGCGTTCCATTATGGACAAATACCAACTTGTCCTTATACAGCACAAACCTCGCCGAGGTTGCCCTCGCATCGTCGGCATTTTGCAAGAGTTCGTATATAAAATGTGCTTGGTCGGAGTATTTTTCAACCACGCTGTTCTTAACACCGCGGAGAGCGAAGCCTTCAAGTGCCTTTGCTCCCTCGGCACGGTTGGCTGTCAACGCCTCAAAGTATTGTTCTTGTAATTTATCCATATTTTTACCCCTTTAGTGCAAGTATTGTTCAATGAGTTTCTTGATAGCCACGGAATCAATGCTGCCGTTGAGGTCATCATATGAAACTATAAGATTTTCGCCCTCTACAATGTCGTGTTTCTCATAAACAGCCTTTTTCTCATCCCATCGCCGGCGATAATGTCTGTCCGACATCATCCCACAGTGTTCCCAATAAAAGAGCATACCGCTTTCGGCATCGTCAATCGTAAAATCCGGAATTCGAATGCCGTCTTCGCCAAGTGATAACTCTTTTTCATATTCATAAGCAATGCCAGATTCATACAGCATATTGGCGATGATAACCTCTGATTTGGAGCGCACCAGTTCGCCCTTAAGCGTCTTATGAATAAGCGAAGCCTCATAATACCGTTGTTTGAACTCTACGATTTCAGGCTTTTCAAACAGGCTGGTAAACCGGCGGGCAATGTCAGAGAACGCCTTAGATGAATAGTTGCGCAGGTGATACGCCTCGGCATTATAAAGGATAACCAATCGTTCTGTTTGCCTTGTGATAGCCGTGTACAGTAATTCTTTTGAAAGCAACCCACATGGCTCGCTAATGACAAGAATTACCTTGCCGAACTCGCTTCCTTGCGCCTTGTGAACAGTAAGGGCATAAGCAAGTTCCAGAAGAGCGTCGGTTTCTTCACCGAAATCCCTACCTTCGTATTGATATGAGTAGCCTTTCTGTGAAGAAAATTCCACTTTTACTCCACTGAGTTTAATGTTTCGAACTTTAGCACTATCGCCCTTTTTAACCCAGTTCGAGAATGCGACTCCTATTTCGCCATTAGCTACATAATGTATTGCTGAGGTGTTGTCAGGGTAGGCTTTGCGCTTTGTATTAATGACATTTATCACTTTGTCCCCATACACGATGCCCTCTGCTCCAAAAGGTCTCGGAATTTTTCGCTGCCAAAAATCCGGTTCTTTGGCCAGTTCGATGTAATTCGAACGATATTTTCTTTGGATGATATGGTTTATATTGGCAACGCCGTGAGACAAGCCACGTACTGGTGCGAGAACTTGCCAACTTTCAGATTTATCGGCGCACCCAAGGTTAAAGTATGTATACTGCCCGACCGTACCACCCAGACTGATATTGAAACCGTTGATATCATCCAAATCTTTCATACCAACTTCTTCGGCTACGGTTTGGAGAATAAGGACTTCCAGTTCCTCCGGTGTAGACCACATTTTGAATGAGATGTTCTTGCCACAATTATTGCCCTGCAGCCGCACAAATATCTCATCGTCAAGTTCGGCGTCGGTGTCCGCATACCACTCTGCAAGAGCCGTGTCGGTGCGCTCTTCGCCGTTTTCATTCTTCTGCCGCCGGGTGACTGTCAATTCACCATAGCTTTTTCCCACACGTGGAAATTGAGGAATATCTTTTTTCAGGTAACGCACAAGGTCCACAAAGGGCCTACCCGCTCCGATTGGCGGCAGTTGGTTCGGGTCTCCAACAAAAATAATACGTTGTGCTCTTTTTAACGCCTGCAAAAGCGCACCAAACATTTCCTCGGTCAGCATAGAGCATTCATCTATGATGACGGTAAACGGCACGTCTTTTGCCTCGGTTTCAGAAAGCTGATAACGCATTGTGTTATAGTTAAAACGTCCGTTTTGAATCAGAAACTGTGCCACGGTCTTGGCCTTACTTTTTACGCCTTGCCGTTGCATAGCTTGGCTCATACGAACTCTGGCTTTTCCAGTCGGGGCAAGAAGAAGCACACCACCGTCACGAATCTGCGGTGATTTGCACAACAGTGATAGGAGCGTGGTTTTACCTGTACCAGCTCCGCCGACAAGGACTGATAGGCGGGCCGCAGCGAGTTCTTTAAGAATAGCCGTCTTTTCCTCGCGGGCGCGTTTTTCTGAATCATCGTCTTTATACGCACCAAAAGCAGTATTGACAAGCTTCTCCCAGTCCTCTGAAATAATGTGTCGCTTTGCATTTACCCGCTTATTTACGGATTTTCTGATGACATCATCAACCTGTGCTAATCGACTTAACTGATAGGCTATTGCACCATCCGCACATTCCACAGGAATCATTCCATTAGCAAGAAATCCCTGAATACTTGCAAAGATGTCGCTTGACACCCTGCACCCGGGTTCTATGGGCAATTCATTGATATCAATGATAAGTTTGCTCTGCGGGTAAACCGTATGCCCCATTAAGGCTTGTTCTTCCAATACGCTAATAGCTATCGCCCTGATGCGTCGTTTGTCGTTTTCAGAATCCAAAGCAGTCGGAGCGGAAAGCGGATATATGTCGCGTAGCTCTTTGGGCGGGAACACCGCCATATCCACCTTACGAACTGCAATTTTGAAGGTGTCTGCACAGATTCTTGTACGTTCATAGAGCTGATAAGGATTCTCTATGATTTCACGATCTGTGCAATCAATATGCGCCTCGAGCCTGTATTCTCCATTAAACAGCACATTTGCCTGTTCAACGCTCAACGATAACCGAGCAAGCAGCCAAAATAATGTCTTTCGTTCGCCTGTGAGCGAGAGGAATACCCCTTGCTCTGTTTTACCTATTGAAGCCGCTATGTCCGAACGGAAGTAGTCAGTAGGGTTCTTGATAGCCTTGACGACAAAACCCTCATAGTCTTCACCTTCCGAGATTATGTTTTTAATATCGCTTGCCAACACGATACCGAACTTGAAACCAACGGCGCAGAGCATCGCACCTAGACCAGGAAAAGCACCTCGATCAACCCACACTTCGTTAAGTCGTGCGTTCGCCCATTCAATGCACTCTTGCCAATTGCCGGGTATGCAGTCTTGAATAATTTCAAGTGCTTTTAACGTTTGAAGTAATACACTGATAACCGCATCATGCGAGAGATGTTCCGTAGCATAGGAGAACTCTTCAAAATACTCATCTTCGGCAAAGACTGTGGCTGTCCTTATGTCGAAATCGGGATGTGTTTCAGCGTATTCCATCATTTCTTGGTATGGAAGAAGGAAGCCGTCTTTTCGGTCGTTCCGAATAGAGTGACCAATCATCGTTTCCCAAAGAATAGAGCGGAGTGTCCCGTCTGCGGTATGCTTATGCTCTGGTGGTTCGGTCACAGACTTCACGAAGCCTATCCCCATAACGACGCGCTTTGCATCGTCAATAAAAGGCACCTGCTTTGCATAGGTAATCACCAACGAGTGATTCGGTGTCACGTTCTCATAGAAGGTTTTGAAAATTGCCCTCTGATTTGTAGCATCCTGTATCCAGTTCGTCGTAAAAGCCAATTCCGGTTCTCTTGCAGGGTCATAGTCAATGTTATACCTGTCGGCAAGACGACGGATATTCTGGTCGTCACGATCATTACCCTTTCTAAGCATCGTCCAAGCAAAAGGACGTGAAGGTAATGAGTACGGAGGATAAACTAACTCCGTCTCGCGGAAATGTCCGTGGGTTCCAGGATTGGATTCTTTATACGGATGTATATTAATCCGCGTGTGAGTTGCAGCGGACATAAACACACCACCCTCCGACACGCAGGGAATTTCACGTTCGTGCCCAGCAATCGGGCAACCTTTGAGTGTTTCCTCAAAATCATCATTCCGACTGTCGGAAATATTTTTAAGCCGTAGGCAGGCATTGTTGTAGCATGGTTTATCACATACCAGTCCGCTGTAACCATTGTCTTTCCACGGAACACGAATAGAAAGGTGTTGTGCCATAATAAATTACCTCCGTAAAATCAATTTGACTACTACCTCCCCGAAAGTGGCACATCATAAGTAGTATTAAAAACCATATCCAGAACCCATTTCTTAAGAGATGGATTGCTGCTTATGTGTTTGTATAGTTCAATGCCCGCCGACATTGTTCCCATTATTGCTTCCATCGTAGCGCGGTCGCTCTCGTCGCGGGCATTCTGTGCGTCTGAATTCTGCTTTGCATTTTGGTAAGCTTCATCCTGATTAACGATGTTCGGGAGTTCTGCAATCTGTCGACGCACCTTATCTCCATCTGTCCATTCAATATTTCCGAAAAGATCATGGAAGGTCGTGAGTATACTCGTCAGATAATCCATCTCCGGCACGGGAATGCCCACATCCGTTTTTACTGGAATCGGGTCGATTTCAGCGTCGCTGTCCTCAAGGGCAATCGACACCATCGTCTGAGCTTCCGCTCGGTAACTTTCTAAGTCCACGGTTTCAAGGATACCTTCGGAGAGGTCATCTCCTCGTGGAGATGGCAGTTTCGGAATAAGTAGGGTGAAAAAGATGGATAGCATCTCCCACTCAACAGAACCATAAGGCAATATCGCCGCAAGGAAGTTGTATGTTCGCACAAAAGTCTTTGCTGAACTCTTGAATAGAATCTGCTCCTCAACCTCCAACTCGTTATAGTTCTCTGCACAGATGTCCAGAATCGGATCAAGTTGGTCGCGTGGTGCGTCTGCAAGGTATAACTCTACAAGCTGGCGCACTTGTCCATCGGTATATACCTGAAGCTCCGATAGTGTATTAATTAGGTCGTTCAGCTTGTTCGGGTCGGTCTCATCAGAGAGTATTGTTGTTTTATAATAACGAGAAAAGGCCTCCCGAATGTCTTCAGCACGGTTAGCGAAGTCGAGAATAAACGTGTCGTTCTTCTGCGGGGCAGCTCGGTTTAAGCGAGATAGGGTTTGCACTGCCGCTATGTCCGACAACGTCTTATCGACATACATTGTGTGTAACAGTGGCTCATCAAATCCTGTCTGAAATTTTTCCGCTACCACGAGGATGCGGTATGGGTCAGCTTTAAACTTCTTCTCAATTTGCGTACTGGGGAATCCGTTGATATCGGATTCCTTTATGGACTGCCCGCCTATGTTCTTTTCGCCGGAATAGGCTACAATTGCTTTGTACGGGCTTTTCCGAATTCGAAGGCACTCACATATGGCATAGTAGTATTCGATTGCCCTCTGGATACTGCTGGTTACAACCATAGCACGGGCTTTACCGCCGACTTTTCCCTTGGAGATAACGTCGGTATGAAAATGTTCGATGATAATTTCAGCTTTCTGCTTGATGGCGTACTCGTTGGACTCCACAAACAGACGTAGCTTCTTCTGGGCGCGCTTTCGGTCAAACATTGGGTCATTCTCGACGGTCTTGGCAATGCGGTAGTAACTTTGAATGGGCATATAATTCCGAAGCACGTCGAGAATAAAGCCCTCTTCGATGGCTTGCTTCATCGTGTAGACGTGATAAGGCCGATGCTTCAGCTTGTCACCTTCTTGGTACGGAACGCCGAACATTTCCAAAGTCTTATTTTTCGGTGTCGCCGTGAAAGCAAAGTAACTCGCGTTCTTCACCATCTTCTTGCCTTCGATGATGGTGTTAATTTTATCTTCCAAATCCTCATCTTCGTCGCCAGTCGTCCCGGAGAGGGCAATGTTCATCTTTGCAGAGAGTCGACCACTCTGGCTGGAATGCGCTTCATCGATGATGATGGCAAACCGTTGTCCTTGGTGGAACGCCTCAATGTCTTCCAATATGTACTGGAACTTGTGGACGATGGTAACAATGATTTTTTTGCCTTCCGTAAGGAGGTCGCGTAGATCTCCGGACTTCGTCGCCCAGCCGACGGTACTTTGCACCTGCATAAACTTGCGGATGGTGTTTTTAATCTGCTTGTCGAGGTTTACGCGATCAGTAACCACGATAACAGAGTCAAACACATTCTTACCGTCGTTCTGCAGGGTAACAAGCTGATGGGCGAGCCAAGCGATGGAGTTAGACTTTCCGCTACCTGCACTGTGCTGAATAAGGTATCGTTGCCCGGCACCATCATGGGCGGCATCGGCAAGAAGGCTTTTCACAACTGAAAGCTGGTGGTAGCGTGGAAAAATTTGTTTCTCCGACTTCTTCTTGGTATCCTCATCTACCTCGACAATGACCTGCGTGTAGTTCTGAATGATATTTGCTAGTTCCTCTTTCGTCAAAATCTGCTTCCAGAGGTAGTCGGTTTTTATGCCGTCAGGGTTGGGCGGATTGCCTGCTCCATCGTTATGCCCTTTGTTAAAAGGCAGAAACCATGAACCCTTACCCTTCAACTCAGTACACATCTTGATTTCGTTGTCATCCACTGCAAAATGAACAATGCATCGCTTGAAAGCGAAGAGAAGTTCTTTTGGGTCACGGTCGTTCTTGTATTGATAAACAGCATCCCCGGTATTCTGCTTTGTGAGTCGGTTTTTCAGTTCAAACGTCATAATCGGCAGACCATTTAAGAACAACACGAAGTCCACCGCCAATTTAGAGTTTTCCTTGGAATACTGTAGCTGGCGTGTGACGCTAAAAATATTTTTACTCCATAGTTCTTCGGCAGTCGTGTTGCCTTTTGACGGCAGGACATAAAAGAGGTAGAATCTTGCCTGCTTGTAGCGAAATTCCTTCCGGAGGAGTTCAATAACTCCTTCTTTGCTAAGTTTCTCACGCAAGTAGGTAAGGAATGCATTACGCTCGTTCGGCTGCTCATCAAGACGCAACTTCGCCAACTCGGCAGACTGCGTATCGGCAAGAAAGCGAAACAGGCGCGTCTCGTCTACGGCAAAATCTTTGTTATATTCGCCTGTTCCATAAAGCGCACCTCGCTCAAAGCCGCTACAGCCTATAAGCCATTCGGTGATGATAATCTCCAAACCCTTCTCGCTTGTATCAGTCGTCAGCATTATCTTCTACCTCCTCATCAGCAATTTCGTCGGTTTCCTCCTCGTCGTCGGCATCTTCGACCACTTCTTCAACGGCAAAGTCCGGCACTACTATGCCACGGACATCAACCTTGCCTGTGACCACGTCTGAAATCATCCGTGTGCGATACTCGGTGATGAAAGTAATCTCACGTTTCACTTCGGCTATCATTTTATCTATATCAGCCCTCAAGGCGTAACAGTAGTCTACTATTTTCTGTTGCTCATCCGTTGGCGGTATCGGCAGGGACATCCGCTTAATTTCCCCGTAACCAATGCTCTGGCGAACACCGCCGCCCATGCTGTAGAACACCTTGCAGATGTCATACGAGTGTAGGAGCAGATAGATGTAGTGGGGCAACATATCGTTGTCGCGAGCCTTTAGGCAAGTGTACGCTGAGGTAATGATGCCCGTTTGGGTAGCAATGCCAACTCGCAAACTCCGCTTGTCGTTCTGCAAATCCGTTAGCCGTAGGATGATGTTGCCGTCGTCGACTACCTGATAGGTGTCATAGGACGCAGGGAGCAAGCCCTCTGTGGTGTTGATGTCTTTGTTTACGATTTTTCCGTAACTTAGCGACAACAGGTTCTGGTTATGCACTGTCTTGTTTGAGTTTGACTGTTCAGTAGCAACCTCAAATAGCACCTTCGTTTCCCAATGAGCGGGGATTTTGCCGACCCAATGAATTCCGCTGTCCTGCTTAGTGCCAGACAGCTTAAGCCCTCTAAACACGGCTTCCTTTATCCTTGTATTCATCAGTTCAGTCAGCAAGGCAATCTCGCGCCGCTTCTGCCGAATGAAATGGTTGACCTCCGCCACCTTCCAGTCAAGGAAGCGGACGATATGGTCTTGCTCTTCGCGAGATGGAATAGGGATAAAGATGCCTCGCATCTCACTATAGCGAGTCGTCCATAAATCAGCTACGATTCCTCGACCATTACGATAATATTCTTCTATAAACGCATGACTACGAAAAAGGTAATGGCTCCACTTCGGGACGACATCATACGGAGTCAAGACGATGTTTATCAAGGAAACCGAGCCATCCGACGGAGACACACCGCTTGACCCACGTCTATCAGAACGACTGTTTATTACGAAGTCGTTAACCATAACCAATTTGCGGTTGTCTGTATCCTTCGTCTTTGCAACCGTAGACAGTTGAGGCAAAATTCCCTTCTTGGTAACCGAAAGCGGAGGGAAGTCTTTATCCGAGACCTTCGTTTTACGTTCGAAGAAGTGCATCCCTATCCTGTCCAAGTTCCAATCAGCCGGGATTTCGTTTATCCAAGGCGTTTGCGCGGGCTTGTATGAGGCATATGGTTTCATTTACGTACCTCCCTCACTATGCCCGCAAGCAAACCATCGGTGTCCTTCTCAATCTGCTCTATATCAGCAATAATTGATTCGACATCACGCAGTTCAGCAGGCTTGAAGAAGTATTTTGTGAAGCTGATTTCGTAGCCAATCTTTATTCCATCTTCATCAACCCAAGCATCAGGAATATAGGGCTTTATCTCCGATTCAAAAAACTTCTTAACACCACCTTCGTAGGTGAACGGGATGTTTTCCTTGTCGGATAGGCTCTTGTCTGGTACGGGATTGCCGTCTTTATCCAGAACAGGATCCGCTGTTGAATCCTTCTTTGACAAGGCACTCATCACGGCGTTGACAACGCTGTTCTTTTGTGCCGCTTTCAAGGTCTTCCATGCGTCCAACTTCTGCAACGCCTTCATTACCAACTCCCGGAATTCGACCGTGTTCTTGTATAGGACAGTCTGGTCAATGGTTCCGAGCGCCGTCTGCAATATCTCCACAGTTATGCCTTTGGTCGTGTTCAGTTTGTTTTCTCCGACCAGCAGGGAAAGACGCTCCTCGGAAGTGCTGTAGTTAAATTTCAGCGGGCGCAATATCGGGACTTCCCAGTAGCCGAACTCTTTATTGTCGAAAACACGGCTGTACTCAGAATCAGCCTGGTCGAACTCACTATGAAATACTAAAATCTGCGCGGCGATTTTGGGTGTGATTTCGCCGTTTTTCTCGCCAAGGCTCTTGCGGATAGGAAATTTCAGCGATGTCGCGTCGATAAGTTGAATTTTACCCTTGCGCTCCTTGGATTTTTTGTTTGTCACAATCCAAAGGTAAGTGCCGATGCCCGTATTGTAGAACATATTCTCCGGCAAAGCGACGATCGCCTCAAGCCAGTCACGTTCTATAATATAGCGACGCAGGTTACTTTCGCCTTGGCCCGCACTACCTGTGAAGAGCGACGAGCCGTTATGTACCTCAACAATTCGGCTGCCAAGGGGTGTACCTGTCTTCATCTTGCTTATGTTGTTGGCGAGGAAAAGCATCTGCGGGTCACCGATATTCGGGAGGACGCTGTACTCTGCATCTCCGTTGAAAGAGAATACAAAGCGGCTATCCGTTATTTCTTTCTTATCCTTGTAGCCCCAAGCCTCAAGGTCTTTCCTCCACGGTGTCCCGAACGGTGGATTGGAAATCATAAAATCAAAAGTCTCACGCGGGAAAGCATCGTTCGAGATGGTTGAGCCATAGGCTATGCGTTCAGCTTGTTTACCCTCACCTTTAATCATCATATCAGCGCGGGCAATAGCGTAGGTTTCTGGCTGCAGTTCCTGCCCATATAGATAGATGGAGACTTTTTTGCCACACTCGTCGGCGATTGATTTCATCCGTTGCTCGGCAACAGTCAGGATACCGCCCGTGCCGCAGGCTCCATCATATATGCGGTAGGTGGTGTTTGTAATCTTATCCGCAAGCGGAGTGATAGCCAGTTCAGCCATCAACTCAACGATGTCGCGAGGTGTGAAGTGTTCACCAGCTTCGGTTACGTTGTTTTCCTCATTAAACCTGCGGAGCAGTTCCTCAAACGCCGTTCCCATTGAATGGTTGTCAAGTGCAGGGAGACGAATGCTGCCGTCATCGTGGTAAACAGGGCGGCTCGAAAGGTTAATACGTGGATCGACAAATTTACCGATGAGCATACCAAGGATATCGTTCTCGGAGAGCGTGTCAATCTCATTGCGGAACTTGAACTTGTCGATAACTTCCTGCACGTTTTGGCTGAAGCCATCGAGGTATTTGATGAAATCCAGCTTTAATTGTTGCTGGTTCGTACGGGACTTCAGGTCTTTCAATGTGAAAGGGGAACTGTTGACGAACTGCTCCTTAGCGATGGTTTTGAGAGCATCATCTTGGTCAGTTATTCCCTGAGCATCCAAAGACTCTTTCATATTCAGCACAGCCTTTTTCGTAGGTTCAAGGACGGCGTCAAAGCGTCGGATAACTATTAAAGGTAAGATTATTTTGCGGTAATCCCCCTTATTGTATATGTGAACCAAACAGTCGTTGGCGATATTCCAAATAAATGATATAAGTTGATTGTAGGCTTGCTGCTCCATAACAGATTCGCTCCTTGTTCTTTAATTATTTGTGGGATTCAGTCCTCGGTAACTTCCATAATGTCGCCAATATCGCAATCGAGGACTTTACAAATTTTCACGAGGATTTCGGTGTTTATGTTTTCGTTCTTGCTTAACTTTGCCATAGAAGTAGTACTCATTCCTGTAGCTTGACGAAGGTCTTTCTTTTTCATATCTTTGTCTATCAAAAGTTTCCATAATTTTTTGTAGCTTATCGCCATTGTTGGCACCTCTCTTTCCAGACATTCATTAATTATAACATATCGAACGCAATAATTCAATCTTTATTCCGCAAACAAAGACTTTAATTCCGTTATTGCAGATTATTCGCAGGTGCGAGCATTTTTCTGTAGACCCATTGACAAGTACAGTATCGCCATGATACAATGTTAGCAACAAGCGAACACGCTAACAATTAACGGGAGGTAATAAACATGGAAAACCGCTTCGGAAAGTACATTGAAACAAAGCGCAAGGAGAAAGGCATAAACCTACGTAAATTTGCCGAACTCATCGACAACATGGCGCCTGCCTATCTCAGCGATATCGAGAAGGGCAACCGCTATCCGCCCGACCGCGATAAGATTGCGAAAATGGCAGATGTGCTCGGTCTAACCGCAGAGGAAACAGCTGATCTTTATGACCTTGCTGCATTTGACCGGGCTTCCGTAGAAAAGGAAAAAAGTAGCGCAGTGTCGTCTGACCTGCCAGAGTACATCATGAGTAACGAAAAGCTCCGCGTGGCTTTGCGCATGGCGCGTGACACAGGTGCTGACGACGATGACTGGATAAAGGTCATAGAGATGCTCGAACAAAAAGAAAAGCAATCTGATTAGCAGGAGGTAAGCCGTATTGTTTTATCTTGAGTATGACTTGCCGCAACTTGTCAGAATTGCAGAAGACAAGCTTCGTGCTTTTGACGAGGAACGGCTTAAAATCCCAAAACCCCTTGATGCACTTGATTTTATCGAGTTCGATAAGGGACTGGGACTTCAAACAGATCCGCAACGCTTAACCCCAAATCTATCGATATGGGGAATAACCGCGTTTAACGATGGACATTGGTGGATATGGCCTGATGGTGAAGAACTGCCTAAAAAGCATCCTGTTTTCAAGGGCACTATCCTAATTGATGAGCGACTACTGTTGCCCGATGCAAGCGTAGGTTGGCGAAACTTTACACTTCTGCATGAGGGTTTTCATTGGGTACTACACCCCCGCGTATTCAAGAAGCAAGAGGTTGTATATCAGAGGCATTGTAACCGCACCGCAGTTTCTGCAAAAATTGGAGGAAGCAAGCCTAACTTAACTGGTATTCAGATAACCGAGTGGCAGGCAAATGCGGCTGCGGCGTCTTTTCTTATGCCCCGTGAAGCCGTGGTCTTTGCTTTCAGGGAGGTTCTAAAAGTTCCTCACTCCAAGCGTCTACCTATTCAATGGATGCCGAATATTGAAATTAAAATCCCGGAATTAGCGGATTTGTTCAGTGCATCATGTACCGCAATGAAATATCGCCTGACCGATCTTGGATTAGTTGCAAGTTTCCCATGCTATTCATCATCTGACCTGTTTTAAGACAGGGCTATTAAATGCGAATAGCATATTTTTTTAATCATTATGTTAGAAACACGCGAACACGCTAACTATTTATGAAAGAGGTGATGCTTTTGGACTTCTGTAACACCGTGGCAAAAAAGCGGAAATCAACCCGCGATCGGCCGCACTACAGGCAGCGACTACCTTGTCCATCTTGTGGATATCGAGTCATTGACTCGGGCATGGAAACGCACTCAGAACTCCATGTGATGGAAAAAGGTGACTTCTGGGATGGCGATTATTACGCCAAGTGCGACCAATGTAAAGCCGACATCGGCATCCGAAAAATTGAATAACCCAATCTGTACTTAAACAGAGCACGACGCAAATGCCGCCAGTGGTGGCAGATATTAAAAACGACGGACGAGCCTGACAAGTAGCTTTATAGCTATGCGTTAAGGTTCGTCCTTTTTGTTTGCTATGACTGCTTGCTCAGGCTCCTTCCAAATTCGAGAGGAGCCAATTTTATGAGTAAAAACAAGTCTTTCAAACCAACACCAGTCCCTCATCGTTCCAAAAACGGCGCGCCGATGGCGTACTACACACTATCAGAGGATGGAAAAATCCACACTGAGGTTTCCCGATCAGTTTGCCTTGCCCGCAACGATGAGCCGACCAACCCATTCCCACAACGCTGGTATGTCGACGAGGAATCTGGTCTTGTCGTCCGCCTTCCCCGAAATCAGATGGGCGAAGACCTAGCACGTGACAATATGAGGTTCATCTGGCGCGAGGATAAAAGACAGGAGCGCAAAGCTTCTTGTATAGTGGAAGGTTCAAACCGTTGCCCGATAACCTGCGCAAAATGCCCAATGAATGCCACCTGCGAATCAAAGCACAAGGTGAAAAGCGGTCTTTCATGCGTCAAGAAGTGCGAATCCTGTTCCTTAATGCAGACCAGAGAAATCGAATTGGACAGGACCTACGCAACCGACAATGGTGATTCTATCCCACGCTTTGAACCATCCGACCCGACCGACATCGCAGAAATCATAGAGCAAAAGGCCTTACTGGATACCCTCTATGCCGCTCTCGCCACGCTTGCCCAAGAAGACCTCGACCTTATTGAGGATATCTACTCGCACGGCAAAACCGAACGTGAACTTGCGCCTTTGCTCGGATATAAACAATCTAAAAGCGTCAACAAACGCAAGCACAAAATCCTTGAAATCCTGCGCCAGAACGAAGACTTGAAGGGATTTTTCGAGTAAATGACCTCAGTCGGTACGCAACCGCTCCTCTCCTGTCTGTAGACGGTAGAGGGGCGGTTAAGCCTTCTCGGAAACGGAGGTAAGAAAATGCAAACAAAACCAAATGACAGGGACACGAATTTGCACAATGCCGAACTGGATGAAGAACTCGCAGGTATTTTAACGGCGATCAGCGTCGTGTCCAAACGTCTCGCCAAGAAGCTACTCGCACTTCAAAGGCAGAATAAGTCCGCCGGGGAAGGAGGTGTACCAGATGGGCAAGATGAGTGAACTCGACCTCTGTGTCGGCGAACTACGAAGCGCTGCACAGTCTCTAACCTCGGTGGCTGACAGCCTGACGTCTCTATTCGGAGGCGAACAGTTCGAACCATCGGCACAACCAGAACAAAAACCGCCCGTCCCAAAGCCTCTCACATTGGAGGCGGTCAGAGCGGTGCTTGCGGAAAAATCCAGAAGCGGCCATACCGCCAAGATTCGGGAACTGCTCGAAAAGCATGGTGCATCGAAGCTTTCGGAGATTGAACCGGCCAAATATGCCACCCTGCTTGCGGAAGCGGAGGTGCTGGGCGATGGGTAAACATGCGCTTCTCTCTGCTTCTTCAAGCCACCGATGGTTGAACTGTCCTCCGTCGGCTCGGCTCTGTGAGCAATACGAGGACAAAGGCAGCAGTTACGCCGCAGAAGGAACGGATGCCCACACCCTTGGCGAGTATAAGCTGAAAACTGCACTCGGCATCCGCGCCAAAGACCCGACAGCAAACCTTGCATATTACAGTGAGGAAATGGAGGAATGCGCCAGCGGGTATGCCGTTTACATCATGGAACTGGTGGAAACTGCAAAGCAGACATGCTCCGACCCCGTGGTGCTTATCGAGCAGCGGCTCGACTTCTCCAAATATGTTGAGGGCGGCTTTGGTACCGGCGACTGCGTGGTTATCGCCGACGGCACGCTCCACATCGTGGACTATAAGCACGGACAAGGGGTGCTGGTCGAATCCGAGGACAATCCGCAGATGAAATTATATGCCTTGGGCGCTCTGGAGTTGTTTGATGGCATCTACGACATCGAGACGGTCAGCATGACCGTCTACCAGCCAAGGCGGAATAATATCAGCACCCACACGGTTTTCAAAGAATCGCTCCACCAGTGGGCGGAGGAAGTCTTAAAGCCCACAGCAGAACTCGCCTTTACTGGCGAGGGTGAATTCCGATGCGGAGATTGGTGCCAGTTCTGCAAAGCAAAACATGACTGCCGCAAGCGGGCGGAACAAAACCTTGAACCCGCAAAATATGAATTCAAGCTACCACCCCTTCTGGAGGACGATGAAATCGAATCCATCCTCGATAGGATAGATGATCTTGTTTCATGGGCTTCGGACATCAAGGATTATGTTCTGCAGAGCGCACTCAGCGGAAAGCACTGGTCTGGTTGGAAATTGGTCGAAGGCCGCTCCAACCGCAAATATACAAATGAAGAAGCTGTAGCTGATACCGTCAGTGCAGCTGGCTACGACCCGTACGAACACAAGGTGATGGGTATCACCGCAATGGAAAAGGTTCTCGGCAAAGCAAGATTCTCCGAACTGCTCGGGAGTCTGGTCGAAAAACCCCAAGGCAAACCAACGCTCGTACCGGAGAGCGACAAACGTCCGGCCATTCATACAGCAAAACACGATTTTAATGATTATGAGGAGGAAATTTCCAATGGCTAACACGACAAATAATGTAAACACGCAGACACCCAACCCTATGAAGGTCATCACAGGACCCGATACCCGCTGGTCTTACGCTAATGTGTGGGAAGCAAAGTCCATCAACGGTGGCATACCGAAGTTCTCAGTATCGCTCATCATCCCGAAGTCCGATACCAAGACCGTCGCCAAAATAAAAGCTGCGATTGAAGCGGCCTACCGCGAGGGTGAGGCAAAGCTGAAGGGCAACGGCAAAACCGTGCCACCCCTCGCCGCACTTAAGACTCCGCTCCGCGACGGCGACACTGAACGTCCTGACGATCCCACCTACGAAAACGCTTATTTCATCAATGCCAACAGCGCGACTGCGCCGGGCGTGGTGGACGCAGACCGTCAGGAAATAATAAATCGCTCGGAAGTTTACAGCGGTGTATACGGCAGGGCAAGCGTCAATTTCTACGCTTTTAACAGCAACGGCAACAAGGGTATCGCCTGTGGATTGAATAACCTGCAGAAAATCCGAGACGGCGAACCCCTCGGCGGCAAATCCCGTGCGGAGGACGACTTCGCCACCTACGACGACGAGGATTTCCTCGGATAACTACATTACACAGACTACTGAGGGCGGCGGGGCGACTTGCCGCCTTCTTACGTTATGGAGGGCTTATGAAAACTTTATCCATAGATATTGAAACCTATAGCAGCTACGACCTCTCCAAGTGCGGCGTGTACAAGTATACCGAGTCGCCCGAATTCGAGATACTCCTGTTCGGTTATTCCGTAAATGGCAGCGAGGTTCAAGTCGTTGACCTTGCGGCGGGCGAAACACTGCCACCAGAAATCCTCGACGCACTGGCAGACGACAATGTTCAAAAATGGGCATTCAATGCCAACTTTGAAAGAGTGTGCCTGTCGCGGTATCTTTCTGACATAGGCATCAGCCTTGACCCCTTCGCTGACAATCATCACTCTGCCGCCGTCCTCGGCAAGGCGAGATACCTGAACCCCACATCGTGGCGCTGCGCGATGGTCTGGTCGGCATACATGGGCTTGCCCCTCTCCCTTGAGGGTGCTGGCGCAGTGCTGGGCTTGGAGAAGCAGAAGCTTACCGAAGGCAAAGAACTCATCAGGTATTTCTGTACGCCCTGCAAACCGACCGCATCCAACGGGCAGCGAACACGCAACCGGACTGAACACGCTCCGGAAAAATGGGAATCGTTCAAAGCATACAACCGCCGTGATGTAGAGGCCGAACTTTCAATTCAAGAAAGACTCGCCAAGTTTCCCGTTCCTGACAGTGTTTGGGAAGAATACGCCCACGATCAAGAGATTAACGATCGCGGAGTGACTCTGGATATGACACTTGTCCGAAATGCCATCAAAGCGGATACCCGTTCACGCACTGAACTAACACGATTAATGAAAGAGCTCACCGACCTCGACAACCCAAACTCCGTGCAACAGATGAAAGGGTGGCTCGCCGATAACGGCATGGAAACCGACTCCCTTGGCAAAAAGGTGGTTGTAGAACTCTTAAAGGATGCGCCGGAGCCACTTGGCAAAGTGCTGGCTCTCCGGCAGCAGTTAGCGAAATCCTCGGTCAAAAAGTATCAGACGATGGAAAACGCCGTCTGTGCCGATAGTCGCGCAAGAGGTATGTTCCAATTTTACGGTGCCAACAGAACCGGCAGATGGGCTGGGCGGCTCATTCAAATGCAAAACCTCCCGCAAAACCATCTGACCGACCTTGAAGAGGCGCGAGGGCTTGTCCATGACGGCGACTTCGCCACGTTGGAACTGCTCTATGACAATATTCCCGATGTCCTTTCCCAGTTAATTCGTACTGCGTTTGTACCAATGGATGGCTATAAGCTAATCGTCGCTGATTTCTCAGCGATAGAAGCCCGTGTTATTGCATGGCTTGCAGGTGAACATTGGCGTAATGAGGTGTTTGCTACTCACGGAAAAATCTATGAAGCATCAGCTAGCCAGATGTTTAATGTTCCCATTGAAGAAGTCACCAAGGGTAGCCCCCTACGGCAAAAAGGGAAGATCGCTGAGCTTGCCCTTGGCTACGGCGGCTCGGTCGGTGCCCTTAAAGCAATGGGTGCTTTGGAGATGGGTTTATCGGAAGAAGAACTTCGCCCGCTCGTTTCCGCTTGGAGGTCGGCAAATCCGAATATCGCACAGTTCTGGTGGGATGTCGACCGTGCTGCTATGAGAGCAGTCAGGGATAGAACAGTGACCGAAACCCACGGTATCCGATTCGGCTACCAAAGTGGGATGCTGTTTATTACGCTTCCGTCCGGCAGACGGCTTTCATACGTTAAGCCCCGTATCGGCACAAACCAGTTCGGCTCGGATTGCGTGACCTACGAGGGCGTCGGCGGCACGAAGAAATGGGAGCGCATCGAAAGCTATGGACCCAAGTTTGTGGAGAACATTGTACAGGCGATAAGCAGGGATATTTTATCCCACGCCATGCAGACGCTCCACCATTGCTCCATAGTGATGCACGTCCATGATGAAGTCGTAATTGAAGTCGACCCAAGGATGTCTACCGAGGTTTTATGTCAGCAAATGAGCCGAACGCCGCCTTGGGCAAAGGGGCTTTTGCTCGCTGCCGATGGGTTCGATTGCTCGTTTTATAAAAAAGATTAAATGCCGGTACGCAAAACAACCCCTCCTGTCTGTAGGCAGTAGAGGGGTTTCTTACCTCTCGAAAATAAATTTTCAGGAGGTTCAATATGAACGGATTACAAGTGTTCTCCTACGAGGGGAACGAAGTCAGAACTGTCCAGATGGGCGATGAAACTTGGTGGGTGTTGAAGGATGTCTGCGATGTGTTGCAACTCAGCAACCCCAGCATGATTGCCGACCGCTTAGATGACGACGAGAAGGTAAAAGTTGACCCTAAACAATACTTAGGGTCACGCAGCAATGAACCGGCAACGGTAATTAGCGAGAGCGGTCTCTACAACGTCATCCTTCTCTCACGCAAACCCGAAGCCAAAAAATTCAAACGCTGGGTAACCCACGAAGTGCTTCCCACCATCCGCAGGCACGGCGCATATGTCACACCCGCCAAGTTGGAGGAGTTAATGAACGATCCCGACTCTTGGATTAAGGTGCTGACCGCCCTTAAGGAGGAGCGCACCGCCAAGGAACGGCTGCAACTGGAAGCCACCGAGAATAAGCCAAAGGTTATCTTCGCCGATGCGGTGTCTGTATCCGATGGAACTATCCTTATTGGCGAACTGGCAAAAATCCTCAAGGGCAACGGTATTGAGATCGGTCAGAACCGTCTGTTTGAAAAACTGCGTCAGGACGGCTACCTCATCAAGCGCAAAGGAACAGATTATAACGCACCAACCCAAAAAGCGATGGAACTGGGGCTTTTTAGGGTCAAGGAAACTGCCATCACCCATTCGGATGGACATGTCACCATCAGTAAAACCACAAAGGTTACAGGCAAGGGGCAGCAATACTTCATTAATCTGTTCCTTGGGAGAGGAGTTATAAACAATGACAACTGAGAGAAAACAAGCCGTTAAAGCGGCTCTAAAGAAGATTGGCAAGGCGATCTGGTCGGCGTTTCCGTGGATATTGATGTGGATCGGGCTTACCTGCTTCTTCTCACTCCTGTTTATCAGTGCAGACAAAAGCGCAGAACGGAATAAACAGCTTGCCGCGCTTGAAGCCGAAAACGCTATGTACGAATCGATAAACGCCCGCCTTGATGAAGAAATCGACTGGCTGCGCTCGCTTGTCGAGCGCGTGGGCATTGAGGAGGCTGACGATGGACAGACGCAATAGCGAGGGCTACCCCGACCCGACAGCATACGAGGCATTGACGGCGGTGGCGAAATCCGAAAATCAGTATCTGCCCCTCGTCTACATCGCTTCACCTTTTTCGGGAGACACGGAACGAAATACGGAACGGGCACAAGGTTATTGCCGCTTTGCCATTTCCAAGGGGTGCATACCGCTTGCACCCCACCTCCACTACCCGCAGTTCATGGATGATAGCGACAGAGAGCAGAGAGAATTGGGGTTGTTCTTTGCCCTTGTTCTGCTTGGCAAGTGCGACGAACTATGGGTTTTCGGCAAACCTTCAGAGGGTATGTCCCGCGAGATCGCTAAGGCAAAAAAGCGCGGTATACCTATTAAGTACTACAACCACAAATGTGAGGTGCTGGAATATGGAACCTAAAATCGCATATGGCGACAGCCGCCTTTCAAAACGGTGGGTCAACAAAAAGACCACCTTTGAAGAGTTGTGCGAGCGGTTCAAAGTTACCCGTCGCACGACAGAGACGGTTTCTGAATACAAGCGATTCACCAAAGACCGCCGTGACGCTGCCAAAGATGTAGGTGGCTATGTACTCGGCCATCTCAAGGGAGGCAGACGTAAAAAAGATACAGTCGAAAACCGCTCCGGGATAACCCTTGATGCTGACCACGCCGATAGCAATTTTATCGACACCGTGGAGATGCTGTTCCCTCATAGGTGCGTGATTTACTCCACCCACAGCCATACACCGGAAGAACCCCGGCTGCGTGTGGTTATTCCGATTGCCCGTGAGGTTTCTCCAGACGAATACGCTGCTCTCTCACGTTTGGCAGCTGAAGTTATAGGCATGGACTTTTTCGACGACAGCACCTATGAGCCGGAGCGCCTGATGTACTGGCCGTCCACACCTTCTGACGGCGAATATATTTTCAAAGAAATCGACGGCGATATCCTCGCCCCTGATTCATACCTTGCCAAACTCTCCGACTGGCGCGATTGCTCGCTCTGGCCTACTTCAAGCCGTCAGTCTGAGGTGATACAGCGCAGCATCCGACAACAGCAAGACCCACTCGCCAAGGACGGCGTGGTCGGAGCTTTCTGCCGTGCCTATTCGATTGAAGATGTGATTGCAACATTTCTATCTGATGTATACGAGGCGTCGGCAATGAGCGGCCGTTACGATTATATCCCCGCCGATAGTTCAGCGGGCGTCGTGTTATACGAGGGCAAGTGGTCATATTCCCACCACGCCACAGACCCCGCCTGCGGCAGGCTGCTGAACGCCTTCGACCTCGTCCGCATCCACAAGTTCACCGACCTTGACGAAAAGGCCGGGTTCAAGGCGATGAGTGAATTGGCGGTGCAGGATGAAAAAGTGAAGTTGCTGCTCGCCGAGGAGCGCATTGCCAAGGCTGAAAGTGACTTCGATGAAGATGCCGATTGGAAATCTCAACTCCAGCGTGAGAAAAGCGGCATCCTCTCCAACACCCTCGGCAACCTGCTCCTTATCCTCAATAACGACGAAACACTTATAGGCATCCGTCACAACCGGCTCGCCAACCAGATATACGGCGAAGAACTGCCTTGGGAGCGCCCACATAAGCCTTGGCGGGATGTCGATACTGCCCAGCTGGTGGCTTTTATCGATAAACGCTATGGGACATTCTCAGCCCGGAATTATGAACTTGCGCTGGCAAAGGTTGCCGACGACCGTGCTTATCACCCAATCTGGGAATACCTCGAAGGCTTGCCCGAATGGGACAGGGTTCCCCGAATCGACACGCTGCTCATCGATTACCTCGGTGCGGAAGATTCGCCTTATACCAGAGCCGTCACCCGAAAAACCCTCGTGGCAGCAGTGGCTCGGATTATCAGCCCCGGCACAAAGCATGACTCCATCCTTGTCCTCAACGGTAAGCAGGGCATCGGAAAATCCACACTCTTCTCCAAACTGGGCCAGCAATGGTATTCCGACAGCCTTTCAATATCTGATATGAAAGATAAAACCGCCCCGGAGAAGCTGCAGGGCTACTGGATACTGGAACTCGGTGAGTTAGCGGGTATAAAGAAAATGGACGTGGAAACGGTGAAATCCTTCATCACCCGCACAGACGATAAGTATCGCCCCTCGTATGGCAGGGCGGTCGAGAGCCATCCGCGCCAATGCATCATCGTCGGCACGACCAACTCGGACGGCGGCTTTTTGCGGGACATCACGGGCAACCGACGCTTCTGGCCTGTTTGGGTATCCGGCGAGAGTAAATACCGCGCTTGGGAGCTTGCGGACATAGATCAGATTTGGGCGGAAGCCCTTGTAAAATACCAAGGCGGCGAGGAATTGTTCTTAAAAGGCGATGTCGCTATGGCGGCGTTCGCCGAACAGCGCAACGCTATGGAGAACGACGAGCGCGAAGGCATGGTTTTAGATTACCTTGAAACTCTGCTACCTGAAAGCTGGGATGCAATGGACCTTTATCGCAGGATCGAATACATCCGTTCTCCTGACGACCCCACGAGAGCGAGCGGAAGCGTCCGCAGGAATCAAGTCTGCGTGATGGAGATATGGTGTGAGTGCTTCGGAAAGTCCCGCGAGTCCATAAAGAAAGCTGATTCCTACGAAATCCAAGGCATCTTGAACCGTATCGGCGGCTGGTCTCTATTCGATGGAAACAAGACCGGCAAAAAATCCTTGCCCATCTATGGCATTCAGAGAGTGTTCGTTAGAACGGAATGAAGCATTTTTATTGCCTGTCTGCTCGTTTTGAGGCTTCGGCAACCAAGCTCGGCAAAGTCGCAAGCCCCTACTAAATCAGTGTTCTACGGTTGCCCTTTCCCTTATTGCCCATTTTATTCTACTAATTTATATAGGTAAGGATAAGAGTAATAGGCACACGGGAAACGCACGCGTAGTAATTATAGGAAAAATCGGGCAATCGGCAAATGAGAAATTGGAGGTTATAGTGAGAGAGAAAATCATAGAACAGAAACTCGTCCAAGCAGTCAAATCAGCGGGCGGTATCGCACCTAAATTTACAAGTCCCGGTTTTGATGGAATGCCCGACCGCCTTATTCTCCTGCCGCGCGGCAAATTCGCCTTTGTTGAAGTGAAGCGGCATGGGGAGAAACCTCGACCTTTGCAAGAAGCGCGGCATGGGATGCTTCGGCGGTTGGGTTTTGCGGTCTACGTTCTGGACGATGGAACGCAAATCGGAAAAATTTTAGAGCAGATAGGAGGTGATGACGAATGAAGTTCATACCGCATGATTACCAGCGATATGCGACCGAATATATCAAGAAAAACCATGTCGCTGCTGTTTTTCTCGATATGGGCTTGGGTTAGGCAAGACGGTATTAACACTTACCGCCATCGCCGACCTGTTGTTTGACAGCTTTGAAGCCCACAGGATCTTAGTAATTGCCCCGCTTCGAGTTGCCCGTGACACCTGGCCGGATGAGCTTCATAAATGGGAGCATCTATTCGACCTGAGATTATCCGTGGCTGTCGGCACGGAGACGGAGCGCAAAGCAGCGCTTCAGGCTAAAGCAGATATTTACATCATCAACCGCGAAAACGTAGGGTGGCTAATCGAGGACAGCGGCATCCCTTTCGATTTCGACACCTTGGTGGTTGATGAACTATCCAGCTTCAAGAACCACCAGACAAAGCGGTTCAGGTCATTGATGAAGGTTCGCCCCAAGGTAGTACGCATTATCGGTCTGACAGGAACACCGAGTAGTAACGGTTTGATGGATTTATGGGCTGAGTACCGGCTTCTCGACATGGGCCAGCGGCTCGGACGGTTCATCGGGAAGTATCGCAGCACATACTTCACGCCCGACAAACGAAACGGTCAGGTCATATTCAGCTACAAGCCTCTGCCGTTTGCTGAAAAAGAAATATACGCCAAAATCGCCGACATTACCATATCGATGAAATCTACTGATCACTTGATCATGCCGGATCTGGTAACCGCTGGGTATCCTGTGAAGCTATCAGACAAAGAGCGTGAGCGATACGACGAACTGCGGCAGGACTTGGTATTAAAACTGGCTGGTGGCGATGTCACTGCCGCCAATGCCGCCGCCCTATCAGGAAAGCTCTGCCAGATGGCGAATGGCGCGGTCTATGGCGACGACGGCACAGTCCACTACATCCATGACCGTAAACTGGATGCCCTTGAGGATTTAATCGAAGCCGCCAACGGCAAGCCCGTTCTCGTGGCCTACTGGTTCAAGCACGATTTGGAGCGAATATCAGCAAGGCTGAAAGATCGGCATATATCATTTACAAAATTGGATACATCGGATAGTATCGCGAGCTGGAACGAGGGCAAATGGCCTGTCGCCTTAATCCACCCCGCTTCTGCCGGACACGGCCTGAATCTTCAGTCGGGCGGCTCCACGATTATCTGGTTCGGGCTGACGTGGAGTTTAGAGCTCTACCAGCAGGCCAACGCCCGTCTGTGGCGGCAGGGTCAGAAAGCTGAAACGGTGGTCCTTCATCACATCATTGCCAAAGACACCATTGACGAACGGGTGATGAAAGCCCTGTCCGCCAAGGACAAAACACAAACCGCCTTAATTGATGCGGTAAAAGCAAATCTATGACAATCTATGGAGTCAAAAGCTGCCAATCCGAGGGGATTAAATTATCGGAGGTAGCCTATGAACAAACCAAAACTATCGGCAAAGGATTATTTGTCCCAAGCCTATCGCATAGACCAGCGTATCAATAGCAAGATTGAGCAGGTGCAGTCGTTGCGAGAACTCGCCGGAAAAGCAACTGCCACTCTGTCCGATGTGCCGCCAAGCAAGGGAAACCGCAATGTCCACCGCATGGAAGATGTAATCGCCAAGATGGTAGACCTGGAGTCTGAAATCAACGCTGATCTGACTCGCCTGATAAATCTGAAGCATGAAATCGTCACGGTGATTAAGTGCGTGGAAAGCCCCGAACTCCAGACGCTTCTGGAATTAAGGTATTTGTGTTTCAAGACATGGGAACAGATAGCGGTCGAGCTGCATTTCGACCTTCGCTGGGTTTACCGGCTTCATGGCCGGGCTTTGGACGAGATCGATGCCATACGCCACTGTTGACCACTATAATTCCACTTAGAAGCCTGTTATTATTAAAATGGCAAAATTAAATGCACACACGAGCCTCGCGGGAGCAATCCCACGGGGCTTTTCTTATGCACAGAACAGGAGGTGCAATGTGCCATATAAAGCAAAGAAACCCTGCGCCTACCCCGGCTGCGCCAAGCTGGCCACGGGTAGGTACTGTGAGGAACATCAGAAACAGGAAGCCAAACGATATAACAGACACGACCGCAACCCCGACAGCAATAAACGCTACGGCAGAACGTGGAAACAAATCCGTTCAGCGTTCCTTTCGGCGAACCCACTGTGCGTTATGTGTAAAGAAGACGGACGGCTTACTCCCGCTACCCTTGCACACCACAAGGTCAAGCTGACCGACGGCGGCACAAACGACTGGGAGAATATGATGGCGCTTTGTCAGGAATGCCACTCAAGACTTCACGCTGGGCAAGGCGACTACTTTTAAGGTCAGACCGAGGGGCGGTCTCAATCCCTGTGACTTCTAAGGTGGACAGCGCGCTTGGCCTGCCGTGTGAACTTTTCAAAAATCAAAAATCAAAAAATCAAATATCAAAACGAGGTGATGACAATGCCCAGCGGAGGCTATCGTCCGGGGGCAGGACGCCCTCGGAAAAATATAAACGACAAGAAACTGGAAGGTAAAGCGAAGCCGAATGCGACTCCTGTCCCAGCGCCGAAGAAGGTTTATTCCAAAAACGTCATGGCGGACTACTTTTCGATGGCGATGAAGGAATGTGAAAAGGAAGTGCCGTCTGCGGATGTGCTGCGAGCCGAAATTGAAGAATACATCGCCGCTCGTGGCTGCGAGGGCTTCGTCGCTCCGCAGACGATAACGGATTATGTTCTGAATCGACAAGGCTTCCTTGCCTGCGAGTGCATGAACCGCAAAATCGGACGCATGACCAAAGACTTGAAGCTCTCGCCCTACGTTACGGCGGGTGCCGGTTACTACAAGGCGATGCAAGCCGACTTCAACTTGATCATGCAAATCATCAACAGGCACAGCGGTGCCCAGAATGAGGAGAAAAACGCCTTCCTCGAACTGCTCACGAACAGGGGGTTTTAATCAATGCAAACTACAGAAAGATTTGAAAAGGTGGACATCGACCGTCTGATTCCATATGCGAAGAATGCCCGCACCCACAGCAAGGAGCAGATTCTGCAGCTGCGCTCTTCTCTTCGTGAGTTCGGATTTGTCAACCCTATTATCTGTGATAAGGACTACAACATCATCGCGGGTCACGGGCGTGTGCTTGCCGCCAAAGCCGAAGGGCTGAGTGAAGTCCCCTGCGTGTTCGTGGAGCATCTGACCGAGGCGCAGAAGAAAGCCTACATCCTCGCCGACAACCGTCTGGCGCTTAACGCAGGATGGGACGAGGAACTGTTGGCTCTGGAATTCGCTGACCTAAAAGAACATGGTTTTGACCTCGAAATTACGGGTTTTGACACCGCCGAGATTGAGAAGCTGTTTGCCGATTCCAGCGAGGATGTGCAAGACGACAATTTTGACCTCACGGCCGCCCTTGAACAGGCGGCTTTTGTTTTGCCCGGCGACGTGTGGACGCTTGGGCGGCACCGGCTCATCTGCGGAGATGCTACCGATGCCGAAACGGTGAAAAGGCTGATGGACGGTCGCAAAGCGAACCTCGTTCTGACCGACCCGCCCTACAATGTCAGCTTCGAGTCAGCGAGCGGGCTGAAAATTATAAACGACAGCATGAAAGCCGAGCAGTTCTACACATTCCTGCTCTTAGCGTTCAAATGCTTTTATGAGAACCTCGCTGACGGCGGGGCTTTTTACTGCTTCCACTCGGATTCGGAAAAGGTGAACTTCTTCCGCGCCTGCGTGGATGCGGGGTTTCATTATTCCACCACTTGCATTTGGGTCAAGAACGCCCTCGTGCTTGGGCGCGGCGATTACCAGCAAATGCACGAGCCGGTGCTGTATGCCTTTAAGGACACCGCCAAGCACAAATGGTACTCGGACCGTAAGCAAACAACCATCTGGAACTTCGACAAACCGAAAAAGAACGCCGACCACCCCACGAGCAAGCCGCTTGATTTGCTTGCTTACCCGATTTCCAATAGCAGTCAGGCGAACGCCATTGTGCTGGATACTTTCGGCGGTTCCGGCTCTACGCTCATTGCCTGCGAGCAGCTTGACCGAACCTGCTTCATGCTTGAACTTGACGAAAAGTACGCTTCGGTGATTCTTCGCCGCTATGCTGATTTCAAACAGAACGGCGGTTCAGACATCGTTTGCGAACGTGACGGCAAGACCATTCCCTACGCCGACCTCGTGAAGGAGGTGGCGCTGATATGACCAAACTGACTCTCGGTTCCCTATTCGATGGCTCCGGCGGTTTTCCGCTCGGAGCCATTTTAACGGGCATCGAGCCGCTCTGGGCATCGGAAGTTGAACCATTCCCGATAAGGGTCACGACCAAACGGTTGCCAAGTGTAAAGCACTATGGCGACATCAATAAAATAGACGGCTCTAAAGTGCCGCCCGTGGACATCATCACGGGCGGTTTTTGCTGCCAAGACCTCTCGGTCGCGGGCAAACGTGCCGGACTGCATGGCGAGCGGTCAGGGCTGTTCTTTCAAGTAATCAGAATCATCAAGGAGATGCTCGCCGCCACAGATAACGAATACCCCAAGTTTGCCGTGCTGGAGAATGTGCCGGGTATGTATTCTTCGAACGGCGGGCTTGATTTTCAGGAGGTACTTAATGAACTCATTCAAATCAAAGACGAATCCCTGTCAGTACCTCTGCCTGAAAAGGGCAAGTGGTCAACGGCAGGCGAAATTATGGGAGATGGTTTCTCAATCGGCTGGCGAACGCTTGACGCTCAATTTTGGGGAGTCGCCCAGAGACGCCGCCGCTGCTACATTGTCGTCGATTTTACAGGCGAACGTGCCGGAGAAATACTATTTGACGAAACTCGCCTGTCAGGGAATCCTCCGCAGAGCGGCTTCCCGTGGCAAGCAACTGCCGGAGGTGCTGCGGCTGGCGTTGGAAGCACAATGTGCCTAAATGATCAAGGAGGCTCTTGCATGGATCTGTCCGAGGATGTGACGGGTACACTTCGGGCGCAGGAACACGGGCATCAACCGATAGTGTTCGAGCCTGGTGCGGTCAGTCGCATTGGTGGCCATGTTTGGGAGAACCTGACCGGCGCGCTACGTGCCGATGCCGGTGACAACCAAGCAGCAGTGGTCATTGAAAACCACCCCGCCGACTCCCGTGTGAAGATTTCCGAAGACGGCATTGTGCAGACGCTCTCGGAACGCATGGGTACAGGCGGTGGCAATACCCCGATGGTAATGACCGCCTACGGTATCTGTTCCGATAAAAGCAATTCCATGCTATCAGATAACCCTTACAGCGGCATTTATGAAGCGGAAACATCTCGCACCATTGATGCAAACGGAGGAAATCCCGGCTGTAATCAAGGCGGCGTTGCAGTGGTTGCGATACAAGGTTCCATGATCGGGCGCGAAAACAAGAACGGCCCGCAGGGCAGCGGCGTAAAGCAGGATGTGAGTTTTACACTCGATACCGCGGATCGCCATGCCGTCGCGTACACGATGACTACGGGTGAGTTCACCCAGACTTGCGAAGAAAAAGCTCCCTGCTTGCAAGCGCGGGACTACAAAGACCCGCCGGTGGTCAGCCGACCGCCCTATGTCGTCCGCAGACTCACACCGACCGAGTGCGCCTTGCTCCAAGGCTTCCCGCCCGATTGGTGCGCTGGTCTTGAAACGTCCAATCCTACCGAGGAGGACATCGTATTTTGGACAGAGGTCTGGGAGACGCACCGCAATATCATAGGTACGTCCACGAAACCCAAGAGCAGAAAGCAAATTATCAAATGGCTGCAAAGCCCGCATTCCGACGCTGCCGAATACAAGATGTGGGGCAACGGCGTAGCGCTCCCGTGTGTGGTGTTCGTCCTTGGCGGAATTGTGTACAGTAGCCGGAAGTAAGCCGTGTTTGTGCCTGAATCTTTGTGTCACATATTCGCGTATAACGCTTGATATATAAGTGTTTTAGAGCGAATATGTGATACAGCAAAGGACTGAAAACCCTTTGAAATCAAGCAAAAACGGAGGATTTACCATGAAACTCTGCTACAACGCAACAGGCAACGAACGCAAATCACTGGTCGGTGCAATCAGCACCATTCTTAACGCCCCGACCAAGTACCTCGGAGCCCCGACATTCGCCTATGAGGTCGGCGGCTATCACATCGATAAGGTCGGAACGCTCACCGGTACCGACAACCTCGACTTGGAGGATGCACTCCACCAACAAGGATTTGACGCAGACGGCGACAGCCGTCACTACGACGACCCCGACACTTACGAGAGCGGGCTTGGAGGTATGGGCGCACTTGACGAATTTTCAGATATCGACCAGCACCACCCCGGACAGTACGCAGACCCCAAAATTCCGTTCACACCCGAAATGCAAAAACAGATTGACGATTATTTTCTCAGCCTTCCGATGACCGAGGAAGAGGAACTGGGGCTTGGGCGCACCCGCCGCGAGGATTTCCACGGCGAGAACGGAGATGCGAAAAGTGAAACAAGTTTCACTTGCGACGATATTCCCGAACTGGATGAACCTGACAATCTGGTCATTGAAATGCCGCTCACAGGCTTCACGCCGGAGAAGCTCGACAACCTCACCAAGCTGGTAAACGCCAAAGCTCCTCTTTTAAAGGCTGTGCTCGGTGCGGAGGATTTGCCGATTCAGCAGACCGCCGACACGCTTAGATTCCCATGGTTCAGAGGTAGTTTGGACGGAGACACGGTCAAAGCTTATGCCACGCTGGTTGAAAAGCTTTGTAAGGCGGCAAAAGAAAAACGCCATGTCACCGCCAAGGAACGCGAGGTGGATAATCCCAAGTACGCCATGCGGTGCTGGCTTCTCTCCCTCGGCTTTATCGGCGATGAGTATAAGCAGGAGCGCAAAATTCTGCTCCGCAATCTTTCCGGAAACAGCTCTTTTAAGGACGGACAGAAAAAAGGCTTTTCCGGTGAGGATGGTGGCAGAGATGAGCAATAATTTTCCATCAAGAGAAACGGTCGAGCGTATCCGGAAGCAGTATCCGGTCGGCTGCCGTGTGGAGCTGCTCCGCATGGACGACGTAGGGGCGCCTCCAATCGGCACAAAAGGCACCGTGCGGTATGTTGATGATATCGGCAGTTTGGGTGTGGCTTGGGACAACGGGAGTTCGCTTCAAGTGGTCTACGGGGAGGATTTATGCCGGAGGTGCGACGATGACAGATGAAGTGCGTAAGCAAATACTGGCTATCCGCGACACCGGGCTGACAAATATGTTTGACACTCGCACAGTTCAGCGCATTGCCCATGACATGAACTTCTTTGAGCTGGTGGTTTTCCTTGAGGAGCATAGGGACAAATACGTCCGCTTCATCCTCACTGGCGAAGAATAACACTGTAAACTACACAATTCCAGTGGCGATAACAGCCTAAATATTCGTGTGGTTTATGCCCGGATATACCGCGTAATTGCCTGGATATCGTGTGCTTTTAGAGTTAATATGTGACTACCGAAAGGGAAAACAAACCAAACGGAGGAAACGAAAATGAACGAAAAACAATGGAAACAGATTGAGGAGCAGCTTCCCGAAGGAGCTAAAATCCTGCGTACCTACCGAGCCTTTGAAAACGGCGAATTACGAATAATCGTCCAGCTTCCAGGCGAGCGATTCGAAACTCGCTACATCGCCCACTTCAAGGGTGAGGATATCAGACTGGAACACAGACCGTAAGGAGGACCAATACCATGTGGAGCGAAGGCATTATCGCAAGCCCGACGACGGGCGCGAAGTACAAATATTGGGTCAAGCATTACGAGGAAGGCTCGGAGTTTGGCATTGACGGCGGCAAAGTGAGTAAGCTGACCATCCGCAAGGTCGACGAGAGCCGCGACCTTTGCAACTACGACAGGGGCTGGGACATCGAATCCGCCACCGACGAGGTCAAGGCGGTCTGCGCCATCATCCTCGCAAAGTACAACTAACCACGAAAACAACCGAAGACAACCCCGTAAGCACCGAACCGGTGTGACCGGGCTGTCTCTCGTACAGATAGATTATTATCGAGCCGAAAGGCTCTTTTTAATGCCATGAAAGGAGGCTCGCCGATGGGCGATTTTAAATATATCCCCACCCCACTGATGCTGCCCACCTCGCACTACGACGAGCGGCGGGCGGATTTTGCGGTGGGTTTCATTTCCATGCTCAAACACACCACGGGCGAATGGTACGGCAAGCCGTTCCACCTCATGCCGTGGCAGGAGCAGATTGTGCGTGACATCTTCGGCATTGTTGACGCGGACGGCTACCGCCAGTTTCGAACCGCCTATGTGGAGGTCGGTAAGAAAAACGGCAAGTCGGAGCTTGCGGCGGCTATTGCCCTTTACCTCCTATTCGCGGACGGCGAAGCGGGTGCGGAGGTTTACTCCTGCGCAGCCGACATCAACCAGGCGAGTATCGTATTCAACACCGCCAAGGCAATGGTGGAACAATGTGGCGACCTAAACCGCATCTCCAAGCTTGTGCCCTCCACCAAGCGGATTATCTTCCCGCACACCAACAGTTTTTACCGTGTGCTGTCCTCCGAGACGAAATCCAAGCAGGGCTTTAATGTATCGGGACTAATTTTCGATGAGCTTTTCGCACAGCAGACCCGTGAGCTGTTTGACACAATGACCAAGTACACAGGTGACGCAAGGCGGCAGCCGCTTTACTTCCTCATCACCACGGCGGGCAGGGACAAAACCAGCATCTGCTATGAAATCCACTGTAAGGCAAAGGCGGTTCTGGACGGCTCCAAAATCGACCCTTCCTTTTACCCCGCTGTATTCGGCATTGAGGAGGGTGACGACTGGGAGGACGAAGCCGTCTGGCGTAGGGTGAACCCTTCCATCGGTGTGACAATCCCGTTCGAAACCGTGCAAGCCGCCTACGAGCAGGCAATACAGAATCCAGCCGAGGAGATGCATTTCCGGCAGTTTCGGCTGAATGAATGGTGCAACGCCGATATCCGCTGGATGCCGATGGACAAATGGGACGCCTGCGGCGAGGAATTGAACTCAGAGGACTATGAAGGGCGCGACTGCTATTGCGGGCTTGACCTTTCATCCACGGGTGACCTTACTGCGCTCGTTCTGGTATTTCCACCAAACGGCGGCGATACAAAATACACCATGCTCCCGTTTTATTGGCTGCCGGAGGAGGTCATCGACCTGCGGACGCGTCGTGACCACGTCCCTTATTCAGTATGGAAGAAAGCGGGTGTATTCAACACCACCGAGGGGAATGTGGTGGACTACGACTACATTGTGGCGTTCATCGCCAAGCTATCAGAGCGCTTCAGGATAAGGGAAATCGCCTACGACCGCTACGGTGCGGAGAAGATTCGACGCGACCTTGAGGAACTGGGCGCAGAGCACGGCTTTGTGGTGTTTCCGTTTGGACAGGGTTTTATATCCATGTCCCCGCCGAGCAAGGACTTCTATCAGTTCGTAATGGAGGGCAAAATCCGGCACGGCAAGCATCCCGTCCTCGACTGGAATATGGGCAACGTGATTATCGACCAGGACGCGGCTGGCAACATCAAACCGAATAAGAAAAAGTCCACTGAGAAGATAGACGGCGTAGTAGCCTTGATAATGGGGCTTGCAAGGGCGACGCTTGGCGGCGGAGCCACAGAAAGCGTTTATACCGAGAGGGGGTTATTGATTTTATGAGTATATTATCCGGACTATTCCGTTCCCGCGATAAGCCCCAAAACCGCATTGGCGGTGGTTGGTCGTTCCTTTTCGGCGGCACAACCAGCGGAAAGACGGTCAACGAGCGAACTGCGATGCAGACCACGGCGGTCTATGCCTGTGTGCGCATTCTGTCCGAAGCCGTCGCCGGTCTGCCGCTGCATATCTACCGATACCGGGCTGACGGCGGCAAAGAGCGCATCCCACTGCACCCCCTCTACCACCTGCTCCATGACGAGCCAAACCGTGAGATGACTTCATTCGTGTTTCGAGAAACACTGATGAGTCATCTTTTGCTTTGGGGCAACGCCTACGCACAGGTGGTTCGCAACGGGCGCGGGCAGGCGGTCGCGCTCTACCCTCTGCTTCCAAGTAAGATGGACGTCAGCCGGGCGACGAACGGGGAGCTGCTTTACACCTATTACCGCGACGCGGATGAAACCGGGTTGAACCCAAAAGGCGGGTATATCACGCTTCGCCGTGATGAGGTTCTCCACATACCCGGCCTTGGGTTTGACGGTCTGATCGGCTACAGCCCGATCGCCATGGCGAAGAACGCCATCGGCATGTCCCTCGCCACCGAGGAATACGGTGCCAGCTTTTTTGCCAACGGCGCCAACCCCGGCGGCGTGCTGGAGCATCCGGGCGTTATCAAGGATATCGGCCGTGTCAAAGAAAGCTGGAACTCCGCCTATCAAGGCAACGGCAACGCGCATAAAATCGCCGTGCTCGAGGAGGGCATGAAGTTCCAGGCAATCGGCATTCCGCCGGAGCAGGCGCAGTTTCTGGAGACACGTAAATTTCAGATCAATGAAATCGCCCGTATTTACCGCGTTCCGCCCCACATGGTGGGCGACCTTGAAAAATCCAGTTTCAGCAACATAGAACAGCAGTCGCTGGAATTTGTGAAATACACCCTCGACCCGTGGGTGGTGCGCTGGGAGCAGAGTCTGCAGCAGTCGCTGCTTCTGCCTTCCGAAAAGCCGTCGCTGTTCATCCGGTTCAATCTGGACGGATTGCTGCGCGGCGACTACCAAAGCCGCATGAACGGATACGCCGTCGGTCGGCAGAACGGCTGGATGTCGACAAACGACATCCGTGAGCTGGAGGACATGAACCGCATCCCCGTCGGGGAAGGCGGCGACTTGTATCTGGTCAACGGCAATATGACCAAACTGGCAGACGCAGGTGCGTTCGCCGGAAATCAATCAAAGGAGGCTAACGGCCAATGAAGAAATTCTGGAACTGGGTAAGGGACGAAACCACTGAGGAACGCACCCTTTATCTCAACGGAGTCATTTCCGACGAAACCTGGTGGGGCGACGAAATAACACCCAAGATGTTCAAGGATGATCTGCTCGCCGGGGCGGGCAACGTCACGGTGTGGATCAACTCTCCCGGCGGCGACGTGTTCGCGGCGGCGCAGATCTACAACATGCTCATGGACTACACCGGGAAGATCACCGTCAAGATTGACGGGCTGGCGGCAAGCGCGGCTTCGGTCATCGCTATGGCGGGCGGCGACGTATATATGTCTCCCGTATCCATGCTGATGATTCACAACCCATCCACCATCGCCATCGGCGACAGTGAGGAAATGCTCCGCGCGAAGGCGCTGCTGGACGAGGTGAAGGAAAGCATCATCAACGCCTACGAGCTGAAATCCGGGCTGTCTCGCGCGAAGCTTTCCCATCTGATGGACGCGGAAACCTGGATGAACGCAAACAAGTCGATTGAACTGGGTTTCGCGGACAAGATCATGTTCGCCGAGGGCGAAACAACCGCCGCCGACAGCCTGATTTTCTCACGCATGGCGGTGACCAATTCTTTAATCAGCAAGCTACCTAAGCAGCAAAAACCGAAAACGGGATCGCCGATTGATGTCGCTAAAGCCACTCCTGTGGGGTGGCTTGATAAGCGGCTCTCTTTAATTTCCCACTAATTTGAAGGAGGAACACACAATGAGTAAAATTCTTGAACTGCGCGAAAAGCGCGCCAAGGCATGGGACGCGGCAAAAGCGTTCCTCGACACCAAGCGCGGCAATGACGGGCTTCTGTCCGCCGAGGATACCGCCGTTTACGAGAAGATGGAAGCCGATGTCGTGGCTCTTGGCAAAGAGGTCGAGCGTCTCGAGCGACAGGCTGCCATCGACATGGAACTCTCCAAAGCTACCAGCAATCCTATCACCAACGTGCCGTCCAAGGGCACCGAGGAAAAGACAGGCCGCGCTTCCGCTGAGTATCGGAAAGCCTTCTGGAACGCCATGCGCACCCGCGCCGGCGAGGGACTCGACCCGATTGTGAAAAACGCCCTGCAGATCGGCACCGACACCGAAGGCGGTTACCTTGTCCCGGACGAATTTGAGCGCAACCTTGTGGAAGCTCTTGAGGAGGAGAACATCTTCCGCAGGCTGGCAAACGTCATCACCACCTCTTCCGGCGACCGTAAAATCCCGGTCGTGGCGTCCAAGGGCACGGCCTCCTGGATTGACGAGGAAGGCGCTATTCCCGAAAGCGACGACAGCTTTGGGCAGGTTTCCATCGGCGCGTATAAGCTTGGTACCCTGATCAAGGTTTCCGAGGAGCTGCTCAACGACAGTGTGTTCAACCTCGAAACGTATATTTCGAGGGAGTTTGCCCGCCGCATCGGTAATAAGGAGGAGGAATCCTTCTTCGGGGGCGACGGCTCCGGCAAGCCCACCGGCATTCTTGCCGCCACGGGTGGCGCACAGCTTGGCGTAACCACTGCCGGCGCTACGGCAATCACCCTGGACGAGGTGCTTGACCTCTTCTACTCGCTGAAAGCGCCCTACCGAAACAAGGCCGTTTTCGTGATGAACGACTCCACTGTCAAGGCCATCCGAAAGCTCAAAGACAGCCAGGGTCAGTATCTCTGGCAGCCCTCCATTCAGGCGGGCACGCCCGATACCATCCTCAACCGCCCGCTGTACACATCCGCCTATGTTCCCGCCATTGCGGCGGCTGCGAAAACCGTCGCGTTCGGCGATTTCAGTTATTACTGGGTTGCCGACCGTCAAGGCAGGGTGTTCAAGCGGCTCAACGAGCTGTACGCGGCAACGGGTCAGGTGGGCTTCATCGCCACCCAGCGTGTGGACGGCAAGCTGATTCTGCCCGAAGCCGTCAAGGTTCTCCAGCAGAAAGCATCGTAAGGAAGGGGGTGCGGCGGCATGGCACTGTTTGACGTTTTACTGCCCAAGGTCAAAGCGAACCTCATATTGGAGCACGGCGCGGACGACGACCTTCTCAAAGGCTTCATCCGCGCCGCCGTTTCCTACGCCGAAAGCTACCAGCATATTCCCGCGGGTAGTTATGGGGAAACCGCCATGCCGTCTACCACCGAGCAGGCCGTGATTATGCTGTCGTCCCACTTTTACGAGAGCCGGGACGGCAGCACGGCCGGTTTTTTCGCGGACAATGTGCAGGCTGGACAGCAGGTATGGGAAACGGCCAATCTGCTTCTGCGGCTTGACCGGGATTGGAAGGTGTGACTATGAGCTTTGGAAAAATGAATTGCTTCATTGTTATCATATCGACGGAGCCTGTTAAGGACGGCGAGGGCTTTGTCACCACCGGCGACCATATCATCGCGTCCGTTCGCGCCTACAAGGAAGACCGCCACGGTACCAAACGATGGGCAAACATGGCGGCGTTCAGCGAAGCAACCGCCCTCTTCCGCTTTCGGAAGATTCCCGGAATAGAGATAACCACTTCGCTCTTTATCAACTGCGGCGATGAGCGACACCGTATTGTCAGCGCGGAGGATGTTCGCGGGCGTGGAATGTATGTCGAGGTGCTTGCGGAAAAGCAGGAAGGGACGGTGAGGTGATGGCAAAAGCTGATATAAAAATGCCGGAGGACTTCTTGCTGAAGCTTTCCCGCCTTGGCGACCAAACGGATACGATTATCCCCAAAGTGCTGGAAGCAGGCGGCAAGGTTGTTCTGGATAAGGTAAAAAGCAACCTTTCCTCCGTGGTCGGAAGCGGCACAAAGGAAAAAAGCCGCTCCACGGGCGAGTTGGAATCGGCGCTGGGGGTGTCCCCTGCCTTGCAGGATAAGGACGGCAACTACAACGTAAAAATCGGCTTTTCGGAGCCGCGATCTGATGGCGAAAGCAACGCGAAACTCGCCAACATTATCGAGTACGGAAAAAGCGGGCAAGCACCAAGGCCCTTTTTAAAACCCGCAAAAACTGCCTCTAAAAGCGCTTGTATTGGAGCAATGAAAGCAGCTCTGGAAAGTGAGGTAACCAACCTGTGAGCAGCCTATCGGAACTGAATGAAATCCTATCGACAGCCGGCATTTCGGTAGAAACCGGTGTGTTCAGCGGTGTACCGCCGGATGAATATGTAGTGCTAACGCCCCTTATCGATAGTTTTGCTGTTTATGGGGATAACAAGCCGCAGCTGGAAGTTCAGGAGGTTCGGCTTTCACTTTTTTGCAAAAACAATTATGTAAAAACAAATAATCAGCTTGTGGGATTGCTCCTGCAAGCTGATTTTACGATTACCGACCGCCGATACATCGGGCATGAGGATGATACGGGTTATCATCACTATGCCATCGATACGGCAAAAGAATATGGATTGTAGGAGGAATAACCTATGGCTGGAATCGGGCTGAAATACCTTATCTGCGCACCTGTTACCGAAACGGATACTGCAGTGACCTACACAAGCGGGATGGTGATGTCGTATGCAATTAAGGCAGACCTCTCCATTGAACTGATTGAGGGAAAACTATACGGCGATAACCGGTTGATTGAGAACATCAAGGAATTCAAATCCGGCAAGCTGACTCTAAACGGCGACCACTTAGGATATGAAGTGCTTGCCCTTTTGCTGGGACAGACAGTAACCACATTAACAACGCCAAACGCAGGCAAAAAGCTAACGGCAAAAGGGGATGATGACGGTGCCTTTGTGGGTGTTGGGTTCTATGCGTCAACCATTAAGGACAGCGTAAGGGGCTACCGTGCGATATGGCTTCACAAAGTGAAATTCGGAATCCCCAACGAAAGTCTTGAAACCAAGGGCGAAGCCATCAATTTTCAAACGCCTACGATTGAGGGGACCGTTCTACTGGATAGATTGGGCGTATGGAAGGACGAGGCTATCTTTGACACGGAAGCCGGAGCAAAGGCGTGGCTGGACAATATTTCGAATATGGGAGGTAGCGGTGAATGATTGATAATGACAGAGCAGCAGTAATCCAAATAGGAGATACCAACTACACACTGGTTTTGACCACGAAGGCGACCAAGGAAATTGCCAAACGGTATGGCGGGCTTGAAAACCTCGGGGATAAGCTGATGAAATCCGAGAACTTTGAGATGGCGCTGGATGAAGTGGTGTGGCTGATTACGCTTTTAGCCAATCAGGGTATCTTGATTCACAACATGCAAAACTCGGACAAACAAGCGGTTCTAACCGAAGAGATGGTTGAACTGCTTACTTCCCCGTTTGACCTTGCGGACTACAAAAATGCAATTATGGACGCAATGTACAAAGGCACCAAGCGCAACGTGGAAGGCGAGGACGAAGCTTCCTCAAAAAACGCGAAAGTCGGGTAAGCGACGCGGAGTTGTTTATCCGGCTTCTTTATTACGGAACGGTGCAGATGGGTATGGGCGCGGAGGATTTCTGGCTCATGCCCATCGGCCTGTTTCTGGACCTGTGGGCCTGCCACAAACAGTTTATTGGCATAGAAAAGCCAAAACGGATGATGACAATAGACGATATTATTCCTACTAGTATTTGATATATGCTGATTATTTTGGTATACTCAAGTTGTTGAAGACGTATTACGATTGATAGATCATGATGATATAGGAGACGGACCCATGTTACAAGAACTACAACCTATTTTTACGAATGAGTTACTCAAGGACTGTGATGAACAGTTGTATAAGATATTGCTTTCTGTTGAGCCAAATGTTTGGACGCGCATTGCAGCATATGAAGAATGGACGGTAAAAGACGTATTCTCTCACCTTGTAGACGTCACTTCACGGCGGCTGTCTTTAGGGCGGGATGAGTTAAATTTGCCGCCTGATGCGCCGATAACATCATATGATGAGTTGGTCGGATTCATTGATAGGTTGGCCGACGAATGGGTTACCGTAACACGTCGCATCAGTCCGCGCGTTCTCCTGACGTTATTCAAAACGCTAAAAAACGAATTGTATGACTACTTTATCAGTTGTGACCCGTTCGGAGAAGGAATTCCTGTTGCATGGGCAGGGGAAAATCATTCTGCCAACTGGTTTGACCAGGCGAGGGAATATACGGAACACTGGATTCATCAGCAACAGATTCGCGCCGCATTGTCTCTGTCTCCGATACAAAGGCGTGAGCATTGGGAAGCAGTGATGGATGTCTCTATTCGGTGCCTACCTACGGCGTATCAAAATATCGTTTTCCCAGAAGGAACGGCACTTGGCATTACGGTCACGGGTGAGGTTAGCAAGGATTACTGCCTTGTACGAGAAGCATTGAACTGGAAATTATACTCTGGGAAGGACGAAAGAGCCAATGCCCAGTGTGTATTCACAGCAAGCGAGCTTTGCTTCGGACTAACGGGTCTAGCAGATATGAAATTTTCATCCGATGGCAATGCTCAATTTTTTGCACCTTTGAAAACGGCTCGTGCATTTATGACAAAAGTATAATAATACTGCAACAATAACAAAATCAAAAGGAGTAATCGAAAGATTGCTCCTTTTTCATGCCCATTTTGAGGAGGTGAGCATAAATGGCGGACGATTTCGGCCTCAAAATCGGCATCGAAGGTGAAAAGGAATTCAAAAATGCGCTGCGAGAGATCAACCAGTCCTTTAAGGTGCTGGGCAGCGAGATGAACCTGGTATCTTCCCGGTTTGATAAACAGGATAAAAGCGTCGGGGCTTTAACAGCCCGAAACAGCGTGCTGAACAAGGAAATAGAAGAGCAAAAATACAAGGTTGAAGTGCTGGAAAAGGCGCTAGGCAATGCGGCGTCCTCCTTCGGTGAGAACGACCGGCGCACACAGTCCTGGGCAATCCAGCTCAATAATGCCAAAGCCGCACTCAACGGCATGGAACGTGAACAGACCCAGCTTACATCAGCCTTGGAGCAGAGCAGCAAGGAACTCAATACCACTGGCAATGAGTTTGATGACGCCGAAAAGCAAGCACGGCAGTTTGGCGACGAGGTAAAGAAATCCGGCGAACGGTCGACTGACGCGGGCGGAAGGTTTGAAAAACTGGGTGGTGTTCTCAAAGGGGTCGGGGCAGCTATGGCTGCCGCCTTTGCCGCCATTGGTGCCGCCGCTGTAGGTGTCGCAAAAACACTTACCGAACTATCCGTAGGTGCTGCCGCTTACGCCGATGAAATTCTCACCATGTCCACCGTTACCGGTATGTCGACCGAAAGCCTGCAGGGATACAAATATGCCGCCGAATTGGTCGACGTCTCCCTTGATACCCTCACCGGCTCAATGGCAAAGCAGATTAAATCCATGGACGTAGCAAGAGACGGCAACAAACAGATGATCGCTGCCTATGAAAAGCTCGGCGTTTCCGTAGCGAACACCGACGGTTCCCTGCGCAACAGTGAAACGGTTTACTGGGAAACCATCGACGCCCTCGCAAAATTAGAAGAGGGTGCGGAGCGTGACGCGCTTTCCATTCAGATATTCGGGAAGTCGGCGCAGGAACTCAACCCCCTTATTGCGCAGGGTTCTCAGGGTATCGCGGCACTTACCGAGGAAGCCAGGCGCATGGGCGCAGTAATGAGCGAGGACGCCCTCGCAAAGCTGGGTAACTTCGACGACAGTATTCAGCGAATCAAGGCCGGAACCAGTGCTGCAAAAAACGCACTCGGCATGGTTCTTCTCCCGCAACTTCAGCTGATTGCAGATGATGGAATTACACTGCTTGGGGACTTTACACGTGGCTTAAACGACGCCGGAGGAGATTGGGGTAAAATCAGCAACGTCATCGGCACAACGATGGGCGGTATCGCGAACATAATCCTAGAAAGCATGCCGCAAATCATCAGTACCGGCATGGAGATTGTCGGCTCTATCGGGAAAGCCGTTATTGATAACCTTCCAATGCTCATCGATACAGCTAGTCAGATGATCTTTACCCTTCTGCAAGGGCTGATTTCCTCTCTTCCGCAGTTAACCGAAGGCGCTTTACAGCTGGTGCTGTCTTTGGTTAACGGCATTGTTGCGAACCTGCCTGCGCTGCTACAGGCGGCGCTCTCTATGATCGTGACCCTTGCCACCGGCATCGGGCAAGCATTACCGGAACTCATCCCCGCCGTCATACAGGCCATCATTACCATTGTCGAGACCCTGATTGCCAACCTGGATAAAATACTCGAAGCCTCTTTTGCCATTATTGAAGGGCTTACAACAGGTCTGTTAAATGCCTTGCCGCTCCTAATCGACGCCTTACCGAAAATCGTTGAAGGGATTATCAACTTCATAACCAACAACCTACCGGTGATAGTCGATATGGGAATCAAACTAATTGTTCAGCTTGCGGAGGGCTTGATTAAAGCTATCCCGCAGCTTGTAGCAAAGCTCCCTCAGATTATCACGGCGCTCGTAAACGGGCTTGGAAAAGCGGTGCAGGCGGTATGGAACATCGGCGTAGATATCGTAAAAGGTCTGTGGGAAGGCATCAAGTCTATGAGCAACTGGTTGAGGGATATGATTGGTCAATTCTTCGGCGACCTGATTGACGGGATAAAAGACCTGCTCGGCATCCGTTCCCCTTCTAGGGTATTTGCCGGTATCGGAGAAAACATGGCGCAGGGCTTGGCGGCTGGGTTTTTGAAAGCCATGAGCGCCGTGACAACGGATATTCAGTCAGCTATCCCCTCAGGCTTTGATTTATCGGGACGCTTTGCCTACGCCGGAGCACCTGTTCAAGGCAACTTGTTATCCAAACAAGACGGGATTCAGATTGTGCAGAACATCTATACCCCTCAATACGACTATTTGTCTCTTCAACGGGAGGCCGCAAGGCAATTCAGGCAGGCAGCAAGGATGGTGTGATATGCGCAAAATTGAAAAACTAATATATACAAACCAAAATGGCGAGAGCATCGAGTTTTCTCACGATAGCCTGTATCACACCGATGATGTGTCGGGCCTATGCGATATGCGCAATACAATCTACTCTGTCAATTCCATGGGGCAGGATGGCAACACCTATGTGGGCAACCGAATTGAAAGCCGTGAGATCGAGATAGTAGGTAGTATCAGGTCCCGCAAAAAGGATGATATGCTTACCCTACGCAGGCGATTGAGCAAGGTGCTAAACCCGCAGCTTTCCGCAACGCTGACCTACCGCTACGGCGACTTTATTCGCATGATTGACTGTAAGGCAAACAATGCGCCGGTCTATGCAAAGCCTGGAGTGTTTGCGGGATTTACGGTCAATCTCCTTTGCCTTGATCCCTTCTGGAGAGAAAAAGCCGAAACCAAAGCAGCGGTGGCTTCATGGCTTGGCAACCTGGAATTTGAAACGGAAATACCCATGGATACCGGCATAGAGCTTGGCTACAGGGAACCTTCCCGCATTGTTAACGTGTATAACGCGGGGGATGTGGGCACGGGTATTCGGGTGGAGTTCAGAGCAACCGGTACCATCAGCAACCCGGAAATCCTCAATGTGGACACCGGCGAATACATTTGCTTTAACAACCTGACCCTTTTGGCGGGTGACCTTCTGACTGTTTCCACCTACTACGGCAAAAAGCGATGTACCCTTAAGCACAACGGTGCTGTAACAGATGCTTTGAGATACCTTGATGTGGACAGCACCTTTCTTCAGCTTGTTCCGGGCGATAATCTTTTCCGCTACTCGGCTGCCGCCGGTGAGAACAATCTTGAGGTGTCGGTCTATCACAACAATAAATATCTGGGGGTGTGAGAATGGAGCTATATATCTACGACAACGCCCTCTCCCTTTTGGGAGTGATTGATGAAATCGCCTCGTTGCTCTGGACAAGGCGGTATTGGGGCTGCGGGGAGTTTAAGCTACTGGCTCCCTTTACCGAGTCAAATAGCAAACTACTGCACAAAGGCAATCTGCTGATGAAGAAGGGCGACAGCGAGATGGCTGAGATAAAGTATGTGTCCATCCGCAAAAACGCCTACGGCATGGAGGAAATCGAGGTGCAGGGCAGATTCCTTACAAGCTGGCTGGACAAACGGATTGTTCTTCTGCCTATCTTGGTGACCGATACCGGTCAAAACATCCTTCGCAGGATTGTAAACGAAAATCTTGTGGCCCCGGTGAATACTGCAAGAGCCATTCCCCGTTTAAGCCTTGAAGCGAACCCGCCCGACTTGCAGAGCGGTAGTATCTATTACCAAGGCGAGCAGTACCTGTCCTGCCTGCTTGCCTGCGAAACGGTGGCAAAGAGTGCAATGCTGGGATTGCGGATTACAACAGATATCCGTGACGGAACACACGTCTTTAAGGTATACAAAGGCAGAGACCTAACGGCATATCAGACGGAAAACCGACCCTGCGTCTTTTCGCAGGAGTTTGACAACATCTATGAGCAGGAGTTTACCGTCAGCACCGAAAACCTGCGAACCGTGGCGTATGTGGGCGGAGAGGAAACCGCCCTTGCCGCAGACAGGGTGGTGGTTGCGGTCGGCTCATATGCCGGACATGAAAGAAACGAGTTGTTCATCGGAGCAGGCGATATCAAACGTTCCTACAAGGAAGGTACGACGACAAAAACACTGACCCTCGCCCAATATCATCAGCTTTTGTCCGCTCGCGGACAAAAAGACTTGGAACAATACACGGAAACGCTAAGCTTTGAAAGCAATGTAAATGTCACAGGCAGCCTTTTATACAAAACCGATTTTGATGTAGGCGATCTGGTCACCTGCGTGGATAAACGCTGGGGTATTAAGATGGATGTGCGGATTACGGAAATTACGGAATCCTACCAAAAAGGCAATACGCAGATTACCGTAACCTTTGGCGAGAGCCTGCCGTCATTATACGAGAAAGTGAACCGTTTGAGGTGAAAAGTCTAAAAACAAGTTTTAAACTCAAGTGGCACCGCATTTTTAATCTAAGGGGTGAATATCAAAATGCAGAAATCCAGTTTCTTTAATTCTATCAGCGGCGACCGCCGCTACAAGGCTGAGGAGTGGGCAGAGTACTTCTCTTCGTTTATCGGCAACGGAATCTTCCCCAACCCTTCCTCCAACCTTATGGTACAGACGGACACGGGTATGAATATCTCCATCCTTCCCGGAAAGGCGTGGATTAACGGTTACTTCTATCACAACACCGAGCCGCTGACGACTCAACTTGATACTGCTGATGGAATACTCAAACGAATCGACCGGGTGGTGGTTCGCTGGAGCCTTGCCGACCGCAACATTTCGGTTTCTATTAAGAAAGGGGCAAACTCCAGTACCCCTATTGCTCCCACCCTGCAACGCGATGCCGACGTCTATGAACTGGCGCTTGCCGATATTCTGGTTGGCAACGGCGTGGTTGTTCTGTCTCAAGCAAACATAACCGACCAACGGCTCAATACAGAGCTGTGCGGTATTGTGACACAGACAGTGGTAACCATAGACACTTCGCAGTACACCGCACAGCTAAACACACTGCTATCTGAGACTCAGGCAATGGTCAGCGGACAGATTGCAGCATTGCTGGAACAAATGAACACCCAACTTGATGAAAACCAAGCGGAGTTCGAAGCGTGGTTTGCCGCCATTCAAAACATTCTTGATGAGAATGCAGCGGGAAACCTTTTTACCATCATCGATCAGCACAAACACGATACTGCATCACATGTTTCATCCGATGAGAAAAACGCCTGGAATATGCTTGCGGCTGTCACCGATTTCATGCGCACGTCCGCAGCACAGACCATGAGCGAAAGGCTTGTGGCAGGTGGAGAACTTGACGAAACCATGGCACAGGTAAGGAACGCCGTGATTCTGCCGAGTACAACGACGGATTTTTCGGAGGTGCCCAATCAGACGCTGATCTTTACCTACTAGAAGGGTGGTGAACTTCCATTGTGGTTTTACTTAAAAGCGACGCTGGCAAAACGATAAACCGGATGCGCTACAAGGATGCGGCAGCATGCCTGGCGGAGCTTGTGCGTGTGTACCTTAAGAATAGTCTGGGGCATCTGCAGGAGCTTTTCCGGCAGCTTTTTGTGCCCGGGATTGATCTGGTTCTCGATGCCAGAGGCAGTACGCGTGAGATTCTTGTATGCAGTAACTCCTATTTGTTTTCTTACTTCAACGATTACTCTGTCAGCAACCCGCCCATCCATTGTTTTGATTCCAGTCTTACGTCGTTCGGCGGGCTCTCTCTCAACACAACAAATAGTCCCTACTTTGCAGCGGCGGCAAGTGTCGGCGCATACGCACTGTTTGCAGGAGGATATCTTTCAACCGCAACCGACATCGTTCCGACCAGTAGTGTGTACGCGTTCAGCGATAGCTTAATACGAACCAATCCCACGGCGCTCAGTTCAGCGCGGGCGGCCCTCGGCGGGACGTCGGTCGGGAACTACGCGCTGTTTGCAGGAGGAAATACCTCTGCAACGGTCAGTACTATGACTGCTTCAACCATTACCAACGCGTATTCGGCAACTTTGGTACGGTCTACGCCCACAGCCCTATCGGCCGCACGCATTGCTCTTGTGGGCATTTCTAACGGCACTCACGCTGTATTTGCGGGCGGATGTAACTCGAGCGGCTCCATGTTAACCAACGTAGATGCATATACCGCAAGCCTTACCCGTACTGCACTAGCCGCGCTTACTTCAAACAACAACGGGTACTTTCCCTGCGCGTATGCCGCGATTTCCGATTACTTTCTATTTCATAACGGAAACACCGGGTTTGACATCTATTCCAAAGCACTGGTGAAGCAATCCTTTGTTTCCACTTCCCCAAACATCGGCTTAAGCGGGTGCAATACTTCAGATAGAGGCTGCGCGGTGTTTCTTGGGCTTGAGAGCTCGGCAAGCAAAAAAGCACTTGGTTTTTCATTTGACAACACACTGGTTCGCACAACGATTCTTACGCCAGAATTGCCTGTGGTAAGCTGCGCAGCAATCGGATTTAAGGACCATGTGGTCTTTGCCAAAGGGCGTTATTATAACGAGAGTACATTAACACCGATACGGCATGCCCAGACATTAAGGTATTACAAGTAAGGAAGGAGAATCACAATGATTAAATTAGAGCTTTTTAGCGGTAAGAAAACGTATATGTTCCCAAACGGTGAAGTGGCTACACCGGAAAGAGTCAAGCAACAGTTCCCGGCGGTTGAGGTGTTCCCTCATGTACTGGAGGTAAGAGGCAACGTATGTCAGGCAGTACAGGAGCTCTCCGCTATGCGCAGCTATTATGGTATTGACGAGACATTGTCGGATGCCCAGGCGCTAGAGTCCATGCAGAAGATTATTAACGCTCCGCCGCCCGCGCCGGAGCCCTCTGCGCAGGAACGTATAGCGGCGGCCTTAGAATTTCAGAACCTATTAAGTATTTGAGGAGGACATAGACATGACTTTTGAAATTGTGAAAAGAAATTATGACAGCAGGCTATGGACAAAAAAGATGGTCAAGATTGCAGTCGACAAAGGTGTAATTACCCCGGAGCAGTACAAGAAAATAACCGGTGATAAATATGAAAAGGACGGTACCGAATGATGAAGGATATCTGGAGTTGGATTCAGTTTGCACTAGTAGGGTTGGGCGGTTGGCTGGGGTGGCTTCTTGGCGGTATGGATGGTTTTCTGTATGCGTTGCTGGCGTTTGTCACCTTAGATTACCTCTCCGGAGTTGCTGCGGCTATCGTGGAGAAAAAGCTATCGAGCGATATTGGTTTTCGGGGTATCGTAAAGAAGGTGTTGATTTTTGCACTGGTTGCGGTTGGGCATATCATAGATAAGCAGATTATCGGAGATGGCAGCGGGATTCGAACCGCAGTCATCTTTTTTTATCTCTCCAACGAGGGACTGTCCATTTTGGAAAACGCGGCCCGTATCGGTCTGCCTATCCCCGATAAGGTTAAGGAGATACTCTCTCAACTGCACACCAAGGGTGGAAAGGACAAGTAAATGAAGCTTCATAAACTTATACTTACAAACAACGCCTGCTACAAGGTGGGGCGCACCATTACGCCGAGGGGCATCATGGTGCATTCCACCGGGGCGAACAACCCGAACCTCAAACGCTATGTCGGACCGGATGACGGGCGCCTTGGCAAGAACCAGTACAACAACCACTGGAATCAGGATAAGCCAGACGGACGACAGGTCTGTGTTCATGGTTTTATTGGCAAGCTGGCGGATGGCTCCATTGCAACTTACCAGACGCTGCCGTGGAATATGCGCGGCTGGCACTGCGGGAGCGGTAAGAACGGCTCAGGCAATGATTCATATATCGGCTTTGAAATCTGCGAGGACGGTCTGACCGATGCCTCGTATTTTAATGCCGTTTACAGGCAAGCTGTGGAGCTCTGCGTATATCTCTGCAAGCAGTATGGGCTGACCGAGAAAAACATCATTTGCCACTCGGAGGGTTACAAACTGGGGATCGCCAGTAACCACGGTGATGTCATGCACTGGTGGCCGAAGCACGGTAAAAGCATGGACACCTTCCGTGCCGAGGTCAAAAAACTGCTTGCAGAAAGTGAGCCTCCGAAGCCCGAAACGCCGACTGAGCAGAAAAAGCTGTATCGGGTTCAGGTCGGTGCGTATTCCGTCAAGTCGAATGCCGAAGCAATGCTCGCTAAAGTCAAGGCGGCGGGGTTTACCGACGCATTCATAAAAACTGAATAATTCCTGTTTTCAGTTGCCAACCGTTCCCTCGCTGTCCTTTGGATTGTGAGGGAATTTATTATCTCATTTCATCGGAGGTAGCCATATGACGAACACACAAAAACAGCGGTTTACGAGTGATGCCGCGAATGAAACATCGGCAATGTATTATGAAAAGCTGCCTGTTTCTCAAGAACAACTGCAACGCGAAATGGATTACGCGCGGGCGCAGGGAATACTCGAAACCTTGCTTCAAAACGGACTTATCTCCTTGTCAGAATTCAACAAGATAACCGCACTAAACCGCGAATCTTTCTCGCCTGCACTGGCACAGATTATGCCCGCAAACCGTTGCTATTACTGAGTTTTAGAGGTAACATGTAAAACTGAACGAGGAGGTGAGAAATTGAAAAAGGTAACGAAGATCCCGCCCAATACAACAGCTTCATCTGAAAAGCGGAAGCTACGTGTTGCGGCTTACTGCCGTGTTTCTACGGGCAGTGACGAGCAGATAGAAAGCCTGGAGACACAGATTAAACACTATGAATCCTTCATCCGGGCTAATTCTGAATGGGAATACGCTGGCATTTATTACGATGAGGGCATTTCGGGCACGAAAAAGGAAAAGCGCCCCGAGTTCCTTCGGATGATTGCCGACTGTGAAAATGGGAACATCGACTTTGTTGTCACCAAATCTATCAGCCGCTTCGCCCGAAATACGACGGACTGTCTGGAACTTGTTAGAAAACTACTCAGTGTCGGCATTTTCATATATTTCGAACGCGAAAATATCAACACAGGGTCAATGGAAAGCGAACTCATGCTGTCAATCCTATCTGGACTGGCTGAAAGCGAGTCGGTCTCTATTGCGGAAAACAACAAGTGGTCGATACAGCGCCGGTTTCAAAACGGTACCTATAAAATCGGATGTTCGCCCTACGGCTATGATGCCGTTGATGGTCAACTTGTTGTGAATGAATCGCAGGCTGAAATTGTCCGGCTCATTTTTTCGGAGACATTATTCGGGAAAGGTGCTCACAAGATTGCAAAAGAGCTCAACGAGCGCGGACTCAAAGGTAAAAATGGCGGCAGGTGGACATCAACCACCATACACGGGATGCTCGGAAACGAAAAGTACACAGGCGATACCATCTTTCAAAAGACGTACACCGATACACACTTTAACCGTCATTATAATTACGGCGAAAAAGACCAGTTCTTGATTAAAAATCATCATGATGCGATAATCAGCCACGAAGATTTTGAAGCCGTGCAGGCAATCATAGAACAGCACAGCAAAGAAAAAGGCGTGGAGAAATATAACGAGAAGTACCAGAACCGTTACCCGCTTTCTGGCAAAATCATCTGCGGTCAGTGCGGCGGCAAATTCAAACGCCGCATCCACTCCACCGGCAGGCATAATATTGCCTGGTGCTGTACCAATCACATAACAGACGCTGAAAGATGCTCCATGAAATACATCGCGGAGCCTGATTTCGAATATGCGTTTATAACCATGATGAACAAACTCATTTTTGGTCATCAAATCGTCTTAAGACCCCTGCTGATGGACCTTCGCGGCATCAACTCCGAAGACAGTATGGCGAAACTATACGACCTCGATAAAAAGCTGGAAGAAAATACGGAGCAGCAAAATGTACTGGTCAGTCTAATGACGAAGAAATATCTTGAACCCGCTGTTTACAAAAAGAGCCATAATGAACTTCTCCAGGAAGCCGAGCGTATACAGCGCCAGAAGGAATCCATATCCCGCTTCATAAACAGCGACAATATAAACCTGCATGAGGTCAGCGAGCTTCTGCAATACGCCACAAAGGCGCCGATGCTGAAGGGCTTTGACGGTGAACTGTTTACCCGCTTTGTAGAGCGGATACTTGTATATTCTCGAACGGAAATCGGGTTTGAATTAAAATGTGGCATTACGCTAAGAGAAAGGCTGGTGAGATAAATGAACCACACACCATATGGCTACCGGATTGAAAACGGTAAAGCCGTAATTGATAAACAAGCCGCCGAGCAGATTAAAACATTATTTCAGTCCTATCTGACCGGCGATTCATTGGCAACAGCAGCAAATAAAGCTAATATTAAAGCCTTCCATGCGGGAATCGGCAGGATGCTTCAGAACAAACGCTATCTCGGCGATGAGTATTATCCGGCGATTATTGACGCTGATACGTTTACGGCTGCTGAAACGGAACGTATCAAGCGGGCGGAAAAACTCGGACGAATCCGCGAACCAGAAGTAAAAAAAGAGGTCATCTTTCCCTCTGCCTTCTGCATCAACGAAGGGATAGAGCGGTTTGACGACCCGTTCCAGCAAGCGGAATATGCCTACAGCCTGATAGAAAGTGAGGAACAGTGAAAGTGGAAGAAAAAATGACTGTTACACTACTTCCGGCAAGGAAAAAAGCCGGGCTGCCAAAGACCGAAGATGACAATCCCAAACTCCGTGTGGCAGCCTATTGCCGTGTGTCCACAGACAGCGACGAGCAGGCCACCAGCTATGATGCCCAGATTGAGCATTACACCAATTACATCAACGGTCACCCGGACTGGGTACTGGCGGGTATTTATGCAGACGATGGCATATCCGGTACCAACACCAAAAAGCGCGAGGAATTCAACCGCATGATTGACGAGTGCATGGCGGGCAGCATCGACATGGTCATTACAAAATCCATCAGCAGGTTTGCCCGAAATACCCTGGATTGCCTGAAATACATCCGGCAGCTTAAGGAAAAGAGCATACCCGTTTTCTTTGAGAAGGAGAACATTAACTCCATGGATTCCAAGGGCGAGGTAATGCTCACCATCATGGCTTCGCTTGCTCAACAAGAAAGTCAATCCTTGAGCCAGAATGTGAAACTTGGTCTGCAATACCGCTATCAGCAGGGCGAAATTCAAGTCAATTGCAAATGGTTTCTCGGGTATACCAAGGATGAAAAAAAGAAACTAATCATTGTTCCAGAGGAAGCTGAGATTGTAAAACGTATCTACCGGGAATACCTTGAGGGTGCCAGTATGCTGAAAATTGCCCGTGGGCTGGAGGCGGACGGCATTCTGAACGGTGCGGGCAGGGAAAAATGGCACACCAGCAACATTAATCAGATTTTGCGGAACGAAAAATATATCGGCGATGCCCTCTTGCAAAAAACATATACCACAGACTTCCTCACGAAGACGAGGGTAAAGAACCATGGACATGTTCCGCAGTATTATGTGGAAAACAGCCATGAGGCCATTATACCGCGTGAAATTTTCATGCTGGTTCAGGAGGAACTTATCCGCCGCCGAATCGTCCACACCAGCCCGAATGGGAAAAACAGAACCTTCAGCAGTACGCACTCCTTTTCAAATATGATTATCTGCGGAGGTTGCGGCGAATTTTTCCGTAGGATTCATTGGAACAACCGAGGGAAAAAATCGGTTGTCTGGCGATGCATCAGCAGGTTGGAAAACACCGGCCAATTCTGTGATGCCCGCACGGTGTTGGAGGGCACCATTGAGCAGGTGCTGGTTGCCGCTATCAATCAGGCTCTCTGCGAAAAGGATTCCTTCCTTTCCATCCTTAAAGACAACATCGAAACCGTCCTCAGCCATGAAAATGACACCACCCTTGCCGACATCGACAAGCGCCTGGGGGAACTTCAGGCTGAGCTCGTGAAGCTGGCTAACTCAAAGGCAGAATATGATAAAGTGGGCGATGAAATTTACCGCCTGCGTGACGAAAAACAAAAAGTACAGCTCGAGATCATTGGGCGGGACGAACTAAAAAAACGCATTGCCGACATGGGCGAGTTCCTGCGGAAGCAGCCCACCGCCATTACTGAATACGACGAGCCTCTTGTCAAGCGGCTGATTGAAAAAGTCACTGTCTACGAGGACAAATTCACCGTGGAATTCAAGTCCGGATTGACGGTGGATGTGGAGAAATAAGCACCAAAATAAGGCACTCTATGATTTTTTCTAATCATAGAGTGCCTTATTTTGTGTTGAGGGAGAGTATTTAAACACTGCTGAAAAAAATCCACCCCGTTTTCTAATCAGCACTTGACAATAAGTTTACTATTTTATATAATATGAACTGTAGTCGTAAATATAAATTATAACGTAAATTAATTTGGAGTGATATTTGAATATGAAAACAAAATCAAAAAAGTATATATCCTTACTTGATACTGCAAAAGACTTATTCTTTAAGTATGGTATTAAAAGGGTTACAGTCGAAGAAATATGTGAAAAATCGAAAGTAAGCAAAGTAACTTTTTATAAATATTTTAAAGACAAAAATGATTTGATTAAAACGATTCGGGAGGAACTAATGCAGACTGGATTCGGGAGGTTCGACGAAATCAATGGCCTCACGCTATCCTATCCAGAAAAAGTAGAGATGATGACCGCCTGGAGAATGCAGTTCTTCTCATCGATGAGATGTGAATTTATCAGAGAGATTATCGATATTGACTCCGTTACAGAAGAAATAAAGAAAAGATACCTGGAAAATATTCAGCAAGCGCAATTAAAAGGTGAAATTGACCCTTCCCTGTCTCCCGAATTAATTTGGCTCGTCACAGAAAAATTTAACGAGATTGTGAAAGAAGGCAAATGGGAGAAACATCTTTCCAATCATATGGAGGCGCAGGTTCAGTTAAGACGAATGTATTTTTATGGGCTGTTAATAAGATAAACTATAATTTTGGAGGTATAAAATGTCTGAAAACATAGTTAATTTCCCCGTCGGATATTACCCATTTCATAATCAGAAGGTATTTAACTTTCAGTTGAACCGATGGCACTCCATCGGTATGGCTAAGTTTGAAGATTGCGTCAGCATGGGCAAAGATATAAAGACTTTTCAAGATTGGACCGAGACAATGACGCGGTTTGCCGAGCGTGCCGAACAAGAGGGCAGATTGCTGAACGCGGCCATTTACTGCCGGTCTTCGGAATTTTACGCAATGTATGATCGTGCCCGAAAAGAAGCAATCTATGACAAGTTTTCCGAAGTATTTTATAAAGCTGTTAGCGAAGAACACTTCAAAAGAGAGATGGTACCCTATGAAATTGGTAGAATACCCATCATAAGATTTGATGCCATTGGGCCAAAAAAAGGAACGATCCTTCTTCATGGCGGATTTGATTCCTTTGTGGAAGAATGGTTCTTCATGTTAAAATATTTTTCGCAGAACGGTTTTGATGCAATTGGATTTGAAGGTCCCGGGCAAGGGCATATGTTAATCAAGCAAGGCATTCCACTTGATTACCGTTGGGAAAGGCCGGTAAAATCCATTCTTGACCACTATAACATTGATGAGGCTGCCATATTCGGATTATCGATGGGCGGCTGGTTTTGCATTAGAGCTGCCGCTTTTGAGCCAAGAATAAAGAATGTCATCGCATCCGGCCACGCAATTGATTATTCGAGAATTCCACCTGAATTTGCCAGAGCGTTAATGATGTTTTTCATTAAGCATTTTCGTGAATATACGGCCAACTCCTTTGTTAAGGTGAGTCAGAAGCAAGGAATCCAAGGTTGGCAGACATACCAGTTGTCTAACATTACAAAACTGCCTCCTTTGGACGCATTTGAGTATTCCTTAAATTTAAACGCTGACAATCTGTCCAGTGAGCAAATCACGCAGAATGTCCTATATTTATCCGGTCAGCACGATCATTTTATTCCTATAAAAATGCATAAGAAACAAGTCTCATTATTAAGGAATGCAAAATCGCTTGAAGAAAAAGTGTATACAAAGCACGAACATGCGGAAAATCATTGCCAGATTGGTAATATTGGATTAATGCTTCATGATGTGCTGTCTTGGTTAGAAAAGAAGGTATAGTAAGTATCGCTTGATAAAACCCTTGACCCAAAAGTTAGACAGGCTTGTAAAGAGCATATCTAATTTATGGCGGTTAATTTGACATCATCAAACCTGACCACACAACCTCCCAAAATCCAAAAAACATCTAAATCGACCACTCGCAAACCTATGTTATCTAAACTGACCACTCGTTAAACACCGACATCTAAATCGCTCTGTCACGCCTAAAATCATGCCTTTGGACTTGTTTCCATGAACCGATATTTTTATGATTTTCGAACATCAGATTTTTGCTCTCAAATCCTGAAAAGCCCAGTATTACTGAACTTTTCGCACACTCACTTCTCAACCCTTGACATCAATACTACCGTCTCAACATGCGCCGTCCGAGGGAACATATCCACCGCGGTTGCTTCTAAGGGATTGTACCCGAACTCTTCATGCAGAATCTTGATGTCCCGGGCGGCGGTGGCGGGGTTGCAGGAGATCATCACAATCCGTTCGGGCTGCATGGCAGCCACCGCTTCAAGACACGCGTAATCGCTGCCCTTGCGGGGTGGGTCGAGGATTACGGCATCGGGGCGCAGCCCGCGTTTTTGCAGCTCTGCCGCTGCCTGTGACGCGTCCGCGCACAGAAACTCGGTGTTTTGCACTCCGTTGCGCTGGGCATTGTCCTGTGCGTTTTGAATTGCCTCGGGCACATTGTCCACGCCAATCAGCCGGCTTGCTCTGTGCGCCATCGAAAGACCTATGGTTCCTGCGCCGCAATATAGGTCGATAAGCAGAGAAACCCGCTCGGGGCAGGCGTACTGTTCGGCGATGTCGTACAGCTGCTCTGCGCCCCTGCGGTTAACCTGATAAAATGAAAGCGGCGACAATGCCACCCTGACCCCGCGCAGCTCATCCTCAATGGTGTGTGTGCCGTATAGGGTGGTGTTTTGCTTACCCAGTATTACATTTGTGTTTTCGGTATTAACGTTAAGCACGATGCTCTGAATAGACGGGTACGCTTGCGTCAATACGCGGATTAAGTCGTCGGCGTGGGGCAGCTCTTTTGCGTTAATGACAAGGCAGACCATCAGCTGTCCGGTTGCCTCCGCCCTGCGCAGATAGATGTGCCGCAGCAGTCCTTTGCCGGTGCCTTCGTCGTAGGGAGGGATATCGTGGGCGTTTGCATACGTCATAATATCGGCTACAATCATTGCAAATTCGGGTGGCTGCAATGCGCACGCGTCACTTTGCACCAGCCGATGGCTGCGCTTTGAAAAGAAACCCGCGATACACCTGCCGTTTGCATCCGCCCGCACGGGATACTGCGCTTTGTTGCGATAGTGCTCGGTTTGCGGGGATGGGATAATCCGCTGCCGGTCAAACCTTACCCCACCGATGCGCGCAAGTGTTTCGTATACCTGCCGTTGCTTAATATGCAGTTCCGCCGCGTAGCTGATGTGACGGTAGGTGCAGCCGCCGCATTGCTTGAATACGGAACAATCGGACTGGATTCGGTCGGGGCTTTGGGTTATCATGCGCTCAATAATCCCGTATGCATAGCTTTTAAGCACCTTCGTAATGCGTACCTCGAGCATGTCGCCCACTGCCGTCATGGGGACAAAGACCGCCAGTCCGTCCACGCGCCCTACCCCGCTGCCCTCGCTTGTTATATCCATAATCTCCAGTGTTACAATATCGTTCTTGTTTAAGTTAAATGACATTCCCGTTTCCAATCTATTCTTAATATTTGTTTGTTTTATTTTAACACAAAACACGAAATAATACAGTGGTTTTCTGTTTTTTGCATGGTATGCGAATGAACTACATATGATTATATGTGCCGCCTCGGCATAACCTTCTTGTTAGGGGTGAGCAGATGAAACAGCAGTTACATTACAAGGTTTGGGCAGTACTCTGCGCTGTTGCGGCAATCGTCGGGTTGGTAATTGCGGGAGTGCTTGCGGTACGCAGTGTAAACACGCAGGGCAAGGCGGCGCTCGATATCACAAACCGTGTCTGTGTGCCGATTCTTTTATACCACCACATCTCAACCGACGAGTCGCTGCTCGGGGAGTTTTGCATCACCCCCACAGAGTTTGAAAATGACCTGATTTATTTGAAAGAGAACGGCTACACGCCCATTCATATCTCTGAGCTAGTCGAGTATTGCTATTCGAATGCTTCACTGCCCGTACGTCCCATCGTGATATCCTTTGACGGTGGATTCGCAAGCGGGTATACCCATGCGTTTTCATTGTTGCAAAAGTACAACGTTAAGGCGGTGTTTTCGATTGTGGGTGAAAAGGTCAATCAGGCAAGCGCGCTGCCGCGCAGTGCACAGCCTGCGTACCTTCGTTGGAACGAGCTGCGTGAGATGACCGAATCTTCACTGGTGGAGCTTGCCAACCAAAGCTACAACATGAATCGATACATAAAGGATGCCCGCCGCGGAACCGCTCGGCAAAGGGATGAGGCGCTGGATGCCTATGTACAGGCACTGTACAATGATGTGTTGCTTCTGCAGCAGGAAACGGGCGACAAGGTCGGGGTTATGCCTGTCGCGTTTACCTATCCATATGGAATCATCGGCAAGGAGACCGTGAAACTAATCAGCGAGATGGGCTTTGCCGCAACGCTCAGCCGCGATGAAGGCGCAAACTATCTGTCGCAAAGCCCGCAGGACTTGTACCGGCTCAGGCGCACCGTTCGCGGTCATGGCGCGTTCTTGGGGGATCTGCTTTATGGCATCTATCGAACCAAGGCCGTTTACGGCAATGCCGATTTTGGGACCGAGGATGACTAACCCACTTTGATTATAACGCCACAGTCGTATCGCACAAGACTGCCCTGCCCCCAATAATGATAAAAACGCCTCATTGCAACCGTCCGACAAGACGGGTGAGCAATGAGGCGATTTATTGTATCTTAATATGGGTTAACGCTGCTTACTGCGCACATAGATGATTGCGCTGCCGTTTTTGCCTTCCAACGATCGGGTTTCAAACTCGTGGAGTGATTCGACAAACAGCTTAAGCTTACTAAAACCATAGTTACGTACGTCAAAATCGGGATAACGCTTTTGCAGGATGTTTCCGATTTCGCCGAGCTGTGCCCAACCCTCGTCATCCGACACCTCGTCTAAGATGGTGCGTATCGCTTTGGCTATTGAGCCGAGCTTAGCCTTATCCTTGGCGTTGGCAGCGCCCAGGTTTTTGTTAGAGGTGCTTTGTGTGTCTATCTCTTTGGCGATAACCTCAAGATATTTAAACTTGTTACACGCAGCAATGAACGCGCTGGGGGTCTTTTTCTCTCCCATGCCCACCACCGTAATGCCCGACTCACGCAGTCGGGAAGCAAGGCGGGTAAAGTCGCTGTCGCTGGACACAATACAAAAGCCCTCAACATTACCGGCGTATAAAATGTCCATCGCATCAATAATCATAGCAGAATCGGTTGCGTTTTTGCCTGTTGTATAACCGTACTGCTGGATGGGTGTAATTGAATATTCAAGCAGAATGCTTTTCCACGATCCCAGTGCCGGTTTGGTCCAGTCGCCATAGATGCGCTTGTATGTGATAATCCCCTCGTTGGATATCTCGTCGAGTATAAATTTGATATAGTTCCCCGATACATTGTCCGCGTCAATTAACACCGCAAAACGTTTATCGTTTGCCATTACAATGACCATGCCTTTCCGCCTTATATTCAATACATATAAGCCCAACAATTTAAAAGTATAACAACAGCTTGTACCACAATTTGTATTCAGTATACCAGACCCATGCATTTTTTACAACGACAAATCAAAAGATATCTGCGGTGTCGCAGACATAAAAACAAAGGCGCCCGATTCGGACGCCTTTGCGGATAGCTTTGATTATTCGGCAGCAGCTACAATTGCTGTAGCGGTGTCGCCCTTCTTAGCGTTCTCAAGCGCTGCGGTTACAAGAGCCTTGAACGAATCGGTGGAACCGGTTGCGCCGGTGATGTTATCCATCTTGTCTACCGAGCCCTTTTCGTTGTACTCTGCAATAATCTCAGGGAAGAACTTCTCGGGATATGTTCCGGATACCGGCTCCATAGCGCCGCGGTAATCGGGGTCGAGCGACTTCTTGTCGCCTGTTTCGTTAAGCGCGTCAAACTCCTGAATGGTTACCTTTCCGCCAGAAACGGAAACGATAACGTAATCCTTCCAACCATGAGAAAACTCAGCATTCTCCGCTTTGTAAGTCCCGTCTTTTAACCCACCAGAACAGCCGACGAGAATCATAGCAACAGTAAGAACGACAACAGCAATTGCAATTAGTTTTTTCATACTTTCCCTCCGTGTTTAATATGTTAGATTGCTTGTTAACAATATATCATTATCTCGATACTTTGTCAATGGTAATAGTAACTATTTCCGCAATTACCTTCTAAGCCCAAACTGTATATTTGTTTACCTTGACGAACCGCGCAGCAGCGTATAAAATTGACTAGTACCTTAAGAAGAACTAAAAAAGGTGACATTGTAATCTCCCCACATGTATTATAGCCAAAATGCACTTGATTAACAATAGGGTGGAACACCAATGAAAAAAAATGGATTGATCCTTACGCTTATAGGCGGAGTACTGTTGATACTGATCGTCGCCTTCTCGTTGATTGGAGATTTGTTTTCGGTAAAGCTTATTACGGGCAATGGTTTTGCAATGAGCACAACGATTGACCAGCAGGTTTATACTAGCGGAGCAAACAAAGGCAATCAGATTATCAGCCAAGCGATGAGCGAGCTGAAATTTTTCGAAGACCGATTATCTCTTTATCGCGCCGAGTCGGAGATTGACAAGATTAACGAGAACGCGGGTGTGGATTATGTGGTCGTTTCTAAGGAAACCTTTGATTTAATTGAGAAGGCGGTGTCCTACTGTGCTTTGTCAAGCGGCGTGTTTGACATTACAATTGCGCCGGTTACACAGGCTTGGGGTGTAAACAGCGACGCACCGCGCGTCCCGTCCCAGCAGGAGCGGGATGCACTGAGGGCACTTGTAAACTATAACGATATTTTGCTGGACGAACAGACCCATTCTGTTATGCTGCGCAACAAGGGGCAGTCCATCGACCTCGGGG
>JAEZQD010000064.1 GCA_023413185.1 Bacillota bacterium
CGGACAATGGTTACGCTTTTGATGTTGTTGCGCGCAATCATCTCGGTCAGCTTTTCGCTGTAATCGCCCTCGTCAAGCTTGGGGCAGCCGATGATGGTAACCTTGCCGCGCATAAAATTGTTGTGAAACGCGCTGTGTGCGTATGCCGCGCAGTCGGCCGCAATCAGCAGGTGCGCGCCGTCGAGATACGGGGCGTTTACGGGAACCAGCTTAATCTGCACCGGCCACTGCATCAGCTGCGAGGGGGTCTCGGCGGCAGGTTGTGCGGCGGTGGGCTCTGTCGCCTCGGGCTCACGCCGGATGGCGGCCGCGCGGGAGCCAGGGCAGCCGCCCATGGGGGGGTGTGCGTGATGAGGATGCGCCTCGGGGGGCATTACAAACGCGGGTGCCTCACGTTCCTCAAAGCTGATGGCACCGGTGGGGCAGACGGGCAGACAGTTGCCAAGACCGTCGCAGTAATCCTCACGCATCAGCTTTGCCTTGCCGTCCACCATGGCGATAGCGCCCTCGTGGCATGCCTGTACGCACAGACCGCAGCCGTTGCAAAGCACCTCATCAATCTTTATCATCTGTCTAACCATATCGTTATTCCAACCTTTCGTTTTATCGGTTTTTATCGTATCTGTGCTTGTTTTTACAACCTTACTGTACTATAATGGGGACGGTTAGTCTGTTGCATATGCAACAATTATAAAAATATACCGAAGAAGTATAAAAAGAAGGTGGAGTGGGTGGTATGACGCGATACCTGGACACGCTAAGTCAAAGCCCGCTGTTTATTGGCATGGACAGGCAGGGTATTGCCGAGGTGCTCAACTGCCTGCGCGCTCGGTTTAAAACCTATACAAAGGGTGATATTCTGCTGCTGGCGGGCGACAGCGTTCCCGAGCTTGGCATCGTGCTTTTGGGCGAGGTGCTCATAGAACGCGAGGATGCAAACGGCGTGCGGACGATTATTGCAAAGATAGAGCGGGGCGAGCTGTTTGCCGAGGCGTTTGCGTGTGCGGGGACACGGCACAGCCCCGTGACGGTCACGGCGGGAGCCCAAAGCGAGGTGCTGTGGCTGCCCGCAACGGGAATCGTTTCGGTGTGCCCGCGGGGATGTGCGCATCACGCAAGGCTGGTTGAGAATATGATGCACCTGCTTGCGCAAAAAAACCTGCTGATGCACGAGCGGCTTGAGCTGTTGTCTAAAAAAACGATTCGCGAGCGCATTACAACCTATCTGGGCATGCAGTCGCGCAGGCAGGGGTCGGCGCGGTTTATCATTCCGTTTTCACGCACCGAGCTTGCGGACTACCTGTGCGTGGACCGAAGCGCGCTGTCACGCGAGCTGGGCGCCATGCGCGACGAAGGGCTTGTTCGTTTTCACCTCAGCGAGTTCGAGCTGCTGTAACTGCTGCAGACATGTTTATTATTATGTACGATACGATACGGTTAAGGGGATAATGAAATTGATGTTTTCGCGTAAAGACCTTACTAGGCTGATTGTGCCGCTGATTATTGAGCAGGTGTTCGCGGCGACCATCGGCATTGCTGATACCCTGATGGTGGCGCAGGTGAGCGAGGCGGCGGTTTCGGGTGTGGCACTCGTAGATGCCGTAAACCTGCTGCTTATCAATATCTTTACGGCGCTTGCCACCGGCGGCGCCATCATCACCGCACAATACCTGGGCAGAGAGGATGCGGGCGGCGCAAATCGCTCTGCAAAGCAGCTGTTTTTGGTGACGCTGCTGTTCTCGGTCATTATCATGGCCATAGGGCTTGTTGCAAACCGACAGATTCTTTCGCTTTTATATGGCAGAATTGAGACGGACGTCATGAACGACGCGCAGGTGTATTTTTACCTATCCGCGCTGTCCTACCCGTTTATTGCGGTGTTTAACGCCTGTGCGGCACTGTTTCGTTCCATGAACAATTCGCGGGTGTCGATGTTTTCGTCAGTACTCATGAATGTGATCAATGTCGGCGGAAATGCACTGTTGATCTACGGCTTTCACATGGGGGTTGCGGGTGCGGCACTCGCCTCGCTTGTTTCGAGAATGGCGGGCGCAATCCTGTTGTTTGTGCTGCTGAGCAAGCCCCGCTATGTGATTCATTTTGGCAAGCTATTCCCGCTGCGGTTTGAGTTTGACACCATTAAGCGGATATTAAAGATTGGTGTACCCAACGGGCTGGAAAACGGCATGTTTCACATCGGTAAAATTATGGTGCAGGGCATGGTTACCGCGTTTGGCACCACCGCCATTGCCGCAAACGCCGTGGCGGCAAATTTTGCGTCTATCTCTATGCTTGCGGGCTCGTCCATCAGCATGGCGGCCATTACGGTTGTGGGGCGGTGCATCGGCGCGCGGGATTACAAGCAGGCGTCGTACTACATGAAGCGGCTTACCGCCGTCTCGCAGCTGCTGGTAATGGTTGTATATGTGGTGCTTATCCTTACGATGAACCCCATACTAAAGCTTTACGACCTAAGCGCGGAGGGCACCGCCCTTGCGCGACAGATGGTGATTTGCGTAAGTATTCTGGGTGTGCTGTTCTGGTCGGTGGCGTTTGTGCTGCCCAGCGGACTGCGTGCGGCAAACGACGTGAATTTCACGATGACGGTCGCCATTCTATCCATGTGGGTGTTCCGCGTGGGTGGCGGGTATCTGTTTAGTAACCTGCTGGGCTTCGGTGCGTTGGGCGTTTGGCTTGGCATGGGCAGCGACTGGCTGTTTCGCGCGGTGGTGTTCTCCATCCGCCTGGCAAGCGGTAGGTGGAAGAACCGTCAGATCATATAAATGCGACAGGACCGATACATAACAGCACGACAGGCAACAAGGAGGGCATACAGATGGTGGCGATTAACAACCGTGTAAGCACCGGCAACCCGGGCGTGGACGAGGCGATTGATTACCTGCGCCTTGGCGATAACGTGGTGTGGCAGACCGATTCGGTGGACGATTACCGTACGCTGGCGGCGGCGTTTGCCCGTCAGGCGAACAGCGACGGGCGCAGGCTTGTGTACATCCGCTTTGGGTCGCACGCCCCCATACTGGATGACGGCGCGGGGGCAGCCGTGTACGAGATTGCGGCGGACGACGGCTTCGAGGCGTTTGCCACCCGCATTCACGAGATTATCACCGACGAGGGACGCTTTGCCTTTTATGTGTTTGACTGCTTAAGCGAGCTGTTGACCAGCTGGCACTCCGACCTGATGACCGGCAACTTCTTTAAAATAACCTGCCCCTACCTGTTCGAGCTCGACACGGTGGCGTACTTTGCCATCCTGCGCAGTTTGCACACCAACGATACAATTGCGCGCATACGCGAAACCACGCAGGTGCTTATCGACCTGTACCATGTGGACGAGAGCTACTATATCCATCCCCTTAAGGTGTGGGAGCGGTATTCCCCCACCATGTTTTTGCCTCACCGTTTGGGGGAGGACGGCGTGGTGTCTATTACCTCCAGTGCCGAGAACGCGGCTTTGTTTTGGCAGCACACTCCGTCCAATGAACGGCTTGACTACTGGGAGGTGACCTTTCGTGAGGCGCAGGCGGCACTTTCGCGCCCCGAATGGGAGCAGTCCGACACCAAGGAGCTGATATTAAACCTGCTTATTGGCAGGCATACGCGCATCCGCGAGCTGTGCGGGCGATACTTTACCCTAGCAGACCTGCTAAAGATTAAGCGCAGGCAGATTGGCACCGGGTTTGTGGGCGGCAAGACGGTGGGCATGCTGCTTGCGAGAAAGATACTGCAAACCGAAAACGGCGCGCTGTTTCGTCCCTTGCTCGAGCAGCACGACTCGTTCTATCTGGGTTCGGATGTGTTTTACACCTACATCGTGCAAAACGGCTGGTGGCGGCTGCGGGTAAAGCAAAAGACCCCCGAGGGCTACTACAAGCACGCGCCCGAGCTGCGCGAAAAGCTGCTGCAGGGGCAGTTTCCCGCCGCGATGCGCGAGCAATTTTTGCAGATGCTCGAATACTTCGGGCAGTCGCCCATTATCGTGCGCTCAAGCTCACTGCTGGAGGACGACTTTGGCAACGCGTTTGCGGGCAAGTACGAAAGCATCTTCTGCGCCAACCAAGGCACGCCGGAGGAACGCTACCTTGCGTTTGAACAGGCGGTGCGTCAGGTGTATGCGAGCATGATGAACGAGGACGCGCTCGCCTACCGCCAAAGCAGAGGGCTGCTGGACCGCGACGAGCAGATGGCGCTGCTCATTCAGCGTGTGTCGGGCGACTACCACGGCGAGCTGTTCTTTCCCCACCTCGCGGGGGTGGGCAACTCCTCCAACCTGTACGTGTGGGATAAAAGCATCGACATGAGCGCGGGGATGCTACGCCTTGTGTTCGGGCTTGGTACCCGCGCGGTGGACCGTGTAACGGGCGACTATGCGCGCATCGTCAGCCTGGATATGCCCACCCGCCCGCCGCTTGTTGCCCACGGCGACGAACGCCGCTTTTCGCAGCACAACGTGGACGTGATAGACCTTGCCGAAAACGCGCTGGTGTCAAAGCCGCTGGACGAGGTGCTGGGGGTCGACATCCGCACCGACCGCGGGCTGTTTGCCGAACCGGATTACGACGCGATGCGTGTGATGCGCGAGCGCGGCATGCGCCCCAAAACGGTGCCCTACCTGCTGGGGTTTGAGCGCCTGCTGTCGGCAACGCGGTTTCCCGAAGTCATGCGCGAGATGCTTGCGCTGCTGAGCGGCATATACGACTACCCCGTGGACATTGAGTTTACCGCAAACTTTGACGAGCAGGGCGG
>JAEZQD010000018.1 GCA_023413185.1 Bacillota bacterium
ATATTCTCTTTGGTCGATGCTGTGTCAATGACGTTGCCGCATGCACAGGTAATCGTGGTGGCTTTGTACTCAGGATGAATGCCGTTCTTCACAATAAAACCCTCCCATCCGCCCCGCAGCACCTTGCGCCCTTCAAAAAGGGCCCGCGCAGCTTATAGCAGAAGGCGAAGCAACCTCTGCCCTGCGCCTATCGGTCTAACACAGCCGCAAACGCGGTGTGTCCGTTCCCAACATAGCAAATTAGATGTTATCACAAACGGGACAAAAAATCAAGTGCCAAAATGACCTTGTGCCCACAAACCGTCTTTGTTTTTGACCACTGCGGTCTACCTACAGCCCCAGTATGGCGGTTACTGTTTTTTGCTGCGCCGTGCTGCGCTGCTGCGCCTGCTCAAACGTCGCGCCGATATTGGTGTGGTACACCTTAATCTTCGGCTCGGTGCCCGAGGGGCGAACCACAAACGAGCTGCCGTCGGATAAAAACAGCGAAAGCACGTTGGATTTTGGCAGCAGAATGACCTGCTCGGTGCCCGCCGCAACATCACGGTTGATGCTTCTCTCATAATCGGCGATGCGAACAACCTTGTTTCCGTTTATCTCTGCGGGCGGGTTGGCACGCAGGGTGTCCATAATCTCGCTCATGCGCTCCATACCGCTTTTGCCCTCGAACTCAAAGTTCTGTATAAAGTTGACGTAGCGACCGTAGGTGTCGTACATCTCACGGCGCACATCAAGAAGGGTTTTGCCCATTGTTTTGTAATACGCCGCCATCTCGCAGATGAGCATCGACGCCACCACCGCGTCCTTGTCGCGCACATAGGTGCCCGCAAGGTAGCCGTAGCTCTCCTCAAAGCCGAAGATAAACCGCTCCGACTCGCCATCCTTTTCAAGCAGCGCAATCTGCTCGCCGATGAACTTAAAGCCGGTAAGCACATCCCGCAGCTCTACGCCGTACCTGCCGGCGATGGCGGTGGCAAGCTCGGTGCTTACAATCGACTTCACCGCGACGGGGTTTTGGGGCATAATGCCTTTTTCCGCGCGGATTTTGCAGATGTACTCGAGTAGCAGCGCACCCACCTCGTTGCCGGTAAGCAGTTCCATGCCGGTTTCGCCCTTTACGGCAATGCCCACACGGTCGCAGTCGGGGTCGGTCGCAAGCAGCATATCGGCGCCAAGCTCCTCGCACAGGGCAAGCCCCAGCGTAAGTGCCTCGCGCATCTCGGGGTTCGGGTAGGGGCAGGTGGTAAAGTTTCCGTCCGGGTTTTCCTGCTCCGGCACGACGTTAACGCCTGTGATGCCGATGCGGGACAGCACCTCGCGCACCGGCTTGTTGCCCGCGCCGTTTAACGGCGTAAACACCAGCTTGAAATTCGCCCCCTCGCACAGCCCGGGGTTGAGCTGCTGGGCGAGCACGCAGCGATAGTAGTCCTCATATACCTCTTTGCCAATGAGCACCGCCGTGCCACCCGAGACCGCGCGGTCAAACTCCACGATCTTTACACCTGTAAAGTATTCTACCTTGCCAATCTCCTCGAGCACAACGTCGGCTATCTCGGGGCCTATCTGACAGCCGGACTCGTCATATACCTTAAAGCCGTTGTATTTGGCGGGGTTGTGAGACGCGGTAACCATAATACCCGCCTGGCAGCCGAGCTTACGCACGGCAAAGGACAGCATCGGGGTGGGCGCAAGGTCGGGGTAAAGATACGCCTTGATGCCGTTTGCCGCAAGCACGCTTGCCGCGTGGCGCGCAAACAGCTCGCTTTTGTTTCTGGAATCGTATGCGATGGCAACCGACGCGTTGTGATACCGCGCGCAAAGCCAGTTTGCAAGACCCTGTGTGGCGCGTCCCACCACATAGACGTTCATGCGGTTGGTGCCCGCACCCAGCACGCCGCGAATACCGCCCGTGCCAAACGCAAGCTCGCGGTAGAAACGGTCGGTAATCTCCGCCGGGCTGCCGATTATTTCACGCAGCTCCCCCGTAAGGTCGGGGTCGGTCAATTCCTGCGTGCTCCAGTGCTCGTACAGCTTCATAACATCCATTGCGTTCTTCTCCAATATATCATAATGTAGGGGGCGCACCTTCCGCACACCTCGTAGATACCGCTGCGTTTTGCAATCCCAAAAGGGGCATTTTCGACTCGCGCCGACGTAACAACCGCTTTTTAACCTTTGCTTGCAATCATGCGGTCGGCGAGATATACTAAATGGTAGAAATCTTTGGGTATTACTGCATCCAAATGCTCTTGTTATTATATATTATTTTCCGCAACATGTAAACTTACCCCAATCATGTTTTACAGATTATTGCACATCCTGAGATGCGTTGGTACACATGCATCCGTGGGAATGGGGAGGAACGCGATGAACTGGCACAGTGTGGATACCCGGCAGATATGCAAAACCTACGGAACCGGCGAACGCAGCGGACTAGTGGATTATCGCTGCACCATACTTCGGCAAAAGCACGGAGAAAACGTGCTTTCGTCACCCTGCCGTCTTACCTACCCGCAATATATTGTAAAGGCGCTGATGAGCTTTTTAAGCGTCAATGCGCTGCTGGTGCTTTTGTTTTCGTTTGTGCTTGCCTGTGTGGGTAGGCTGCACTGGACGTGGGCACTGCTTACCGCCCTGTTTTCGCTGTGCAGTGTGTTCTTACGCGCGTTTCTTGCCTATCATGCCGACCGTTCGCTGAAACGGTTTAACGACCTTTCGGTACCCACCGCCCAGGTGATACGCGGCGGGGTGACCAGCCGTGTGGATTCCTCTCAGCTTGTGCCGGGGGACCTGATTCTTCTGCGGGTGGGCGACCGCATCTCCGCCGATGCCAGGCTCGTTGAATGCAGCGGTCTTCGCTGCGACGAATCGGTGCTTACGGGGCGCACCATGCCCGGGATAAAGCGCGCGGATGTGCTCTTGCCCGAAAGAACACCCACCGCCGACCGCATTAATATGGTACATATGGGCTGCGATGTGGTTTCGGGCAGCGGGCGTGCGGTGGTAACCGCCACAGGGATGCAGACCGAGCTTGGCAAGCTGATAGCCTCTATGTACGGGGAGCGCGAGTCGCACACCGGACGAGGCAGCTTTTTTGAGCACATTGGAGCCGTGATGATCGGCGCAGCGCTTTTGTGTGTTGTTGCGGTTGTCGTTTACTGCGCGCTAAGCCACACCCCGTTTGGGGCGCTTAGCGATATCCTTGCCGCGATGGCATGCTCCCTGACGCTGATTCCGCTTACCGCCGCAGAGACCGCCGTGGTGCGCATGGGGGAGCGTCGCCTCGCCCTGCGTCACGCCGTAATCAAACGTACGGGCACACTGGAGGTTCTGTCGAAGGTGTCGATACTGTGCACCGAGAAGGACGGGATATTCACCCAAAACCAGTTGACGGTAGAAACCCTGTGGGCGCACGGTGTCACCACCCCGTTCGGTGCCCGCCTAACCGGCAACGCCTTGGCACTGCTGAAGCTGTGTGCGCTGTGCTCAAACGCTGTGATCTCGTTTGAGGACGGCGAGGAAAAGCGCGGGGGCAGCCCGGCTGAGACCGCGATACTCGACGCCGCCATGCGCAACGGCATGAGTCCGGAACAGCTGTGTCGCGAGTACCCCCGTATCGGGGAGATTCCGTTTACGACCGAGCGCATGCGAATGACCACCGTAACCATGATAGAAGGAGACCCCGTGGCGATTGTGAAGGGGGGGCTCGATATTCTGCTGCCCATGTGCACAAACGGCTCGCGCAAACAGGCAAAGGTTGTGTATGACGAGCTGTGCAGGCGGGAGCTACGGGTGGTTGCCATCGCCTACAAGCAGCTCGATGCGCCGCCCGAAAACCTTGTGCCCGAGGAGTTGGAGTGCGGGCTGACGCTTGCGGGGCTCATTGGGCTTAGTGACCCACTTCGCCCCGATGCCGTAAAAACCGTGCTTGCCTGTCAGGCAGCGGGGGTGCGCCCCGTTATCATGACTGACGACGATATTATGACCGCGTGTGCGACCGCGCGCACATTGAATCTGCTTACCGACGACAAGCAGGCGATTTCGGGCGATGCGTTAAAGCTGTTTACCGACAGTGAGATTTCGGCTGTGGCAGAAAGCCTTGTGGTCTATTCACGCATCAGCGAGCAGGACAAGGCGCGGGTCATCCGCGCGTGGAAGAACAAGGGGCATACGGTGCTTGCCGTAGGCAGCGGCATGCGCGAGCTTCCCGCCCTCAAGGCGGCGGACGTGGGCTGCTGTATGCGGGAGTGCGCGGGCGAGGGGCTTAAGTCGGTGTGCGATATGCTGGTAAATGACAACCGGTTTTCCACGGTGCTCGACGCCATTCGCGAAAGCCGTTTTGTAAAGGAAAACCTTTGGCAATCGGCGCGATATGTGCTTGCCTCCTGCTTTGCTTCGTTGTTTTCGTCCGCTCTCCCCCTTGTACTGGGAATCCCCCTGCTGATTGCACTGCCGCAGGTGTTGCTGATTAACCTGATTGTTTCACTGGGCTTTGCCATAGCGCTGGGCACCGAGCAGCAGGGACGCGACCGACGCGCGGCGCACGAGCAGAACGGGCTTACTAACTCCTCCTACCTCTTAGCAGCGTTAAAAGGGCTGTTGACCGCTTTGTTTGTTGGGGGGGCTTATTTTGTAGGGGCAAAGGTGTTTATTACCGACCTGATGGCACCCACCCACGAAACAGGCTGTACAATGGCATTTTTCGTCTTGCTTCTTTGCCAATGCGCGCTTGCCGCCTCCTGCCGCAGCCGAGCGGCATCGGCGATGTCGCTGGGTGTGTTCTCAAGCCCCTTTTACAACGTTGCCTTGATTGTAACCGTACTGCTGTTTGCTGGATGCGCCCTGCTTTCGGGACCCGGGGAGTGGCTTGCGTTTTCCGCTGTTAGCCCGGTGCATTCTGCCGCGTCTGTGTTAATTGGTGCTACTTTTTGTGTTGTTCTTGCGCTGTTTCGTCTGCCTTTCATCCTGCGCACCGCGATGGTGGACCGTTTCGGTTAGCCTAACCACATTAAGCCCTTCACTTTTTGTAAAATTTGCACTAGATTTTTATGCCCGAGATAGAGTAAAATAGGAGTAATCACCTTGCTAAACGTTGCATTCTATCGACACAGAAAGGGAGGGTCGCTTATGCCGCGATATGGATTAAGACGGTTATACCTACTGCTGCTCGTTCCCATAGCCTTAATCACGGTGCTTTTTGCGGCTAAGTATCCGCAGCTGACCGAACAATACTTCTCACAAGGGCTTTACTTAATTATTGTGCCTGCACTGACTTCACTTTCCGGGTTGTTTTTTGTCTCGCTTGCGGAGGTTGCGCTTGTTGTCGGCATTTTGTCCTTTATTTTGTATACGGCGCGCACGGTGCGTACCGCGGTAAAGGACCGGGACCGGCGGGTTTATACCCTGTATACATACGTTGTAAACCTTTGCGTTATCGCAAGCGTACTGTACGCCGGTTTTGTATTTTTGTGCGGTATTAACTATCACCGCCTGCCGTTTGCCGATACCGCGGGGCTTACGGTACGCAACTCCTCCGTCGCCGAGCTCGACCTGTTATGCCAAGAGCTTGCCACCGCCGCGAACGCTCAGGTTAAGCTGATATCGGTCGGTCAGGACGGAACAACCACCCTTGCCGCTACCGACTTTGAGGCGGCAACCGACGCCGTCAATGCGATGAAGGATATGTCTAAGGACTACCCGTTCATGCGAGGGCTGTATTCGGTGCCAAAGCCTGCCGCGTTTTCATCTGTGCTCTCCTACGCGCATATCTCGGGGATCTATATTCCGTATACCTTTGAGGCGACCTTTAACAACCAGATACCCGACTTCAGCCTGCCTGCCACTATGTGCCACGAGCTTGCACATCAACGGGGCTTTATGCGAGAGGATGAGGCAAACTTTATCGCCTACCTTGCATGCAGAAGTGCGGACAATTCGTACTTTAACTACGCGGGCACGCTGCATGCGCTGTCTTTTTCGCTTAACTGGCTGCGAGAAGAAAACAGCGAGCGGTATTACGACATTTACGAAAGTCTCGACGATACAATAAAGGCAGACTTCGCCGCATACAGCCGGTTCTGGCAAAGGCACGAGGGCGCGGTCAGTCAGGTTTCTGCCACGGTAAACAACGCCTATCTAATGGCAAATAGTCAGTCCGACGGGGTGCAGAGCTACGGGCGGATGGTAGACCTGTTGCTTGCCGACTACCGTTTGCGTTACAATCTAAGCTAGAGCAAGCGCATCGCATATACCAAAAAATACCCCATCAAGCGAGAATGCATCGCGTTTGATGGGGTATCGTTATATATTTTGTTATACCTGCTCGTCTTCGCGCCAGCCCTTGCATACATCAACCCACGCGCGGCAGCCGGAGTACTGCTCAAGCTCCTCGCAGGTTAGCTCAATGGCAGAGTTTGCGCTGCCCGCCGCCGGGAATACCGTGCCAAATCGCCCAAGCGAAACATCAAGGTAAACCTCGGTTTGCTCGTTTTCTATCGCAAACGGGCAAACACCGCCTACCGCGTGCCCTGTAAGCCGCAGCGCGTCCTCGGGTGTAAGCATACGTGCCTTGATGCCAAACTGCGCCTTAAAACGCGCGTTGTCTATCTTTGCGTCCCCTGCCGCAACAACCAGAATGCAACCGTCCTCTTTTGCAAACGACAGCGTTTTTGCTATTCGGGCGGGTATTACCCCCACCGCCTCGGCTGCCAACGCCACCGTGGCACTGGAAATCTCAAACTCCATCACATCCCCGCCGCGCCCAAAGCGGTCAAGATGCGCCTTTACCGTCTGTACCGACACCTGTAAATGTCCCCCTTTGCACAATCTCACTTCTTGCTATGCCTGCTGAACAACCAATAAACAGCAGACATTATTATAGCACTGCAAAGTGCAAAAGTATAGCCCACACGCCTTAGTCCAGTACGCCTCCCTGCGGCGGAGGCTCGTTCATGCGGTATACCGAAAGGGCGCCGTTGTCATCGCAGGTGGCAAGCAAAACCTCTTTGGTGTTTTGATACCCCTGCTCTTTGAGCCTTTTGGTCAGCCACTGTTCGTTTCTACCGATGCCCTTAAGGTTTTTGGTCATGATTTTACCGTCGATTACGACGTTTGCGACCACGCTCTCCTGCGCGGGGGAAAGGTTGAGGTCGGCGGGCACAACGGGACGTTTCTCGCTGTTTGGCAGTACCGACAGATCGCCGTTCGTTTCAAGGATTGCGCAGTGGATGTCGGCAACATTGTAGTACCCCTTAATTCGGCAAATAGACAACAGCTCGTTGATGTCGTAGTGCATCTTTTTCATGTTTTCTTTGATGATCTTGCCATTGTAGACTACAATCGTGGGGGTTCCCGTAAAAATTCTGCGCGCCACAATCGATTTGCGGGTGACAGCCGAGATGAGCACATCGGTCAGTGCGTAGGCGGTCATGCTGACAAGCGGGTGAATGTAATGAATGTCGCGGTCCACCGCCAGAATTCCTACAATCGAGCCGATTGAAATGCCGATGATATAGTCAAAGAAGGTAAGCTGAGAGATCTGCTTTGCGCCCATAATCTTTGTTAGAATAAACAGAAAAACAATCGAGCCAACTGCTCGTATCACCGTAACCCCGATATCAAGAAAAAACTCCAAACCAAACGCCTCCATAAAACAATCCGCTTTCTTTTATGTAGGTTATTGTTATCCGCACAGGCTGAAATATCAACAAAAAATGCCCTGATGCGGTTGCATCAGGGCAAAGTTTATTCATTCTATTTACTGGCGGCAGGTTGGGCTTCTTCATACACAAAACCTTTTTTGCCCGCCTTGGCGTCATCAAACAGACCAAGGAAGTCCAGTGTCGCAAAATAGTCAAACGGGGTTTCGGCGCGGCGAATCAGCTTGGTGGTGCCGTCCTCCTTGAGCAGAACCTCGGCGGAGCGCAGCTTGCCGTTGTAGTTATAGCCCATCGCAGCGCCATGTGCGCCGGTGTCGTGAATGTACACAACGTCGCCGATTGCAATCTCGGGCAGCATGCGGTCGATGGCGAACTTGTCGTTATTTTCGCAAAGACCGCCGGTCACGTCGTACTTGTGGTCGCAGGGCGCGTCCTCCTTGCCCATGACGGTGATGTGGTGATACGCGCCGTACATTGCGGGGCGCATCAGGTTGGCGGCACACGCGTCCAGACCCACATACTCCTTATAGATGTGCTTTTGGTGAATAACGGTGGAAACGAGCGCGCCATGCGGGGCAAGCATGTAGCGTCCGAGCTCGGTGAAGATGCGAACCTCGCCCATGCCGGCGGGAACAAGCACCTCCTCAAACGCCTCCCTGACCCCTTCGCCGATGGCAAAGATATCGTTTGCCTCCTGTCCCGGACGGTATGCGATGCCTACACCACCCGACAGGTTGATAAACACAATCTCCGCGCCCGTTTCGCGCTTTAGCTCCGCTGCGGTTTGAAACAGGATGCGGGCAAGGTGGGGGTAGTAAGCGTTGCTGACGGTGTTGCTTGCCAAAAACGCATGGATGCCAAAGCGCTTTGCGCCCTTTTGCATCAGCTTTTGAATCGCCTCGGTCATCTGGGGGCGGGTTAAACCGTACTTTGCGTCCCCTGGGGTGTCCATAATCTCGTTGCCCAGCGAAAAATCTCCACCTGGGTTATAGCGCAGGCTGATGGTTTCGGGGATGCCCGCAATCTCCTCTAAAAACTCGATGTGGGTGATGTCATCCAGGTTAATGGTAACCCCAAGCCGCGCCGCAAGCGCATAATCCTCGCGCGGGGTGACGTTGGAGGAAAACATGATCTCGTCGCCCTCAAAGCCCACCGCGTCGGACAGCATCAGCTCGGTGTAGGACGAGCAGTCCGCGCCGCAGCCCTCCTCGCGCAGAATACGCAGGATCTCGGGGTTTGGCGTTGCCTTCACAGCAAAGTACTCTTTAAAGCCTTTGTTCCACGAAAACGCCTTGTACAGGTCACGCGCGGTTTTTCGAATACCGGCTTCGTCGTACAGGTGAAACGGGGTAGGATACTGCGCGGTAATCTCCTTGAGCTTATTAAAGGACACAAACGGGGTCTTGTTCATTGTACTTCCTCCATGCTTTATACATATCTATTATAGTTCACACGATACTCGTTGGATAATCATTTCACCCGCGTACAAAGCCCAGATACTCGGTGCCGCGAAAGGTCAGGCTTCCCGCGTCACCCTCAACAAGGTACCCAATCTCGTTTTGAGGGATTAGCAGCTCCATGCGGTCGCCGCTTTCCACCTCAAAGGTGGCGTAGTAGCTGGTATGCGTGACCCCACCCGTGGTGTGGGCGACATCCCCCGTATGGTGATGGCTGCCGCCGTGACCGCGTACCTCGGTGCGCTTAGACACCACCCTTGCCCGCACGGTGAGCCGAGGCTGAGAACGGTTGTAGTTTTTTTGCTTTACACCCTTTGCAATGGTAACCGCAAACAGAATAAACACCGCAATGAACATGATAATAACAAAAAACGGTATGATGCCAAACATGATATCGAATGCCCCAAACCCAAAGTCCATTCTAGTTCCTCCATAAATCCTAAGACGGATGCAGCGCGGATGTCTTGTATCATACGGGTTATCGACCGTATATGCACGGTAACGCTTTCGGGTGATTATACCATAATTCCCCTTGCGAAAAAAGAGGCAAAGTTACAACGTTCTTTCACATTTTCGACGCGAGACTGTATATTTCGCTTTTGCGGTGCCCGGTTTTTGCCGCCGCCTGCTTCGCCGCCTCGCTGAGCGCAAGACCCTGCTGCGCAAGCTCCTTGGCAAGCTGCGCCGCCTCGGTAATGTCCACCCGCTCCGGCTCTGTTTTCGGTGCGCCCTCAACAATCAACACAAACTCACCTCGGGGCGTTTTCTCTTTATAATATGCAGCGGCGTGCGAAAGGGTTGTGAGCAAAACCTCCTCGTGCAGCTTGGTAAGCTCGCGCGCAAGCGAGATATTGCGGTCGCCCAAAACGCGCAGCATATCCTCGAGCGTTTGCACCAGCTTGTGGGGTGCTTCGTAAAAGATCAGCGTACGGGGGTTATCCTTAATCTCATCCAGATGCTCGGCACGCGCCTTCTTTGCCGTGCTTAAAAAACCTTCAAACGAAAAACGGGAGGTGGTTAGCCCCGAAACGGCAAGTGCCGAGATGGCTGCGCTGGGTCCGGGCACCACCTCGATGGGCACCCCACGTTCTCTGCACAGCCGAACCAAATCCTCCCCCGGGTCGCTGATGCAGGGCATGCCCGCGTCGGTGACAATCGCGCACTGCTCCCCGCCGAGGATGCGCGACACGATAAGCTCGCCCCGCTCCCGCAGGTTGTGCTCGTAGTAGCTGATCATCGATTTTTTGATGCCGAGATGATTCAGCAGCTTCAGGGTCACGCGGGTATCCTCCGCGGCGATAAAGTCCACCGATTGCAGCACCTGGGCTGCGCGGGGCGACAGGTCGCCCAGGTTACCGATCGGAGTACCCACGACATACAGCTTCATGCGTTGACCCTTCCTTTTTGCGTATATTGTAATTGCCCTTCTTACCGCGCGGGCAGGTTATCCTCTTTGCCGTACAGGTCGAGCAGCTCACGCGAAAAACCGCCCGCTCCTTCGATAAGATAGGGCTTTTCCACCTGCAAAAAGGGCTTTGCCCCCTTTTTGCCTTCGGCTAAAAAAAGCCACGGCGCGGTATCGGGTCGCTGCTGCACAAACCGTACCCGTTTGGGCTCGATGCCATTTTGCCGCATTGCCTCTAGCACGTCGCAAAGGCGTTCGGGGCGCTGGCAGACGCACAGCCTGCCGCCAAACCGCAGCAGCCGCGACGCGGCCTTTGCCACATCGTTTGCGGTGCACATCGTCTCGTGGCGCGCGATGCGGTCGCTCTTTGTCTCGCTTAGTATGCCCGTTCTGACCGCCTTATAGGGCGGGTTGCAGCTGACTACATCATATGCGCCCGCCTCCAGTATGCCGTTTAGCTCCCGCAGGTCGGCCTGTATGGGGGTGACAATACCCTCAAGCCCGTTTAAAGCAACCGAGCTGCGCATCAGCTGCGCGCCCTGTTCCTGCAGCTCCACCGCGGCGATGCGTTTGGGCTTGTACGCGTCGCACCAGATAAACGGGATGATGCCGCAGCCCGAGCCGAGGTCGCAGCAAACGTCCTTGCGGCGGGGCGCGGAAAAACCGGCGAGCAAAAACGCGTCGGTACCAAATTTATGCGCGTCGCTTACATACAGCCTTGTGCCGTGAGAAAGCTGCTCGACTGAGCTATAACTACTCTTATTATCCATAGGTTGTTCACGGTTTCCTTTTGTGACGGGTTGCTCCGTTTATTTTGCACTAAGATTTGGGGATATCCCCCGCTTTGCTTATAATTCGTAGTCATTATTTTAACACAATATGCAAAAAGAATAAAGCGGATGCCCATAACGGCATCCGCTTTATAACGGCATGTTTCAAGATATGTATGAAACAGCTTCTGTTTTAAGGGTTCTGACACCTTTGGCATTACGCCTTGGGCTGGGGAGCCTCTACGGGGCAAACACCGGCACAAGCACCGCAATCGATGCAGGTAGCCTCGTCGATGACGTAGATGGAATCCCCGGCAGAGATAGCCGATACCGGGCACTCAGCCTCACATGCGCCGCAGCTGATGCATTCTTCAGAAATAAAATATGCCATACAACAAACACCTCCTTTTCGGATGGTTTTATTGTATCACAACCGCCCGAAAAAGCAAGATATTATTCCTCCAAAACCTTGCCAAGTACACGCAAAACCGACAGCTCTCAGCAGTCTGCTGCCCCAATAAGCCAAACCGAGGTATGGGCATGAAAAATTTATGAAAAAGTGATTGACAACTATACTTAATCGGTGTATTATACCATTGTAGAGCAACATATGAACAATTGCTCATATGTTAATTTGAATAGGAGGGGCTACGATGCCACAGTCAAACAATTTACCGCCTTCGCAGGAAGCCGCGCATTGCAGCTGCAAGCACCATGCGCACGATTTATCCCCCGCCAAAGCACAGTGCGACGGGCAGGATGCTTGCGATGAGCATATCATTAATGTCCTATCCGATAACCTCACCCCCGACGACTTTGCGCAGTATATCCCAAAGCCCGCGGAGCTGAGCAGACTGACCGACGCATTTAAGGTGTACGGAGATTCGACGCGCCTAAAGATCATCTTTTTGCTCGGCAGCCGCGAGCTGTGCGTATGCGATATTGCTTATCTCTTAGGCATGGGGCAGTCGGCGGTTTCCCACCAGCTGCGCATCCTGCGCACGGCAAACCTGGTAAAGACCCGCCGTGTCGGAAAATCCATCTTCTATTCGCTGGACGACGAACACGTGAGCCGCATTCTGCTCATGGGTCTTGAACATATAAGGGAGGAACATCAGCATGAAGACGATTAAGCTGCGCATGAAGGGACTGCACTGCGCAAGCTGCGCCGAGAAGATAGAGCAGCGTGTCGGCGCGCTGGCGGGTGTGAGCGGCACGCTACTGAACTTTACCACCAACGAGCTGCGCTTTGCGATGGACGAGAGCGCACCTGCCGACACCCCTGTTCAGGCGCAACAGATCATCCAAGCCGCGGAAAAGGGCGTGGAGGTTGTCGGGGTCTTTATAACGGATTCTCATGGTAACGAGCAGCAGTTTGCCTCTGCTAAAACGGCGGCAACAATGCTGTCGGGCGGCGATGACAGTAGGTTGCCTGCACAAGACACGGATGAGAACACAGACGAAGCACAACGCGGCAAGCGTCGCCTGGATTACCCTTTGTTATTGTTGGCTTTATCCGCTATGCTGTTCGGGCTGTCTTTTATCCCTATGCTGCCCGCCGTCGCAGCCACCCTTTTACAGGTTGCGGCGATTGCGGTGTCGGGCTATCCCATCTTTATCGAAGGCGTAAAGAAGCTGTTTCGGCTTGAGATAGAGGAAGAGCTGTTAATGATGATTGCCGTCATCGCAGCTTGCGCGCTGGGCGAGTTCCCCGAGGCAGCGATGGTTACGCTGCTGTTTCGTGCCGGCACTTATCTGGAGGAGCTTGCGGTGGCGCGCTCGAAAAAGAGCATTACGCGCCTGACCTCCATTCGACCCGATGTCGCAAACCTGGTTGACGCAAACGGCGACAGCAAATCGGTGCCTGCGAAGACCGTGCCCATCGGTTCAACCGTACTCATCAAGCCCGGCGAGCGCGTGCCGCTCGATGCGGTGGTGCTTTCGGGCAGCTCGGATATGGATAACTCGGTCATCACCGGCGAAAGCGTACCGGTGGCGGTTGCACCGGGCAGTCGGGTGCTGTCGGGCACCGTGAACGGCGCGGGGCTGCTGACCTGTAAGACCACGGGGGATTTTAAAACCTCAACGGCAAGCCGCATTATCGAGCTTGTCGAAGGGTCGCTTGCCAAAAAAGGCAAAACCGAGCGGCTGATAACCCGCTTTGCGCGGTACTATACCCCTGCCGTCATCGTGCTTGCGGTTATCATTGCGGCAGTTCCGCCGCTCCTTCAACTTGGCGCGTTCTCTACTTGGCTGTATCGCTCCCTGATCTTTTTGGTTGCCGCCTGTCCCTGCGCGCTGGTCATTGCCGTGCCGCTGGGGTTCTTTGCGGGTATCGGCTCGGTGTCCCGCCTTGGCGTGCTGGTTAAGGGGGGACGGTATCTGGAGGCGCTTTCGCGCTGTGACACCGTGGTGTTTGACAAAACCGGAACGCTCACAAGCGGCAAACTGCGGGTATCAAACGTCGTGAGCGTTTCGGATACCAGTGAGGGGGAGGTTGTCCGGCTTGCCGCGCTGTGCGAAAGCTTTTCGAACCACCCTGTCGCCAAGGCGGTGGTTGCGCACTACGGCGCGCCGATTCCCGGCGGCAGCGTGCTGTCGTTTGAGGAACAGGCAGGCATGGGCATCCGCGCACAGCACCTTGCAGGGGAGTTGTTGTGCGGCTCAGAGCGTCTGATGCGCGCGCACGGCGTAGCCCTTGACGGTATACCCCCCGCCGCCGTGTATGTGGCGGAAAACGGCAGTCTGCTGGGTTACCTCGAGATTGCGGACACCCTGCGACCCGACGCGGCGGCGACTGTGGCTGCACTGCGCGAAACGGGTGTGGGTCGGGTATCCATCCTGACCGGCGACAGCGAGCGCGCCGCGAAGCTTATTGCAGAGCAGAGCGGAGCGGACGGGTATCACGCCTCCCTGATGCCTTCGGGCAAGGTGGACGCGCTGATGGAGGAAAAACGCCGCAGTAAAACGGTCGCCTTCGTGGGTGATGGTATTAACGACGCGCCCGTGCTCGCCGCCGCCGACGTAGGCATAGCGATGGGGTTTGGCTCGGACGCCGCCATCGACGCGGCGGACGCGGTGCTGGTTAGCGAGAACCTCAGTTCCCTGCCCGCGGCTATCCGGCTTTCGCGCCGCGCCATACGCGTGATTATGTTTAACATCGTCTTTGCGCTCGCCGTAAAGGCTGCGGTGCTTGTGCTTGGCGTAATAGGGTTTGGAGCAATTTGGCTTGCTGTGTTTGCCGATGTGGGTGTCACGCTCATTGCGGTACTCAACACCACCCGCATCCTGCGTATGGTTAAAAGGGAGCAACCGTCCCGCACTCCCCGCGACCAGTCCGCCGCCGATTAACCGATACTCGAACCGTTTTGGAGCGCCCTTTCGCGGGGCGCTCCTTTTGTTTGTCTATTCTCCCTCTTTCGCGAGCTTAAGCTCGCTTAGGTCGACGAGCGACGCGTCGGAATAGTAGTGGGCCAAAATCTCGTCGTAGGTAGCACCCTGGCGCGCCATATAGTCGGCTCCGTACTGGCTGAGCCCCACGCCGTGCCCATAACCGAGCGTAGTAAAGGTGAACTTGCCGTTTGCATACTCCACCGTAAAATTAGCCGAGCGCAGGGTAAACATCTCCCGTGCGTCCTGCCCTGTCATAGTCATGTCACCCGCCGTAAGCTCTGTGATGGTTCCCGACTGGCTGCGCGTTTTCACAGCAAACCACTTAGTCTTGTCGGTGGGCAGCTTGATATTGGGGAACTTTGCAACCAGCAGCCCCTTGACCTCGTCGGCGGTGACATCGGTCTCCACCTCAAAGTTTCTTGCAAGCATATCCCCCGCGCTTTCTACCGGCACAAGATAGGGCACGCCCGTCTGCCACACCGTTTCGGCGCTTTCGGTCAGCCCGGCGGACATCGAATGGTATGCCGCGATAATCGGCTCGGTCTGGTACACCAGCACCTTGCCCAGTACCTCGTCGCACGCCCCGACAATGCGGCTCCAATACACGTCAAAGTTGTCCCCAAACCACACACGCGCAAGTTCCTCGGTCATATACCCCTTGTAGTTGGACGGGTCAGCCTCAAAGTCGGCATCCAGAGACGCGGCGTCGAGCTTTTTTCGCAGGGCGTAGGTGTGCGCCGCCACCGCCTGTGCCTTTAACGCCTCTACGCTAAAGGAGGCGGGCATCTCGCTCGCAACCGCACCGATTACGTAATCTCTTGCGGATACCGTCTCCACCTCGCCCGTAGACAGGTTTTTGATACGGAAGTCGGTCAGGCTTACGGGCTCGTTGGTCGCACCCGAGCTTGTGTACTGAGCGAGCAGGTCGTCGAGTGCCTGCTCGGCGTCCTCATTGGGGTTTAATTCATCTTGTATCTGCTGCGCCTGTGTGGAGGACGCGGTTTGTTCCGCTTCGCTCGTATTCGGCCCGCTTGCGGCGGTGTCGAACGGGTTTAGCAGCCCGACGTTTTCACCCCCTATCGCGAGCAATGGAATGAGCACCAGTGCAAGCAGCAGCAAAAGTGCTAAGGCAATACTTTCCTTCAATCTTGTCCCTCTCCTTTCCTGTGGTTTTCACTACTCGTGTCGAAATGACGGAGCTATCGGGGTTCGCTTCATTTTTTATCGTTATTATATTGACAAGGCATTGTCCTTCATGTAAAATGATAATACTGGGTTACTGCACTCTTGTCTTGATATCATCAGCTTAAATCATCATTTAAAGGGATAATTCGGCGCATAAGGCTTTGCTTAACTGTTGCACCAATTGCCGGTTTAGTATGGTAGCGCGATAAGTTTATGCAACTTTATTCTACTTAAGTTGCAATGTGTCACAGCCCAGAATCATCACAATTCTTACGGGAGGGACGGAAGGTATGCACTACAACCAAAGTGACATCAACAACATCGGAGAAGAGCAGGCAAAAGCCATTAGAATCTTATGCGAGGAGTACACCAAGTATAACAAGATTGACCCTGCCCTTTACGACAAATTCAACGTCAAGCGCGGATTGCGCAATCAGGACGGCACCGGTGTTGTTGCAGGTATCACCCACATCTGTAACGTTCATGGCTATGTTTTGAGCGAAGGCGAGCGCGTACCGATTGACGGCGAGCTGATCTACCGCGGAATCAACATTCGCGAGATTATCGACGGCTGCCACAGCGAAGACCGTTTTGGCTATGAAGAGACGGTGTGGCTGCTTTTGTTTGGCAGTCTGCCTACCGAAGACCAGCTTGCGTATTTTAAGCAGACACTCTGCTTATTCCGCGAACTGCCTACCCGTTTTGCCAACGACGTTATAATAAATGCCCCTTCCGCCGATATTATGAATATGCTTTCGCGCGCCGTTCTGGCTCTTTACAGCTTTGACGAACGCGCAGACGATACCTCACTCGAAAACGTAATGCGCCAGTGCATTGAGTTGATTGCGCGTCTGCCCTCGATTATGGTAAACGCCTATCAGGTGAAGCGCCGCGCCTTTGACGGCGAAAGCATGGTGTTGCACCCTTCTATCCCTGAGCACAGCTGTTCGGAGAATATCCTCTCCACCATCCGCGCCGACCGCGAATTCACCGCCGAAGAAGCCAAGCTGCTTGACCTGATGCTGATTCTGCACGCCGAGCATGGCGGCGGTAACAACTCTTCGTTTGTGTGCCGCTCGCTCACCTCGTCGGGCACCGATACATACTCGGCCATATCGGGCGCCATCGGGTCGTTAAAGGGTCCCAAGCACGGCGGCGCAAACGCCAAGGTGATGGAGATGCTTGATTGCATCAAGACCGGCGTGCGCAACTGGGAAAGCGAAGGAGAGGTCGCAGACTTTTTACGCAAGATTATCAACAAGCAGGCGTGTGACGGCTCGGGGCTGATATACGGAATCGGTCACGCCATCTATTCAAAGAGCGACCCGCGTGCCATCATCTTAAAGGATCGAGCGCACGGTCTTGCCACCGGCTCAGCGTACGAGCCGGAGTTTCGCCTGCTTGAGCTTATCGAGCGGCTTGCCCCCGAAATCTTTCACGAGCACAAGGGCGACAACAAGGTGCTCAGCGCCAATGTAGACTTCTATTCGGGTCTTGTATACAAGATGCTCAATATTCCGCCCGAGCTGTTTACCCCCATGTTTGCCGTTGCACGCATGGGCGGCTGGAGTGCGCACCGCATAGAGGAGCTTACGACCTGTTCGCGCATCATTCGCCCTGCCTACAAGGCAATTGAGCGCGATCGCAAGTATGTGCCCATTACCCAGCGCTGATTTTTCACCCGCATTCTTGCTGTATTGACAAGAACCGCCCGTTTTTTGGGCGGTTCTTCTGTTTGTATTTTCCACTGCGGTGTGATATAATATCGCAAGAATGCCACATAAATGGAGTGATTATAGTTGAAGCGAAAATCAATATGCGCGCTTGCGGTTGTAGCCGCCGCGGTGTTCACGGCAATACGGGTATGGCAGTATCTGTGGATTATCAACGTAGCAACAGGCTTTTTTACCGACATTGACCTATCGGTGTATCTGTTGTACGGCGGGCTGGCAATGTTCTTTGTTCTTGCCGCTTTTACAAGCTTTTTGGATAAAACCATCGCCAAGGCGCACACCTCCTTTTTGCACGCCCGTTTGACGGGGGTTGCATTGCTTTTAGCAGGCAGTACAAACCTGTTCGCCAGTGCTTATATGCTCGCGGGCATTATGGATGGCACCACCATTAAGCTGGTTACGGTTTCAGAGTCGCTGCTTGGGTTTGCGTCGGCACTCGTTCTGTTGTATTTTGGGGTGCTTACCGTGGGCAAACGGGGGATACGCCATAAATTCCTGCCGCTTGTACCCCTTGCGTGGGTTGTGATACGCCTGCTGAACGATTTTCGACGGACGAGCACCGTGCTCACCATCAGCGAGAACCTTCTTTCGCTGATGTGCCTCGTTGCGTTATGCGTCTATTTTTTGTATTTTGCGTTTGCCGTTTCGGGGCTGTTTACCAAATCGGGTGCGCGCTGGATGTTTTTAAGCGCGGTCGTAGGTGTTACATTGCTCGTACCCGCGACACTGGGTATGCTGATTGCGGCATATGCCAACGCCTTCTTTACGCTGGAGCCGTTGTGGTACATTGAGCGCATTGCAACCCTATCCCTTGCTCCCCTGATGCTGTGCACCGCATACTTTACCGCGTTTGAGAAGAATGAGGTCGCAAAACCCACCGCTCCGTTGCCCGAGGTTACCGAAGGCAATGCCGCCAATTAACAGCGGCTTTACCGCACATGACAAACCCGCCCGCAGCAATGCGGACGGGTTTTTTGTTTGCCCCAACCGGCACCTCGATTTAATCGAGGTTTAGGCATTTTGTTAGGATTCGTTCGCTGACGATATAGTATATCGCGCCCATAAGTAAGTTGATGCAGGTCAATCCGATACAGAATACTGCAATAAATTCATTGGTGGGCACCGCATTCTCCACAAAGCTCTGGGGGCTTATAAAGTACAATGCGGCAACCAGCACACTGGAAAAGATCTGCGAAACGGTGTTGAGCACAAGGAAGGCACCAAACGCGGCAACCAGCTTGTGGCGTGAAAACAGCTGCCCGATGGAGATGGACGCATACACAAACAGTATGTTTACAAAAAGCCCAACTACGACCATTACAATAAGCCAGGTCAGCATGGCTCCAAAGCTGATGTTCAGCTTTGCCAGTTCGGCTGCAATCTCTGTAAACGCTCTGCGAATCTCCGCAAATACGCCCTTCTGCGCTACCATGACAAACACAGAGCCGAGTACGACCACGGCGCTTACCAGCTGCCACAGTACGGCAATGAGCAGCTTAGACGTAATGTTGTGCCATGTTTTCACGGGCAGCGTAAACATTAAGTAGCCTTCATCGCCCAACAGATTTTTATAAAACCTCTGAATGATGATAAACAGCGTCAGCGCAAGTGTGGCAGCGATAGCAATCGCGTATGCGGCACCCGAAAGACCCGCGACAAACGACATCCAGCCGCCCGTAACATTCAATGAGATAAAGATGCGGTTAATCAGCGCAAAGACCACGATGGCCAGATAAAACGGAACAAAGATGCGTGCGGTGGCCTTCCACTCGTACTTAAGCAGTTTTCCTAACATTTGAACACCTCCCGAAACAATGCATCCACCGATTTGCCGTGGCGGTCGCGGATCTCATCCACGCTGCCGGTCAGCTGAACCTTGCCGCCGGATAGGAAAACCACGTCGTCAAGCACCTGCTCGATATCCGAAATCAGATGGGTGGAAAGAATGACCGTCGCATTCTCGTTGTAGTTTGTTAAAATGGTGCTCAGGATATAGTCCCTTGCCGCCGGGTCTACGCCGCCAATCGGCTCGTCGAGCAGGTAGAGGTCCGCCTCGCGGCTCATAACGAGGATGAGCTGTACCTTCTCGCGCGTGCCCTTGGACATTGTCTTCAGTCTGTCCTGCGCGCCGATGCCGAGCTTGCCCAGCATATCATACGCCTTTTGGGTGTTAAAGTTGTCGTAAAAATCGGCAAAGAACGCAATCATGTCGCTGACGCGCATCCAGTCGCAAAGATAGGTGCGCTCGGGCAGATAGGACACAATCCGCTTGGTCTCTACGCCCGGTTTTGCGCCCGCAATCAGCACCTCGCCCGCGGTCGGGGTCAACAGCCCGTTGGCTATCTTAATCAGCGTACTTTTTCCGCTTCCGTTGGGTCCGAGCAGACCGACAATCCGTCCGCGGTTAATTGTAACGCTTACACCCGAAAGCGCCGGTTTTCCCGAAAAGGACTTTGAAAGGTTGTTGCACTCAAAAATGGGTTTGTTCATTGCCCGTTCTCCTCCCCTGTTTTTGTCATTAGCTCGATTGTCTGTTGCTTGCTAAAGCCGATCTGCCCCATCTTCTCAAGAAAATCGAGTATCTGTTGTGTGGCAAGTTCGTTTTTCAGCTTCGCTATCATGCCCTCATCCTCCGTAATATAGCGCCCGCTTGTGCGCTGTGCGTAAACAAGCGAGTTCTGCTCTAGGTCTGCCAGCGCCTTTTGCATGGTGTTTGGGTTTACCGATGCCTCGGCGGCAAGGTCGCGCACCGACGGCAGCTTTTCGCCCGGTTTATACCCGCCCGACACAATCATCAGCTGTATGTGCTCTACAAGCTGCCGAAAGATTGGTCGGTCGTTCTTTAGTTCCCACGTCAATGAGTCATCCCCCTTTTTGTATTATTGTATTAAGAGCTTAATACAATAATACAGCGATACAGTTTGGTTGTCAATCCCTTTTTTCTATTTTTTGATAATAATTTTATGTCGCAATAAAGCGCGCCCCTGCATCAAAAGGGCGCGCTCTAATTCATGGGTATTAAACATGCAGTCGGCGGATAATCTTGCACACGACGGTGTTTTCTATAACGAGGGGCTGGTTGCTTGTAAAAAACACAATGCCGTCTGTGGGCGCAAGCACCCTGGCCAGAACGGTTCCTTCGTAGGGATGCAAAATCTCGGCGACCGGCTCACCAAAGCCCACCTCATCGCTGGGTGATTTTAAGCGGCGGAAGATCCCCGCGGCTGTTGTTTTGACCGAAACCAGCTCTTCCTCCTGTACCACGCTTGAGAGATACCCGCCGTGACTGGTGTACTTGATGATACCCATGCGCACCAAAAAGCGCAGCACCGCGCCTACCCCTAAGGCTGCGGAGCGTTCGTCAATCGACTCGGTTTGGTTGGTGTATACCGAAAAGGCGTTCACCTTCCACTTTTGCAGGTTGTAGTTAAGGGTCGAGGTATCCACGGGGCTTGGCTTACGCACCACCGCATAGGGCAGACCGAACAACGCCGCCAAGCTGGTGGTTTGAAAGCCAGTTTCCATCATACGCACATGGGGAATGAAATCACCCGGCATATAAAAGGACGCAAACTGAATACCGTAGCGATACTGCTGCGCCTGGGCAAACACCGCCGCCGCAATGCGCCCCGTCACCTCGCCCTGCTCGTTGCCCGGAAACATGCGGTTGATATCGGAGTTATCCACCGCCCAAAAGCGCCTGCCGATGTTCATAGAGAAGCTGTTGACCGAAGGGATGACTAAGATCTCCTTGCCCGCAGCGATGGCGCCCTTTTCCTCCAGTCGGCGCAGGGTGCCGATGAGCTGCGAGCACATATAGAGCTGCTGAACCTCGTTGCCGCGTATTGCCCCCACGATACAGGCGGTTGGTTCACCGCCGCCAAACCGATAGCCGTGTATGCGAAACTCGCCCCGGTAGGGGGACTGCAGCGAGTAGATTATCTCATTCTTCATCGTTACGACCAAGCCTTTCTGTGAAATTGCCGACCTAATGGCTGTGCAGGCAGATCAATTTGTCGCTAACAAATATAAAAAGCCTTACCCCTCGAGCACCCTTGCCAGCAGCGAGCCTTTGTACACCACGGGGTATTCGCGTAATGAGAACACAATGCCTTTACCCGGGGCGGTTACAACCTGCTCTACCCTGCCAAGCGCGGGGTTTACAATCTCGCCTAGCACCTCGTCCTTTTGTACGGTTTTGCCGTGAACATCGCGCGGCAAAAATACGCCGGAAGCAGACGCGCTCACAAACGAAACCTTGTAATCGGTCGAGAGCATCGGCTCGTTGAGCACTGCGGGCGGTGCACTCCATACCCCAAGCGTGTGTAACAGCGCGAATATGCCGTCTACAAGACGGTTTCCGTACGCGGTGTCAATGCGCATACCAACGCCCATCTCCACCGCCAAGGTGGGCACACCCGCCGCGTTCAGGCTGTAGGCAAGGGTTGCCTGCAACACGGTCAGCGATTGGTACACCCAAACAAGGTCGGCACCCAGCAGCCTTGCATACGGCATTAGGGTGGCGGCACTTTCGTCACTGACGCGCACCTGCATGAGCTCGCGCAAAAAGATGTTGCTTGAGTGGATGTCCACACACAGGTCGGCACCCATAATATCCTCGGTAATCATCGCCGCAATGTACTCGGCACTAGCCCCCGTATCCGACCCCGGAAAGATGCTGTTGAGGTCAAGGTCGAACATCGGAATACCGCGGCTGATGCAGTCCATGCCAAGCGGGTTTAAGGACGGATAAATATCTATTGTACCGGTGAGCATGTGGGGGTTCTCGTTGATGCGGCGAATCAGCTCGTAGCACACATACTGGCCGTCGAGCTCATCGCCGTGTGTGCCGGTGACGATGCAAACGCGTTTTTCCCGTTTGGTTTTGTCGGGCGATGTCAGCCGGTTCTTTTTTATGACGATGCGTTCGTCAACCGGAAGTCCGATCGAGACTACCTCTTGCAGCATAGCGGTGTCCTCCTGTTACGGTATTTGCTCATGATACCAGCGTCTTTTTTCAGTATGCCAAGTTCCAATCTTTATCATGCAGAAAATACCTGCAGGATAAACCATGATTGTCGAGATAACCGTGTAATGCAAAAAGGCAAGGGCACCAAAAATGGCGCCCTTGCCTACCTGTTATTGTAGCGTGTTTTGGTCCGGGTGTCAATATCATCGAGGGAACGTTCCCGAATGATGATTGGTCTTGGAGGAGCTACCGCCGCGCTTGCGCTTCTGTTGACCGTATGCCATACGCAGCAGGGCACGGTCGGATACAAAGCGGGAGAGGGAGCGAATCGCCTTCATCTGCCCGCCCGGGATGATAACCAGCTTTTTACGAAGCATCTGCTCGATGCCGTACCTTGCAACAAACTCGCTCGAAAGCCCCTTTAGGCTAAACCTTACCCCAGCGGTTTGGTCAAACTCGGTGTGAACTGGCCCCGGGCAAAGAACACTGACCGAAACGGCACTCCCCCTGCGGCGCAGCTCCTCGCTGATTGCCTGTGTCAGGCGCAAAACGTATGCCTTGGTGGCGTAATAGCCCGCCATAAGCGGACCGGGTAAAAACGCCGCCGAGGAGGATACATTCAGGATATACCCACGGTTTGCCTTTACAAAGTCGCGCAAGAACAGCTTGGTAAGGATGTGCACCGCGCGGATGTTCACATCAATCATCTCAAGCTCGCTATCAAGGTCACTCTCTTCAAACGCGCCGAACACCCCAAAGCCCGCGTTGTTTATCAGGATATCGATATGCTCGCCCTTTACCTTCTCATACAGGCTATGGCAATCCTGCGTTTTCGTCAGGTCAAACGGCAGCACGCTCACGTTGCCACCCAGCTCCGTTTTTAGCTGCAGTAGTCGGTCTTCTCTGCGGGCAGTCAGAATCAGGCCGTACCCTTTTTTTGCGAGTACACGCGCCATATCGCGCCCGATGCCCGAGCTTGCCCCCGTGATGAGTGCCTTCATTGAGGCGCACGTCCTTTCATATTATAGTCAATAAACTTGAAAACAGCCCCTGTTTTCAAGCGGCAGGTACCTGCCGCACGCCAGATGGCGTGTTTATTGACTACAGACTCCACAAACCGCCCACATTTGTGGGCGCCGCACGGTTTTTTGTGCGGTTCAAAACGGATTCGTTTTGAAGTTTGTTGAGTATACATCCTTTGCCGGTTTTAGCATCTGTACAATCCATTCCGGCTCGGGCAGCGGCAGCGACGGGGTTAACGCCGCATACTCCGCTATGCCCTGAACCGCGCCCCAAAACGCAACGGCGATCGCGTAGGGGTTGCCTTCGCGAATCTGCCCTGCCGCCTGCCCCTTTTCAATCACCTCGATAATCGGCGTCACCATGTCAAAGCCGCTTACCAGCTGCTTCACCGAGTCGGGCGCGCTTTCGGAACTGATTGCTTGCGTCATTAATAGAAACATCTTTGCCGTAAACGAGCTCTCGCGTAGTGCGCCAAGTATCACCTTTGCTATTTCAGTTAATACGTGTATTGGCGACGGTGCGGCGAGGCACTGTAAAAACAGCTCGCGAGGGGTGTTTACCCCCACCCGCACAAGCTCCAGATACAACGCTTCCTTGCTTTCAAAGTAGTTGAAAAACAAGCCGGTGCTGATAGAAAGGCGCGTGGCGATATCCCGTATTCCGGTTGCCGCATACCCTCGGGTGATGAACAGATCCATCGAGCACTCCATAATCTGCATCTTGCGCATCTGCCTATGCTGCTCCCGTTTGTTCATGCCCACTTCCCTTTCCGTTTCATCGCAGATATCTCAGCGTTTTCATGGCTGCGCTGTGCCCCGAACCAACCGCCGTACAGATGCCGCCGCCCACGGCAACCCACTGCCCTGCAAGGTACAGCCCTTTAACCCCGTCGATGGTGGGCTTTATCTGCAATCCCACGGTCTTTTCCGTGGGGGCAAAGCCCTCCCACGAGGCTTTATAGAGGTTGGCATAACGCACATAGGTCGCCGGGGTTGCTACATCCACAACCGCTACGGCATCGGCAAAGCCGGGTATGCGCCGCTCCATTGCCTGTACCGCCTCGTCGGCAAGCTGTGCTTTGCGCGCACGGTACGCGGCCATGTCGGTATCCCGCAGGTTCTGCCAGTAGTCAAGGGGGGCGCCCATCAGCATCATTACGCTGGTGTGACCGTCCGGCGCCGCGGTGGGGTCAAACTCAAACGCGTTGATAGAGATGCCGTGCACGTCCTGATAGTCGGGTGTTCCCCTTTCGCCTGCGCAGGAGATCTCATCCTTACAGGAATAGTTTACCGAGTAAGAAAGTCCGAACTTCTTGTTTAAACCAAACGACACGATGCACAGCGGGTCAAACAACGGCGCATCCCGCAACATAGCCTCCAGTTGCGGGTGACGGTACTTCCCGCCCAGCATGCGGTAGATGGTATCGTACATGTCGCAAGCGGCAATCACCGAGTCTGCGGGATAGCGGACGTCGTTTGCGTGCACCGCGGTGCATTTACCGTCCGTTACCTCAATCCTGTCCACCTTGGTGGAAAGATGCAGCGTGCCGCCGAGTGAAAGATATTTGTCAATCATGCGCTTTATCACATCCCGCGCGCCGCCGATCGGGTAGCCCGCATCGCCGCCCATGCGCGTGCCGAGCATCATAATGAGTGCAAACAATGAAAAATCCGGCGGCATTAGGCTAAATAAGATTTCACGAACCGTTTGGCTTTGAAAGCGCGCCGCATAGTCCCCCACCTTTACACCCATATTGGGTCCGGCAAGCGACAGAAAGCCGATGCCTGTCGTTGTCATGTGCAGCAGATCCGCGATGTTATTGATAATGCCCGTGGGCATGGTGGTTTTTGACATCCTTCTTACCTTACGGCAAAAATGCTTAATCTGCTTTTCGTCCGCGGGGGAGAGCCCGAGCAAAAACGTCTCAAACTCATCCGCCTGCATGGGGATATCAACCAGTTCGCCGGCAACCTCGGCACGGATAAAGGGCGCGTTGTAGATCTCGGTATCGGGCGAAAGTGCGCCGGTTTCGGTGTACAGCTTATGAAAGCCGTTGTCCTCTCTGGTGCCCACCATCCAGTTGATGCAGCCGTCAAACCAATAGCCCTTTCGCTCCCACGCGATACACATGCCACCCGGCTGACCGGACAGTTCAAACAGATCGGTCTGTACCCCGTTTTGCTGCAGATAGATACCGGCGCTAATCCCTGCCAGCCCTGCGCCGATGATTGCCGTACGTTTTGTCATTTGAATGCCCCCACATAATTATTGAACAATTGTTCAATATCAGTATAGCATTCTGATTTCCATTGTCAACCGAATCTTTGTAAAGTTTTAAAAGTTGATGTTATCGGGGTCGGAGCCGATTCTGCCCGCGTTGCCCAGCCCGTCAATCCGCGCGATATCCTTGTCCGAAAGACGAAAGCCGAACAGGTCGCCGTTTTGCTTAATGTGCTCGGCGCCCGACGCCTTGGGCAGCGGCACATAGCCCTTTTGGATGTACCAGCGCAGTGCCACCTGCGAGACCGATTTGCCGTACTTTTCGCTCAGCTCGCGCAGGAGCGGCAGCTTAAAGATGCGCCCCTGCATCAGCGGGCTCCACGCTTGGATTAGGATGTTGTTGTTCTTGCAGAACTGCGCAAGCTCTTCCTGCGTGTACTCGGGGTGCAGCTCAATCTGGTTTACCATCGGCTTAATTTCGCAGGTTTCCATCAACTCGTTGAGGTGGTGAATTAAGAAGTTGCTCACGCCAATCGCCTTGATGCGCCCCGCGCGGTAAAGCTCCTCAAACGCCTTCCACGAGCCGCTGTTTAGCTCCTTGTAGTCGTGCTTGTGCCCGACCGGTACCGGCCAGTGAATCAGATACAGGTCCACGTATTCAAGCCCCAGTTTGGTTATGCTTTGGTCAAACGCGCGCAACGTCGCATCGTAGCCGTGGTCGCTGTTCCACAGCTTGGTGGTTACAAACAGCTCGCCGCGGTCAACCCCGCATTCGCGCACGGCCTTGCCCACGCTCACCTCGTTTTGGTAGGCGGCGGCAGTGTCGATATGGCGGTAGCCATACTCGATTGCCCCACGCACCGCGTTATAGGCGTCGTCGCCCTCTGCCAGCTGCCACGTGCCAAACCCGACGCAAGGCATAGTAACCCCGTTGTGTAGTGTGTAGGTGTCTTTGATACTGTTCATTTTTGTCCCTCGCTTTCTGCTGCTTTTGATATGAGCAGCCTGTCACGTTTATTATAACACAAAAATGGTAGGGTATGAGCGACAACCGATGCAACAGATGCCAAAAGACCGCACGGGAGTATCCCATGCGGTCTTAGGTTGTATTATTTTTGGGCGAAAAGTTATTGCTTACCCATCAGCTTTACCAGAACCGCCTTTTGCGCATGCAGACGGTTTTCGGCCTCTTCAAAGATCTCGCCCGCGTGCAACTCAAACACATCGGCGGCAATCTCCTCGCCCTTGTGCGCGGGCAGGCAGTGCAATACCATGGCGTCCGGCTTTGCGTGCTTCATCAGCTCCGTATCCACCATAAAGCCCTTGAACTCCTGACGGCGGCGCACCGCCTCCTGCTCCTGCCCCATAGACGCCCATACGTCGGTGATGACGACATCCGCGTCCTTTGTCGCCTCGGCGGGGTCGTTTGTCAGGGTAAAGGCTCCGGTGGTGTTTGCGTAGTCAAGCACCGTCACAGCGGGCTCATAGCCCTTGGGGGTAGCGGCCGCCACCGTCATGCCGCACTTGAGCGCACCCACAATCAGCGAGTTTGCCATGTTGTTGCCGTCGCCGATGTAGCACAGCTTAAGCCCCTTGAGCACGCCCTTATACTCACGGACGGTCATTAGGTCGGCAAGCACCTGGCAGGGGTGGGCGTAGTCGGTCAGCCCGTTGATGACGGGGATGGTGCCGTACTTTGCCAGCGCCTCCGCCTCCTGCTGCTTGTAGGTTCTAATCATGATGCCGTCAAGGTACCGCGAAAGCACGCGGGCGGTGTCCTCTACCGGCTCGCCGCGCCCAATCTGCAGGTCGTTTGCGTTTAGAAACAGCGCCTGACCGCCCAGCTGGTACATCCCCACCTCGAACGACACGCGTGTGCGGGTGGATGCCTTTTGGAATATCATGCCCAGCGTCTTGCCCGCCAAACGATGATGCGTAATATCGTGCTTCTGCTCGTACTTCAGCTGGTCGGCAAGGTTTAGCAGCTCAATAATCTCCTCGCCGGTAAGGTCCGCCATCTTCAGTAAGTGTTTCATCGGTTGTCCCCGCCCTTTTCTTATATTGTTTTGTCCACCGCATCGTGGAGCAAGTTCGTCCATTACATCGCGCTTTGCAGCACACCCTCAAGGATTAAAAGCCCTTCGTCGATGTCCTCGTAGGGGATGGTAAGGGGCGGCAGCATACGCAGCTTCGCCTTTGCGGTAAGGATTAGCAGCCCGTTGTCGGCGCACGCCCGCGCAAGGTCGGCGGAGGAAGCCTCGCAGGACAGCGAGATGCCGATCATCAGCCCAAGCCCCGACAGCGCGGTGACATGCGGCATACAAAGCAGCCGTTTGCTTATATACTCGCCCTTAGCGCGCACTTCGGCAAGAAACGCGGGGTCGGATACCCGTTTGGTGACCACCAAAGCCCCCGCGCATGCGATCGGGTTGCCACCGAACGTCGTGCCGTGGGTACCCGGGGTAAACACCTCGGCGTACTGTTCGCCCACTATAAAGCCCGCAAGCGGCAGCCCGCCGCCGATGCCCTTTGCAAAGGACACCGCGTCGGGGGTAACGTCAAACTGCTCATAGGCAAAAAAGCTACCGGTGCGCCCGATTCCCGTCTGAACCTCGTCGATTAAAAATGCCGCGTCCCGCTCTTTGCACAGTGCCGCTACGTCCTTGACAAACTGCTTCTCCAGCCCGATGATGCCGCCTTCGCCCTGCACCACCTCAATCAGTACGCCGCATACATCGTCGCCCCACAGCGCCTTCACGCTGTCTATGTCGTTGGTCTGGGCAAAAGAGAAGCCCTCGGTAAACGGAAAGAAGTAGTTATGAAATGCGTCCTGCCCCGTGGCGGAAAGGGTGGTAACCGTTCTGCCGTGGAACGAGTTTTGCAGCGTGATAATACGGCTTCTGCCCTCTCCGTATTTGTCAAAGCTTTTTTTGCGCGCAAGCTTAATCAGCCCCTCGTTTGCCTCGGCGCCAGAGTTTGCAAAAAAGGTCTTGCAAAGACCCGTAAGCTCGGCAAGGCGCTTTGCAAGCTGGATGCACGGCTCGGTGTAAAAGAGGTTGGATGTGTGATTGAGCGTAGCCGCCTGGTTTGCCACCGCCTGCGCCCACCCGGCATCGCAGAAGCCCAGCGCGTTTACGCCAATGCCGCTGGTAAAATCGATATACCCCTCGCCGTTTGCCCCGGTGCATCGCGCGTTGTCACCCTTTTGTATCACCACCGGGTTTGTGTTGTAGCTGCCCACCAGACAGCCTTTTGCGTCCGCGATGATTAAACCGGCTTTATCGGTCGCTGTTTGCACTGTGCTCTCCCCCTTTAAATGAAATAGTGAATGCTATATAAACATGGTTCCGATGCCCTCGTTGGAGAACATCTCAATCAGGATGGAATGTGGGATTCGTCCGTCGATGATAAAGGTCTTGCGTACGCCTCGGCGCACCGCCTCCACACAGCACTCCACCTTGGGTATCATACCGCCCGAGATGATGCCCTGGCGAACCAGGTGCGGCACCTCGCTGACGTTGACAACGGGGATAAGCGAGCTTTCGTCGCTCTTGTCGCGTAGCAGCCCGCGGATATCGGTCATCAGTACCAGATTCTCCGCGCCCAGTGCCGCCGCGATGCGCGCCGCCGCCGTATCGGCGTTGATGTTGTACACCTGACCATAGCTGTCACACGCAACCGTAGCGATAACGGGTATGTAGCCGTTTGCAAGCGTATCAAGAATCGGCTTTACATCCACGCTCTCAATCTCGCCCACATAGCCGAGATCCTCCTCGGCTACCAGCTTCTTTGCCGTAAGCATATTACCGTCTATGCCGCACAGCCCCATTGCCCTGCCCTTATGGCTGGTCAAAAGGCTGACTAAATCCTTGTTGATGCGCCCTGCCAGCACCATCTGCACGATGTCCGCCGTCTCCTCGTCGGTGTAGCGCAGACCGCCCACAAACCGCGACTCCTTGCCGATTTTACCGAGCATCTCGGTTATCTCGGGACCGCCGCCGTGCACCAGCACGATCTTTACACCCACCAGCGAGAGCAGAACAATATCGCTCATCACCGCCTGCTTGAGCTCGTCGTTTACCATGGCGTTTCCGCCGTACTTGATGACGACCACCTTGTTATAATACTTTTGCAGATAGGGCAGTGCCTCAATCAGCACACGCGCCTTGTCGCTGTTTGATATCTTCATCGTTCTATCCATTCCTTTTCTGGGTGGGTGCGCATGCACCAAATACGATAAGCGAAGCGGTCAGGTTCGGTAGTCGCCGTTAATCTTTACATAGTCGTAGGTTAGGTCGCAGCCCCACGCAGTGGCAAAAAAGTCCCCGTCGTGCAGGTGGACCAGTACGGTTATCTCGCTCTCACTCAGCACGGCAAGGGCCTCCTCCTCCGAGAAATTGACCCCGGCACCCCCTTCGCAAACCGTTACGCTGCCCGACGCGCTTTGCAGGGTAACGTCCGTTTTGTCAACGGCAAACTCTGCGTCCGCGTAGCCCAGCGCGCACAGGATGCGCCCCCAGTTTGCGTCCCTGCCAAACATCGCCGCCTTAAAAAGGCTAGAGCCGATTACGCTCTTTGCCGCCGCCCTTGCAGCTTGCTTGGTGGGTGCGCCCGTTACGATGCATTCCACCAGCTTGGTGGCGCCCTCGCCGTCCTTCGCCAGCATTCTGGCAAGGGAGGTGGTCACACGTAAGAGTGCAGCGCAAAACACATCGTACGCCTCACCCTGCTGGTTAATTCTCTTGTTGCCTGCCGCGCCGTTTGCAAGGATGCACGCCATATCGTTGGTGGAGGTGTCGCCGTCCACGCTGACCATGTTAATGGTATCGTCCACACACGCGCTCAGTGCCTGTTGCAGCAGCTCGGGGGCGATGTCGCAATCGGTGGTCAGAAAGCCGAGCATGGTCGCCATGTTGGGGTGAATCATACCCGAGCCCTTTGCCATGCCGCCCAACGTACACACAACGCCGTCGATATCAAATGATACTGCCGCATGTTTTGCAAAGGTATCGGTGGTCATAATCGCCTCTGCCGCAAGCGCACCGCCCTCGGCGCACAACCCCGCGCACAGATGGTCGATGCCCATGCTGATGACCTCGACGGGCAGCGGAACGCCGATTACGCCGGTAGACGCCACAATCACCTCATCCGGGCTGATGGAGAGTGCGCCCGCAAGCAGTGCACACATCTCGTTTGCAACCGCCATACCATCCGCGTTGCAGGCGTTTGCGTTGCCGCTGTTTACAATAACCGCGCGCGCCCTATTATCCGCCAGATGCGCCTGGGTTACAAGAATCGGCGCAGCCTTGACCTTGTTTTTGGTGTAAACCGCCGCCGCCGCACAGGGCAACGTGCTAAAGATTGCCCCCACATCCCGCTTCGCGGGCTTAGCCGGCTCCA
>JAEZQD010000024.1 GCA_023413185.1 Bacillota bacterium
GACGGCTCGCTAAGCAGATGCTCATGCAAAACATCCTCCAGTGTAACGACCTTGCCATTTTTCAGTCGGTCAGCTACCTTCATAGACGCTTCATGGGTGATTGTAGTATCCGCTAAGGACGAAAGGATGAGCACCGGTTCGTCAATGGACGGTGCATAAGCAAACGGGTCTACATTATACCCCCAAACCAAGCGGTAAAACACGCGCTCAACCGTTGGCATGGGCTTTTTATTCCTACTTGCAGCATCCCTGTCCGCGTTTCGCATGGTGTTGTTATAGTACTTCTCATACGGCGCAAGCAGTATCAGAGACGAAAGCTCCCTACGCGCGGCAAGATAGGCGGCAGGACCTGTTCCGATGCTGTATCCCACGGCAGTGATGCCGGACTGCTCTACAAAATCCCACTGCATCGCGGTATCGTATGTATCAAGGGCAAGCCGTTTCATGGCGGCCTCCGAAACCGTTCCTCCACTTAAGCCATACCCGGGATAATCCACGCACAAGAAGTGATAGCCCGGGAAATAGTCTGCCAGAACCTTGTCTTCATAAACCATCCTGACTGTTTTTGCAGCACATTCGCCCGCACCGTTAAAGAATATCAGCAGCGGCGCCTTTTCGTCAGACTGCTTGTATAACCAGCCATCCATATCGCCGTGCATCGACGGAATGGCTACCTGCTGCATGCTGTCAAGCTCCAGCAAATATCTCTCGCTGCCCTGATCCCTGCCGCCTTTAATTGGGGTACTTGTAATAACAAAAACCAGCGAGCAAAACAGCACAAACATAGCCCCCAAAAAGAGGAGAAGCCTTTTCACAATAACGAGCTTTCCCTTAACCATCCTGCCTTCGACAAAAAAGAAGACGGCTAAAACCAGTGGCAGAAAGAAATAAAGCAACATTGTTCTCCGGCTAAACTGCACGATACATCCGACCAGTGATGCCGCGATGACGGCGAGTAAAACCCAGTCTTTTGCCTTTAGGTTACTCATCGAACAATACCCCCATTTGACATGCCTTCTGCCCGCGTTTTGATGTCATTTCTACCTGTCATTTTAAGCATTTCATCTCACTGTCTTTATAATATGGGATTATTTTATTGTGTTAATTATTACACTTGTGGTTACCACTGTCAAGGCGGGGTTTGAACGGATGTGTGGATAAAAATCCCCTGCACAACAGCGTTTACGCTGCCCTGCAGGGGGTGCTTTCAAGGGCTTTATTGCTGGGGAACCCTTATAGCTTTGAACGAATCGTAATACTCCGGGTACTTTCAATGCTCCCCCACGCGCGCGTTCCGAAAATCTCTGCGTCCTCGCCGTCGGAGATTGCGGAAAAGCTCAGCGAAATAAAATCCACCTGTGCGTCATAATACCGCGGGCTGTCGGTTTCCCCATCCTCCAAGCCGGGCAGCTGGGAGATAACCGCACCGTCCTCCTCATTATTTAGAACGATACCGATGGGTTGCACCCTTACTTCCTTGCTGTCCTTTCCATGAATATGGCTTGTATCGGCAAACACGGCTTCGTTTTCTTCATTTCGGATACAAAGCAGCAAAAAGTTATTGCCGGGGTTATCATACGCAAAGAACACGACACTCTCCCCGCTAATTTGCAGGATGCCCGATATTGCGCCGTTACACTCCAACCAGTAATCATTTCTGTTACAGATTACAACCGGCAGCCCGTCGCCCTTGCCGTATACGTTGTAAAACGCGTCGCCCTCGTATAAAACATGGTAGCCGGCTACAGCCTCGGTTACCGTACACAGCCCCACCGTGTCGCCCCGGCGAATGGTTTGATACCCCTCTGTGTCAAAATTCCACCCCAGCGCGTAGTTGAGGTTTAGGCTTTTGATATCCTGCTTCTCAAAATCAATCACCGCGCCGCTGATGTCTGTCAGGTTACTCCATACGTCGGTCTGCCTTGTGCCGTACATGGTTGCGCTCGGCTCATCGGGCACCGCCGCACCCCCGCAACCGCAAAGCACAACAAGCAGCACAACAACCGCCGAAATCAGTCTTTTCATCCTAGTCACCTCGCCCCGTTTTTTTAGCCGCACTAGATTTAAAAGCATAGCTACAACTACTATAACGTTTCATACACCGTTTTTGTGACACATAACTGAATATCCATATTTTATAAGCACTGGGTATTGACTACAAAACCAATCTAAGCTAGTATAATGATGAAATAGTAAATTATGGCTTGCTCGCTTTTTGTGCTTCTTTCCTTATTGCCAGTTTGCAATGCAAAGCAAGCCGGATGGGAGCGTAACTCATTATGTCTTTTACCATCAGCCCTTTTCATATCCTTGCATTTCTGTTTGTGTTTGCCTGCTTTATTGCACTGCAAATCTATCTTTCCAAGCAAAAAAGCCGCATGCTTGGGCTGATATTGCCTATTGCCTGCTTTCTTCCGGCATTACTGGTCACCATAGCCGCCGCCGATTTTTCATTTACCGCCACCGGCTCCTACAGCCAGCTTACCTATACCCGGTTGGGAGAGACGCAAACCGTGAAGTTTGACACCTCCGAGGAGATGCAAGCCTATATGGATTCTCTGGATGAAAACAGTGAAATACAAGACTTCTCCACCGTTACCGCTAACGGCAACAAAGCGCAGTACGCGTGGACTGTTGTGGTACTGTTCTTTGTGGCAAGCATCCCTGCCGTTGTTTTGTTGTGTACCGGCAGTGCTTCTGTTGATAAATACTTTGACGGCAGTAATACTGCTAGAAGCATCCAAACAGCAAAAGTTTACTCTTCATCTTCGTCCGGTCGCTATGCCGAAAGCTACCATATTGTTACGGGCCATCATAATGGCACCGAATACTATTCGGCCAATATTAGTTTCTAATAAGATTTATTGCATTAGTATTATTATTTTATAGCAGTATTCCAAAACGCTATAAGCGTTATGGAATACTGCTGCTTTTAAGAGGTTACATATGAAAAACAGAAAAATTGAAAACTATTTCGTCTTTGTTTTGGCTCTTACTTTATTTGCGCTATACGGCTGTACGAGTCTAGCCAGTAATACAATCATTAACAGCGCCCTCGGTCAAGATGACGGAATTACCACTAGACCATATCAAAATCCCCATGCATCAGACGAGTTACCGACATCTTATACTATCTCTGCTACCACTGACGAACAACCCCCAAATCCACAACACCATAACCTGCTTTACCTTTCCGATATTAACAATCCAATTTTATTATCCTTAAATCAATCCGGCAGAGACCGCACGATGGTCATTACGATATATTTCGATTATGAACCTGTGCAATTTCGTGTTGGTAACTCTAAAGAGTTCTCAACTCACTACGTTTTTGATTTTGACGATTCCACGGGTGTAGATCTTCCAATCTATCTTGATCCAACAATTCCTGTCGACGATTTTACGCATAAACTGATGTTTGATATTATTGCTGGATACGGAGAGTATGCGTATGATAAAGAACAGTTAAGCAATCGTCTGGGTATGACTACTTTGTACGATTTATCTTTTACGGAGCAAGCGTATAAACGTGAAAGCACATTGCGAAATCCAAGATATGAGCTTACAGAACCTGAGAACTATTTCAAATTTACTAATGTAGATTTAATGCTTAACACAGATTTCAGTAATAGCCTAGTTAAAGAAAAACGATTTGAATATCCTAATAAGTTGTATCAGGTTAAAGCGGATAGTCAATTTGAACTAATGTATAATGTCTCCAATAGATTAAAACACCAGGATGGAATCTTGATGTTAACAGTCAATTTTGAAAGAACCGCTATTAACAATCAGGATTTTATCTATATCAATCTAAAAAATGACCATACTTCAAATGGAAAAATTACCTTTCAAACTCCGAAAAAGCCAGGATTCTACGAGGTGATTGGTTATTTTGTGTTTGATCCATATAACTATACTTCCGGTAGAAAATCAGATACAGCTTCTACCAGCTATCGTTTTACATTAGAAGTCATACAATAATAGAAGTAACGCTTATTGTCTAATAGCTAAAAGGGACGCTTTCGCGTCCCTTTTTGTACGTGTTGTTTCCTACTCCTCCGCCGTCTCCTCGGCGGAACCGTTCTCAGGGGCGGTTTGCTCCTCGCCGTCCTCGTCCTCCGGCTCCTCGTGCTGGGCGCGTGCCATGCTTACCACACGGGTTTCGCCGCTTACGCGCATCACGCGCACGCCGCCCGCGTAGCGGCTCTGCACCGCAATCTGCGAAACGGGGATGCGGATGATGATGCCGTCGTCGGTGATGAGTATCGCGTCGTCGTCGTCGTTAATGGTGCGAATACCCGCAACATAGCCCTTGTCGTCGTCTACGCGGTAGTTGATGACGCCCTTGCCCGCACGGGTTTGCTGACGGTACTCGTCAAACGGGGTGCGGCGTCCCTGACCCTTGTCGGTGACGGTAAGCAGCGTGCCGTCCTCGCGTACCCGCGCCATGCCCACCACGCGGTCGCCCGGCTCAAGCGCAATGGCACGCACGCCACGCGCGGTTCTGCCTAAGGGGCGTGCGTCGGTCTCGTTAAAGCGGATTGCCATACCGCCGCGCGTGCCCACAATTAAGTCGCTCTTGCCGTCGGTCAGGCGTACCCACGCAAGGCTGTCGTCCTCATCGAGGTTGATGGCGATAACGCCCGACTTGCGCGCGGTGTCGTACTCGGTCACATCGGTGCGCTTGATGATGCCGTTTACCGTCACCATCACCAGATACTTGCCCTCGGTGTACTCGGCAAGGCGTATCATCGTCTGCACCTTTTCGTCTTGGTCAAGCGGCAACAGGTTTACGATATTCGTTCCACGCGCCGCGCGGGAGCTTTCGGGTATCTCGTAGCACTTTAAGCGGTACACCCGCCCGCGGTCGGTAAAGAACAGAATATAATCGTGGGTAGAGGCGATAAACAGCTCCTCCACAAAGTCCTCGTCGCGTCGCGTCATGCCCTGTATGCCGCGTCCGCCGCGCCGCTGCGACTTGTACACATCCATCGGCTGACGCTTGATGTAGCCGTAATGGGTCATGGTCACAACACAGTCCTCAACGGGGATTAAGTCCTCGATGTCGATCTCGCCGCTGACGGTCTGAATCTCGGTGCGACGCTCGTCCTTGTATTTTTCGCAGATGACGGCAAGCTCGCTCTTTACGATGGCGCGAACCTTGGTCACATCCGCAAGAATGCCCTCAAGCTCCATCACCTTTTTCTGTATCTCGGCGAGCTCCTGCTCAATCTTGATGCGCTCAAGACCGGACAGCTGCCCCAGACGCATCGCCACGATGGCTGCCGCCTGAATGTCATCCAGACCAAAGCGTTCACATAGCGCCGCCTTTGCAGCGGGCTGGTCCTTACTGGCGCGGATAAGCGCGATAACCTCATCGATAAAGTCGATGGCTATCTTTAAGCCTTCCAGCACATGCTCGCGTTCCTTTGCCTTGCGCAGGTCGTATTGGGTGCGGCGTGTGATAATCTCCTGCTGAAAGTCGATGTAATGCTGTAAAATCTCTTTGAGCGTCATCACCTTGGGCTGGCGTCCGCTGTTTTCAAGCGCAAGCATAATAACGCCCACGGTATCCTGCAGCTGGCTTAGCGTATACAGCTTGTTCAGCACAATCTGCGGGTTTGCGTCGCGCTTAAGCTCTACAACAACGCGCAGCCCGTCTCTGTCCGACTCGTCGCGCAGGTCGGAGATGCCCTCGATGCGCTTTTCCTTTACAAAGTCGGCGATGCTCTCGATTAAGCGCGCCTTGTTGACCATGTAGGGGATCTCGGTAATGACGATGCGAAACCGCCCGTTCTTTTCTTCCTCTATCTCGGCACGACCGCGCAGCGTAATCTTACCGCGCCCTGTGGCATACGCGGCACGAATGCCCGCACGCCCCATAATAATGCCGCCGGTGGGGAAGTCCGGCCCCTTGATATGCTCCATCAGCTCGTCCAGCTCCGCGTCGGGCTTTTCAAGCAGCAGGTTTATCGCGCCAACCACCTCGCCAAGGTTGTGCGGGGGGATGTTGGTCGCCATACCAACCGCAATGCCCGTAACGCCGTTCACCAAAAGGTTGGGAAAGCGCGAGGGCAGAACCACCGGCTCCTTGAGTCGGTCGTCGTAGTTGGGGATATAGTCTACCGTTTCTTTGTCAATATCGGTGAGCATGGTGGTGCTCATCTTGCTCATGCGCGCCTCGGTATAACGGTAAGCGGCAGGCGGGTCTCCGTCTATCGAACCGAAGTTACCGTGACCATCCACCAGCGGGTAGCGCAGCGAAAAATCCTGCGCCAAACGAACAAGGGCATCGTACACCGATGCGTCTCCGTGGGGATGGTACGCACCCAGCACGGCACCGACGGTATCGGCACACTTGCGGTACGCCTTATCGGGGGTAAGACCCTTTTCGTACATGGTGTAAAGAATGCGCCGATGCACCGGCTTTAAGCCGTCTCGCACATCGGGCAGCGCACGGGATACGATAACCGACATCGAGTAATCGAGAAAGCTTTTACGCATCTCTTTGTCGATATCAATCGATATGACGGTACCCGAGCCAACCTCACCTTGGTGTATCGTTGCATCCTTGTTTTGCTCTATATTGTCGCTCATATTAGCTTTGCCACCTTTTTGGGGAACGGGGGCGGGTGTTGCCGCCCTGCCGTGTCCTTATTTTATCAATATCCCTTCAGCCTGTTTGTGTATCGGCGCCGGGGATTAACGGTTGAAATATCTTGGGGTTTGGCACTAGAAAAACCACGGTTCTCTGGTTCTCTGGTTGTCATCTCAATTAGTAGGGGCGCGCATTGCGCGTCCGCTGCAAGCAGGTTCATTAACCCGCCGTAGGGAGCGACGTCCTCGTCGCTCCGTCCCCGACCAGTTATAAATAGACAGCTCAATCGAACATCACGGAGGCAGTCGGATCGGTCGGAGACCGTCCCTTACAAATCGCTAACCTCGGGTTTTCCGCGCATCACAATTTGGCATTAAAAAACCCGTGGGAACCCCTTAGACCGTGCGGCTGGCGGGTTTTCTTGTCACCTTTTCGCAACGACTGTGCAGATGCTGCCCCACAAGGCTAAGGTCGTCCTCCGCCACCGCGTGCTTGGGGATGCAGTATAGCCCTTTGCCGTTGCCCACCAGCAGAATGAAGAAGTCGGCGGTATCAATCAGGTGGGTGTCGTCATACAGCACGCGGCTTGCGCTGCGCTCTGATTCCTGCACCACAATCGCCTTATCGTACAGCGCAAGCTCGTACGAAAACCGCCCGTTTACAGCGCGGTCGGCGGCGGACTTTGCCTGCAAAAGGGGCATTAGCCATACTGCGGCAAGCACCCCCGCGCTTACTACCGTCATGAGAATACCGATGGTATACGAAGGTTCTACGACAATTGCCTGAATATACATCGCAAGGATGATGCCCAGCGCCGCGCTCTGTACAAGCCGAAGCGTTAACCCACGCATGATGTATGCCGTACGCACCGCAGAGCGGATCTCCTGCTCTGTTAAGGTATAGCTTACTCGTGCCAAAACGGGGGAAAACTCGCCCCGCAGCTGCTCCTTGGTCTCCTCCATCTGCTTCGTCCTTCCTTTCTCGCCAGGGATTAAGGGGGATGTGCCTATGCGTTATACGTCAAGGTTTACAACGTACTGCGCGTTTTGTTCAATAAACTCTCTGCGCGGGGCAACCTTGTCGCCCATCAAAATCGTAAACGTTTCGTCGCTCTTCACGGCGTCCTCCATCTCGACCTTTAGCATGATGCGGCGGTCGGGGTCCATGGTCGTCTCCCACAGCTGATCCGAGTCCATCTCACCAAGACCCTTGTAGCGTTGGATGTCGATGCCTCCGCCCATCTCCTCGATTAATTTATCGCGCTCCTTGTCGGAGTACGCATAGCGAACCTGCTTGCCCTTGCTCAGCTTAAACAGTGGGGGCTGCGCCAGGTATACATGCCCGTGTTCGATAAGCGGGCGCATAAAGCGGAAGAAGAACGTCAGCAGCAGCGTGCGGATATGCGAGCCGTCCACGTCGGCATCCGCCATGATGATGACCTTGTTGTACCGAATCTTCTCTATGTCAAAATCCTCGCCGATACCGCAGCCTAAGGCGGTTACGACGGGCATGAGCTTGTCGTTGCCGTACACGCGGTCCAGCCGTGCCTTTTCTACGTTGAGCATCTTGCCCCACAGGGGAAGTATCGCCTGAAAGCGTCGGTCGCGTCCGCCCTTTGCGCTGCCGCCTGCCGAGTCTCCCTCTACGATATAGATCTCGGTGCGCACGTTGTCTCGCTCGATACAGTCGGCGAGCTTACCGGGCAGCGACGCGCTTTCCAAAGCACTCTTGCGTCTGGTTAGATCCCGTGCGCGGCGTGCCGCTTCTCTTGCACGGGCAGCGCCCAGCGCCTTATCAAAGATGGCACGGGCGACGGCGGGGTTTTCTTCAAAGTAGGTCAGCAGCTTTGAGTACACCATGTTATCCACCATGGTGCGTATCTCGGTGTTACCAAGCTTGGTTTTGGTCTGCCCCTCAAACTGTGCCTCGCGCAGCTTAACCGATATGATGGCGGTCAGTCCCTCGCGCACATCCTCGCCCGCAAGGTTTTTATCGTTTTCTTTTATAAAGCCATGCTTTTTGCCGTATTCGTTAAACACACGGGTGAGTGCCGTTTTAAAGCCCGTTTCGTGGGTACCGCCCTCGCCGGTGTGAATATCGTTTGCAAACGAAAGCACAATCTCGTTGTAGTTGTCGTTATACTGCATCGCCACTTCCGCCTGGCTGTCGCCCGACTCGGCGGAAAAATAGATCACCTCGTCGTGTATGACCTCTACCGCCTTGCGCTTATGGATGTGCTCGACAAAGCTGCGAATGCCGCCCTCGTAGCACATGTTGGTGACAACAGCCTCCTCCAAACGGCTGTCTGTGAGGATGATGCGCACACCGGCGTTTAGAAACGCTTGCTCGCGCAGACGGTTTAGCAGGGTATCGTAATCAAACCCCAGCTCCTCAAACACCTGATCGTCGGGCTTAAACACAACGGTGGTGCCTTGGTTTACGCTGTCGCCCACGCGCTCGAGCTCGGTGACGGTTACGCCGCGCTCAAACCGCTGACGAAAACGCCCCGTGCCGTCGTCAACCTCAACCTCCAGCCATTCGGATAGGGCGTTAACCACCGACGCACCCACGCCGTGCAAGCCGCCCGACACCTTGTAGCCGCTGCCGCCGAACTTGCCGCCCGCATGCAGGATGGTAAACACCACCGTCACGGCGGGAATACCCATCTTGGGATGCTTGCCGATGGGGATACCGCGCCCGTTGTCGATGACGCGAATGATGTCGTGGGGTAAGATCTCTACGGTAATCTGGTCGCAGTGACCCGCCAGCGCTTCGTCAATGGCGTTGTCTACAATCTCGTACACCAGATGATGCAGCCCGCGGGGTCCCGTGGTGCCGATGTACATGCCCGGCCGTTTGCGTACCGCCTCCAGCCCTTCCAGCACCTGTATCTGACTTTCGTCATAGACCTGAGACTGCTGCTCAATGCGTTCGTTTTCCAAACTGATAACCTCCATTTCGCCGTGTCTGCGGCGATATCAATCGTGCACTGTTTGCGCTTTGCAGGGCACACACAAGGCTGCCGCCCCGTGCCGCTTCTCGGCTTTTTTGTGCATGTCTTGCCGCGCAACCCCTCTCGTTATACCGAGGGGGTTTTTTGCTATTTATATCGTTACCCCAATCGCGGGGGGATTGGCATATTTTGAATGCGGCTGCCGCAAAGGCTGTGTGATATAGCCCGGGTACGCAGCTTTCCGTCAAACCGTTACGTGCATAAAGCCCACCGTAAACGGAAGGTGGTCAAAACGCTTTGTTGCGGTGTGAACAAAGCCGTGTGCCGCATACCAGTTTTTCAGCCGGGTGTTTTCTTCGATGATACCGATGGTTATCTGCTCTGCGCCGCGCTTTTTTGCCTGCTCTTTCACGTAGCTCAGCAGAACCTCGCCGCCGCCTGCGTGGCGGTAGTTTGGCAGCACCGCGAGCCTGCCAAGCTCATAGGTTGTATCGTCCTTTTTAGTAAGCTCCGCAAAGCCGATTATGGTATCGTCCTTACAAAGGACAAACATCTCTTTGCCCATGCGGTATTCTTCCGTCAGCCGCTGTTCGGTAATAAACGCGGGGTTGGTGGGGCAGTTTTCCTGTGTGAGCGAAAACTCCGTTGCCACCGTGCCAAACGCTTCGCGCACAACCGCCGCGCACTGCGCAAGCTCATCAACCATAATCTCTCGAATAAAAAAGCTGTCCATCTGTTCACCCGTCATTCTTGTTAAAACTAGATGTTTGCGATGCTGTCCATAAACCCGCTGCGCCGCTTGAGCGTTACCGAGGAGATCTGCGAGATATAGATGCGCGTCTCTTTGCCGTGGCGGCACACACAGAACGATTTTGGCATCTCGCTCGACACGTTAACCACCTTACCCGCCCGTTCGGCGGCGGCAAGGTAGGCGCGGGTGTGCTTAGAGATGGTTGCGTTTTCCAGGTCGAAGATGCCCACGATGTCGGCAAGCTTTACGACCGTGTCCTGTCCTAAATGCAGATACACTGTTTCCTCATTCCTTTGCGTGGTGTTTGTATGTCCTGTTTTGGTTTTTATCGGGCGTTTATTTCAATGCTTTTTATAACTGGTCGGGGACGGAGTGCCTAGTAAGGCGTGGAAAACCGCAGGTTTTCCCAATGCCAGCCTTTGGCTGGCTATGCGACGAGGGCGTCGCTCCCTACGGTGTGGGTTGATATCGTGCCGAAAATCAGAGAACCAGAAAACCGAAGGTTGGCTATGCTATGCGTAGGTTTTCCTAATGCCAACCGTAAGGTTCGCGATTTGTAGGGGACGATCTCCGACCGTCCCGAAGGTCACCCGATGATGAATTTCATACTGGTGGTAGGGACGACCATTGGTCGTCCGCGGCAGTATTTCAACGCATAGCGCACGATTTGATGTAGTATACACGGACGCGCAATGCGCGCCCCTACTGGTACGACACTATCTCAATCACTCGTCCATTTCCTTTGTCTCGGGCAGGGGGCAAACAAGGTCTGCGGTCTCTTCACCTTCGGCAATCGCGCCGTTTGTGATAAAAAACGTCTTGCCGCGCTGCAGGCAGCCGCACACCGCGCTGTCACAGCAGGTGATGAACACCTGTCGGTTCTTGACGTGGTTTAGGATATACTCCTGTCTTGCGCTGTCGAGCTCGCTCATCACATCGTCAAGCAGGATCACGGGGTTTTCGCCCAACACCTCTTTAAGCAGGTTGCCTTCGGCAAGCTTTAGGCTTAATACCGCGCTGCGGCGTTGTCCCTGCGAGCCGTACAGCCGCACGGGCATGCCGTCGATGGTAATATCCAGGTCGTCGCGGTGAATGCCCTTTGTGGTAAAGCCGGTCTTAATGTCCTCGCTGAGTCCCTCGCGCAGAGCGTCGCGAATCTCGCCATACAGCACGTGGGGGTCGGTGCAGTCGGGGTCTTTGGGGGTGATGCTGGGCTGATACACGGTGCAAAGGCATTCCTTGTCGCCCGCAATGCCCGCGTAGATGGCGGATGCCTCTTTGCTTAGGCGGTTGCAGTATTTTATTCTAAGGCGCATAATCGACGCGCCGGTTTTAGCTAAGCGATCGTCCCACAGCTCGACGGTATCGGCAAGCTCGCTGTGGTAGGGCAGGTCGCGCAGCAGCGCGTTTCGTTGGGTCAGTGCCTTTTGGTACTCGCTCATCAGGCGGTCGTACACCGGCCGCACCTGGGTGATCGCGGTATCAAGAAACCGTCTGCGTTCGCCGGGACCCTCCGAGACGATGGCAAGGTGCGCGGGGGAGAACACAACGGCACAGAACCTGCCCATCAAAGCGCTTACGCTATCCTTCTGCACACCGTTGAGCTGTACCTCTTTCTTTTTGCCCGCGCCGGTAGTCAGGGTAATCTCGGCGGTCTGCTCGCGGTCGTCTGCCGCAAACGAAAGGCTAAGGCTCGCACGCTGGCTCTCAAACGCAACAAGCTCCGCATCCTTTGCGCCGCGAAAGCTTTTTGCCCCCGTAAACAGCCACAACGCCTCTATCAGGTTGGTTTTGCCCTGCGCGTTGTCCCCATAGATAATATTGACCCCGTTACAGGGAGAAAATACCATGTCGCTGATATTGCGAAAGCGGGAAAGCGAAAGTGTTTTAACCGTCATACCCTAACCCTGCTCGACCACTAGGGTAATATCGTCAAGGGTGACGGTATCGCCCGCGCGAATCTTTTTGCCGCGTGCAAGGCACTGCTCGCCGTTTACGAGCACCTCGCCCGCCTGCACCAGCTCCTTGCCCCGCCCGCCGGTCTCGGCAAGCCCCGCAAACTTTAACAGCTGGTCGAGCTTGATAAACTCGGTATGGATGGGGATGGTTTGTTTTTTCATATGAAACCTTCTTTCGAGGGGTGATATCGGTATTTATTTGATGCGTTGTAGGCGGGGGTTATCAGATATCTTCCGTTTCTTTATCGGGTGGGTTCGTTTACGGACGCGCATCCTCGATGTATTGCGGGCGATTTGCGGACGCGCAATGCGCGCCCCTACTTTGATTGGCGTTTGGAATAACACTGCGGATTGAAATTGTTATGCCTAATAAAACTGGTCAGCGTCTTGTTGTAGGGAGCGACGCCCTCGTCGCTCCGTTGGTCATCTCAATGTTAAAAAATACTATGCAATGCTTATATTCACACTTGTAGGAGAAAGCGTACACGACCTCCCGCGCAGGTATTGCGGGCGATTTGCGGACGCGCAATGCGCGCCCCTACTTTGATTGGTGTTTGGAATAACACCGCACATCGAAATTGATATGCCTATTAAAGCTGGTCAGGGACGGAGCGACGAGGGCGTCGCTCCCTACGGTGTGCGGAAACTTAGATAGAGCGAAAAACCAGAGCACCCGAGAACCGAAGGTTCTCGTAATGCCAACCTTACGGTTGGCTATGCGAAGGTTCTCAAAATGCCTAACGCCAACCATGGGTTGGCGATGCGAAGGCTGGCTATGCTATGCTGAAATAGAGCGGAGAAGCGGAGCTTCTCCCAATGCCAACCGAAGGCTGGCTATGCTATGAGTAGGTTCTCGTAATGCGAAACGTTAGGCTGAATTAGAACGGAAAACCAGAAAACCGAAGGTTTTCCCAATGCCAGCCTTTGGCTGGCTATATGATAGGCGATTTCATTAAAACAAAAACATCCGATACCCGACCCCCAGCAGCAGCAGGTGGGCGGGGTAGGCGATGTAGAACAGCCAGCGCGCCTGTTTGCCCAGCGTCCCCGCCCGTTCGCCGCCGCGTCTGCCGTTGTACAGCATTAGCAGGGGAATGACGCAGAACACGCCCAGTGCCGAGAGCACCGTCACCAGCTGGTCCGGCTGGGAGAATACCACAAACAGCCGCATCAACAGGTATCCGCCCGCGACCCATGCAAACGCCCTTTGCTGTGCCGTTTTGTCGCCGCGGTAGATGCCAAACACAAACACAAACAGCACGCCGAATATCGACCAATCCATAAAAGATGTCAGCAGCATCAGTCCGCATACGGCGGCACGGCGCAACGTATCGTTTTGTATGGTGTTCCACGCCCGCAGGGCAAGCAGACCGCACAGCAGGGTAAACAGCATGTTCAGCCGCGGCGGGGGCAGCAGTACCGCGCCCTTGTCGATTACAAGCTGAAACGGAAGCTGCGAAACAAGCGCAAAACAGAGCAGCCGCAGTGCATACCGACGAAAATCCTTGGTGTAAAAGTACCCCTCGGCAACAAAGTAGCACATAATGGGTGCCGTCAGCCTGCCGATCAAGTGCAGCACCACCCCCAACGGGGACGCCACGTCGGTGAGCAGGTACGCCGCATGGTCGATAATCATGGCGGTTACGGCAATGGTCTTTAGCACATAGCCGCTTAGGCAGGGCTTTATCCTTATCATATCGTTTGCTACCTAATTCTCAGAGCTGCGGATGCGCACCGGCAACACAAGGAATAGGAAGCCGTCGCCGTCCGGGGGTAGAATCTTCATGGGCGAGAGCGGACCGTTCATCTCAAGGTACACCTCGTCGGTGTCGCACGCCTTGAGTGCGTCGAGCAGAAATTTGTTGTTAAAGCCTATTTCCACCTTGTTGCCCTCGTTTTGGCAGCTTACCTCGTCGTATGCGCGCCCGATGGCGGTCTGGCAGGATATCTTGACCATGTCCTGCTCGAACGAGCAGCGGATCGGACTTTTTACGCGGTCGGTAATGAGCAGCGAGGCGCGCTCCACACAGCCGCCCAGACTGCGTACACCGATGCGAACACGGGTGGTGTGCCCGTCGGGGATGGCGTTTTTATAATCGAGAAACTCACCCTCCAGCAGGCGCGAGATTACATGATAGCCGTTTACGTCAAACACAATGTGCTTTTTGCCCACATACAGCGTAACGGGCTTATCCTCGTCGCCGATGAGCTTTGCCACCTCGGACAGGGTTTTGGCGGGCACAATAAACCGCAGCTCATCGCTGGTATCCAGCCGCTCCCGCCGCATCGCAAGCCGAAAGCCATCCACCGATACGATGGTGATCTGCCGGTCGGCAATCTCAAACAGCGAGCCGGTCTGTACGGGGCGGGTATCGGTAACCGCTACCGAGAAGATGGTTTGGGCAATCATGCTTTTGAGCGTCACCGCACCGATCGACACCTCGTCGCTGTCGCT
>JAEZQD010000057.1 GCA_023413185.1 Bacillota bacterium
GGCTCACCACCCCCGCGCACAGCTTAACAAGCTTATCATGCTCTTTGAATAACAAGGTTGTCCACATTCATGATGTTCCAGCATCGCGAATGTGCCTGCTACCGTTTTTCAAGGTTCATAGCAAAGCATTGCTTTACATTTGCAGCAACCCGATTCTACACCCTAAGGCGTAGAATCGGGTTGCTGTGTCTATCTTGTACGCATAACGCGTATCAAGCAATAACAAGCCTTCCGGATGTCTTTTAAGACGAGCATCCAAAAGGCTTGTACGAGTGTATGTTTCCGTGCTAAAATGATAGCACGCAAAACACCTTCCATAAGTCTTTAAGATGTTGTCTCATCTTATCGGCGTATGCATGCACGTTGTCGCAAGCAGCGTGCATGCTGTGGGGGGTTTTTGCGTGCACCCATGCGGAAGTTTTTCAGATAGATTGTATGCTTACGGGTTAGCACAGCATTCAGCTTGGTAAAGACTGTGATTTCGGGCAAGTTAACTGGTGCGCGGGTTTGCTCGCTCGCTTGTCAACAGGCACAGAGAATAGGCACCATATGGTTGTTTGATACCTTTCGTGCATAAAAAAGCACGTTTCGTTTATATGATGGAATTTTGCAGCGTTTTTTGATAAACTGGTCTTATGAAAGTTCTGCCTATTAACCTAATAAATAAAAAGGGGGATTTTGTTATGTTGCCGTATTTTATCGCAATCCTAGTCATCATTGTGATCATTGTGTTATGGGTAATCTCTGCGCAGCGCAAGCTGGTCGTGCTTGATGAGAATGTCAGCAATGCGATGAGCCAGATTGGGGTGCAATTATCAAGCCGGTTCGATGCCCTTTCCGCCCTGTTAGACCTGGCAAAGGGGTATGCCAAACATGAGAGCGAAACGTTGATTGAAACAATTAAGTCCAGAAGAAGTGTGATTACCGCGAAGTCCACGCCGGACGATGTACTGAAGCAGGAAGGCATTATCGCCGAGGCCCTGGGCAGAATCTCCATGGTAACGGAACAATACCCTGATTTAAAGGCCAACCAGAACTATCTAAAAGCCATGGATGCGGTGGAAACGTATGAAAACATGGTGCGCACTAGCCGCCTAATCTATAACGACAGCGTTACAAAGCTAAACCGTGAGATTCGGATGTTCCCAATCTCTATGATTGCCGGGATGCTGGGCATTACAAAAAGAGAGTATCTGGAGGGGCAGGAGGCTAAGGCCGATATGCCCAGCATGAAATGAGGTGTGGGATGAGAAGGATATCAAGCCGTATCCTGATTGGTCTTTTTCTCTGCATCCTCCTTTCTGTTCCCGTGCTTGCGGGCAACTCGGTTAATACCATAGACATTCAGGCCGTCATTAACGAGGATGGCTCGATGCATATCACCCAACACTGGCAGGGGCGCTTTGATGAAGGCACAGAGGTGTATATACCTATGAATGCGCCCGACTATCTGAGCATCAGCGAGTTAACGGTTGCCGACCAAACCCGCGTCTATGACACGGTAAACGATTGGAATATTGATGCGAGCTTTGAAGAAAAAGCATATAAAAGCGGCGTTCATTACACCGATAACGGTTATGAAATCTGCTTTGGTATTAGCCGGTACGGACAAAACAGCTATACCATTACATACAAGCTGGATAACGTGGTTGCCGGTTATGCGGACAGGGATGGCGTGAACTTTCGCTTTGTTAATGACGAAATGAACACAACCCCTACCGATGTAACCCTTCAAATCCGGCTTGCGGACGGCACGCCCATTACCGATGAAGTCGCCGATATCTGGGGCTTTGGTTTTGCGGGCACGGTTGTATTCGAGGATGACTGTATCATTGCGAGCACAGATACCCCGATTCGTGCGGAAAACCATATGACCGTACTGTTTTCCTTGGATAAGGGCATCCTATCCCCCTCTCGGCAGGAAACTGGCAGCTTTGAAGAGGTAAAGACCAAAGCCTTTGAGGGCAGCGATTACGATGACACCGACGAGGACGCCTCCGCCTTTAAGGCGATCCTGATCATGCTGGTGTCTATCGGGCTTCCCATCGGTCTAATTATCTTTATAAGCTGGGCGAAAAAGAAAAGCACAGAAAAAAAGCGCAAAGAGTTTTCTGAGCGGTTTGGGTATTACAGGGAGATTCCGAATGAGGGAAACCTGAGCGCCTCCTATGCGTTGGGTAAACTTTATGATGTGTGTGCGGATGGTGCGATTCTCTCCACCGGGATACTTCGGCTCATCCAGCTGGGCTGCTTGTCGCCAATCGACACGCAAGAGGTTGGCTTTATGGGTAAAACCAAAGAGGTGGTCAACCTGCGGCTGATGGGTGGAGCGCGTGCCAATATGGACGAGTATGACGAGTACCTTTATACGGTACTGGAGAGTGCCGCCGGTTCGGATGGTGTTTTACAGGCTAAGGAGCTGGAACGGTTTGCCGGTCAGAATGACCGTCTGCTTCGTGCCTTTCTCCAAAAGCATGACACCACGGGCAGAACCTATTTGAGCCAAAAGCACTGCCTGAAGCGATGGAGCGTGCCTGCCAAACTAACCGATCTGACGCCTGCCGGTGAAAAGGAGCTGGGCGAGCTGATGGGTTTAAAGCGGTATCTGGAAGACTTTTCGCTGATTGCTGAGCGCGGTGTCAAGGAAATGCCAATCTGGCGCGAGCTGCTTACCTATGCCATGCTTTTTGGCATTGCCGAAAAGGTGGCGGAGCAGATGAAGGAACTGTATCCTGAGGTTTCTTCCGAGCTGACGGAGTACAACCGCAGTATGGTTACCGCTTATTCCTATCAATATCTCCTTTACAGCAGTATGATACGGTCCGAACAACAGCGTGAGCAGGCAAAGCGCAGCGGTGGCGGCGGCGGATATGCCTCCTTTGGCGGTGGCGGCGGTTCTATCGGCGGCGGTTCGGGCGGCGGAACTAGATAACCGACTTATTAAAACGGAGGAAATGAGTATGGGCTTATTCTCAAAAAAACCCCCTTGCCCCATCTGTGGCGGCAAGATATCGTGGCTCCTTCCGTCGAAAATCGAGGGAGAATACATCTGTGACACCTGCAACTTAAAAATTGACATGGAGGATGATAAAAGAAACAACCTGACTATGCAAGGGCTTAGAGAATATCTGGTATTCTACGACCAAAACCAACGGCTGAAAGAGCTGTTTGAGGTTTCTGAGCGCATCGATTTCGGTCTTTGGGATACCAAGATTATCTTCGATTTCTCCAGTTCCCTGTTTTGCATGAGTAAAAACCCCGACAAAACCGTATTTGAGGGCAGTCAGCTGCGATCGTTTACCATTAAAGAGGACAACATGCCGCTGTTTGAAGGCTCGGCGGAAGGCATTAAACGCTATGCCAGCACCGTGCCGGAGCGTGCTATGGATCTTGCGCCGCAGATCAACCAGTTTATGATGAGCAGACAGCTTGCCAGAACGATTGACAGGCTGGACGACGGCAAGGTGAATCGAACCGTACCCACACAGTACTTTGACGTGCCCGAACCTTTCAGGGCCTTTAATGTGGAGCTGCATTTCGACCATCCCTACTGGACGGTTATCAAATGTGATATGGATGGTCCCCGATTCTCAAACGACCGACCCGATATCAACGACTACATCAATTCATATCAGAGCAGCATCCAGGAAATCGAGAAGCTGGTAAGCGCGTTGCGAGCGGTTGCATTTCCGTGCGCTGTGGAGCAGTCCTTCGGTCTTGGTGCCTCGGCGTCACAGGCAGCACATACAACCATTGCGCCACCCATTGATGCCATAGAGGAAATAAAAAAGTACAAGGCACTGATGGAAGAGGGCATACTATCCCAGCAGGAGTTTGACGCGAAGAAAAAGCAGCTGCTGGGTATATAAACACCCAATAATCAGGCTCTTTTATGACTGTTGGGGAAAACAAAAAGAGCTTGAAAAGAAAAAACAAAAAACAAAAAAGCAGAGCATATTCAAGATAACCTTTAAAATGGTACTGCAACACTCCATTTAAGGTTTGCGAATATGCTCTGCGCTTATTTTACAGAAAAACTGCTAGGAAAAATACTGTCTCGTTGCTTTACGATGCCGGCTGTAAAAGGATCTTTATACCAGTTCCGTGTTTTTTTCCAGTTTCCCCTTTGCCTTTTCAAGAAAAGCAAAGGGGGTGATGTCTTCCCCTTGATACTCCAAGACTCCTACATTCAGATCCATGGGCGGAGGCTGTTTTGTGTATTTGCTTAAATCCACGCTAAAAACGCTCTGCTTGACACGGTTGACCATTACCTCTGTCATCTGGGGGTTGGTAAACAGAAGCGTCCCCCATAGATACGGGGTATCGTCCAGCAGGTAGACCACGTCCTCCGTACGCAGGTTGTCACGAATCGCGTCAGAAACGCCGCGAACCGCTTCGGGGATGGATTGCGCCCCGATGGCGTTGCCCAGCTCCTTGTAGTAGCGGAATTTCCATAGAATCAAAACAAGCTTCATATCATATCGTTTGGATATCTTCATATAGGTCAGTGCGTCAATCTCAAAGCCGCGAATGTTTCTAAGCTCGGTAAGATCATCCACCGTGGTCAGCTTAATCAGCTGCCCATGCAGCAGATGGTTTTCTGCTTGCAGGCGGTGCGGCATCTGGCAATAGACGGCAACCGCCAGGGTAATCAGGGGCATCCAGAGTATCCAAAAATAGCTGGAATAGGATACCGGTACGCCGGTTCGCGCAGCTAAAACAAGATGATACGCTAAAAACAGAAAGATGACTGCGGCATTGGCGATTAACCCTACAGCCATGGATGTCAGGTAGGTGAGCAGGATCACGACGCAGACGATGCACAGCATAATACTGTTTTGTACGATGCTCGCCGTGTTGAGCATAAGAAAGATCGTTCCGCAAAAGCTCAGTACTACGATCGAAAAAAACGCAAGATCCGTTCGGAGGGAGTTCTTACGGTTATTCATCTGCTTTTCCTCCTATGCTTTCCTACCAGGAGTACAGCGGAGATGATGAGCAGTGCCAGAACGCACAACCCCACTGACGCAAGAGGCCAAAGATCAGTTTGACCGATGCCCGGCAGGATAGCCCTTGCGTTATCGGGTTTAAACCGATAAAAGTACACCGAATCGCTGTCTGCCACAAAGCCGTCCCCCGCAATCCTCCAGATGTTGTCTGCCGAGCCAAGGTACCTTGCCGCTTTCAGCATACCGCCATCCGTCACACCCGAGATGATGAGCAACGCCCGCTTTTGGGTGCTGTAGGGGGAATACAAAAGCTGTGCCGTGCCCAATGTCGCCCCATAATTGGGCTCGATTAGCATCTTCTCGTTGGAGCGGATGGTTGTGCCCTTGGGGCTGAACTGGAAGAAGAGTTGATTATTAATCTGGTTAACAACCGGGCTTTGCTCAACCCGCCCGATGTTAATTACATTGGGTTCTTTTAGATCGCCGATATTTGAGGAGTACACAACTCGCAGCGTACCGGAGTTGTCCTTTTGAAAGCGTCCCAGCGTCAACAGGGTCAAGCACAGAACCTTGTAATCCGCCTCGCTGGGGGTTGCGGGCAGAATTACCGTAACATTGTTCATGCGCCCATCTTTGACAAAGGGGTCGGGGTAGTTTTCAAACAGGTAGGATGATACGTCGGCGGAGTTGATTGTGACGGTGCTTTCTTTTGAGATAAACGCCCACGGCATCTCGTCCTGCCGAAAGGTACACTCCAGATCGGCAATCTCCAGATCAAAGGCGACCTTCACCACAAAGTTGCCCTTCACCAAAAGGTCCGCCGGAATATAGAACGTGGCGGTGTCCGCCTTTGCATAGTCCTTCGAGAGGGTTTTGCTGCCGATGGGTACATCGTTAACATATACCGTCATCAGCGAGCGGTTAAAGTCGATATTCTCGGAGTAGCGGTAGGATAAGCTGACTGCGCTTCCTGTTTTTAAAACACGGTTGGGATAGCTTTCAACATAGAACATTGCTTCCTGTCGAAACGGTCCGTGTACATAGCTGCCGTTATCCGTAAGCCTGCGCGTTGCCTTGGTTGCGTCGTAGGTAAATGTCACATCCTCGGACGCAGATACCCTTCGCCAGTCTGCCTTGACCTGCTGCATATACGCCCGGTTTCCAAGCAGCCTGGCCGCATTGAGCAGCGCGCTTGCGTCAATTGCCGTAAGGACAAGCACATTGCAGCCCTCCCGCGGCTTAACCAGCGCCAAGAGTGCTTCGCCATCTTGTACCACCTGCACCTGCTGCTCGCTTAACAGCCCTTGTATGGACGGCAGCATTGTATTGTAGCGGGTTACATAGATAGCATACTTCTTTGATGAGATTGCGGCCTCGGTTACATTGCCATCAAGGGAGATGCTATCGTAGCTTGATGCGGCGTTTGCCGATATGCCTGACAAGACCATGGCGGCGGCGGTGAGCTCCGTATCGCTCGCGCCGGGGGTCATAAACACGGTGCTTTGATTGTTCTCAAGCGCGTCAATGCTCGTGAACTGGTCGTATAGGTCCGAGACGCTTTGAATCTTCGCCGCCGGGGTATAGGATATTGAAACCGAGGTATCTCCAAAAACGGTCATCCAGCTGGCACCCGAGATATCATCCGTACAGGCTTCGGAGTCGTTTGTGCGGATATAGCTTTCAATCTCAAGAAAGTTGCTCCCCGGTGTAAGCAGCTCGACCGGTATCGGAATCTCGAGCTGCTGCGCCTGCCCTGTGGTCTGCGGTAAGCGAGAGGAGTAAAACCTTTGCCCGTTGAGCAATAGCGAAAAATTGGATACATCGAAGTGGACGAGCGGTGTAACGGAAAAACACAGGGTAAGCACCGCTTCGTGCAGCTCCCATGTTCCGCACTGGAAGTTCATGCCGGTGGTATCAAACAGTCCTGTCATGCTGTAGTCATTTAAAAAGAACTCCTGATGAACATACTTGTCCAAAGCCGGCGCTGCATACAGCGTAGGCACAAACAGTAACAGCTGTATGCAAACAAGCAGTACGGCAACGGTTCTTTTGACGAATTTATTACGCATAACGCCATCCCCCCCTTTTTTCGGGTCTTTATAAAGAATGTACTTTGCTCGGTCAAACACGCGCGAATGAGTAAAAAAATATCTGCGCACGGTGCTTATGTAGCTTGTTTTTACTTTGTATTATTCCCAAATGCCATGCTGCATAAGAGCCCGTTTGTATGATAAATGCTTGGCGCACCAGATGACGTTTACAGCCTGTGCCTAAACATCATACTGCACCTGTGCAATCGCTTTTTCGAGCAGCTGCAACGGGGTTTCAAATTCTTCCGTGTCATAACAGGTTCCAATTCGTATCTCAAGCTTGGGTGCGTTTCTGCCAAGAATGCCCCGCACATCAAGACCTTCAATCTTTTCGCGCAGCCGCCCCATCAGCATTCTTTCGTTGTCGGCATCGGTCAGCATGTGTATTCGACTCAAAATGCCCCGACGGATTCGACCATTGACTTGATATAATGTACCCGTTTGATGTGTGGTATGCGGGTAGTTTGTGTTTCGAAATACCAGACACAGGAACATCACCCATCTAGACAGTGCCGTAAACGCCCACGTCGCCATGATGACTGCCGTAAAGCAAGGATACGGCTGCATTCTAGGCGTAACAAAGGCAAGGTAATGCCGCCGCTCATACCTATACAGTGGTTTGCTCGCAAAACTAGCCATAACTGAATAAATATGATATCATTGTCAAAGGTTTAATCGGGGAATAACGCAGAATCATTAGTGAAAGGTGGCTGGGTTGACCCTGCTTGTATACAGAAAGAGGATTATTATGTCTTTTTTACCCGTCACAAAAAAGGAAATGGCCGAGCTGGGAATTGAACAGTTCGATTTTATATGCATTACAGGGGATTCTTACGTGGACCATCCCAGCTTTGGGGTGGCTATTATATCACGGGTGCTCGAAGCAAACGGCTTTACCGTGGGTATCATCGCGCAGCCCAATTGGAATAAACGCGAGGATTTCATGCGCCTTGGAAAACCAAAGCTTTCGTTTCTCGTTACCTCGGGCAACATCGATTCCATGGTTGCACATTACACCGTCGCCAAGAAAAAACGCACAACCGATGCATATACCGCCGGCGGTATTGCAGGAAAACGACCAGATAGAGCGGTTACGGTGTATTGTAATAAGCTTCGAGACATTTATCCCGATGTGCCGATTATGATAGGCGGGCTGGAGGCCTCTCTGCGACGTTTTGCACACTATGATTATTGGGCAGATACGGTTATGCCCTCTGTTTTGGTTGACAGCAAAGCAGATATTTTAATGTACGGAATGTCAGAACATCAGATAACCGAGCTTGCAAACCGGCTGAAAGATGGAGAGAAGCCGTCAGACCTGACTGATGTGCGGGGCATAGCCTATCTCACAAGCCCGATAAACACACCGCTGGGCGCGGCGGAATGCCCAAGCTTTGAGCAGGTTTCGACAACCAAGGAAGCGTACGCAAAAGCCACAAGGATACAGTATGACCAGCAGGATGAGGTTTACGGCAAGACCGTAATACAGCGTCACGGCAACACAATGCTGGTTCAAACACCCCCTGCGTTTACTTTGACACAAGAAGAGATGGACACCGTCTATGCCCTTCCGTATATGCGTACCTACCATCCAAGCTATGAGGCTTTGGGTGGTGTGCCCGGAATACAAGAGGTTGAGTTTTCGATAACCCACAACCGCGGTTGCTTCGGTTACTGCAACTTCTGCTCGATTGCGCTTCACCAAGGTCGGAGAGTCACCTCCAGAAGTGAATGTTCTATAGTATGCGAAGCCGAGACATTAACCAGTTTAAAGAACTTTAAAGGATATATCCACGATGTGGGTGGACCGACTGCCAATTTTCGCAAACCATCCTGCCAAAAGCAGCTTACCGATGGTCTTTGCAAGGGAAGAAAATGCCTCGCTCCCGAGCCGTGTAAAAAGCTGAATGTGAGCCATACCGAGTACCTGAATATACTCAGAAAGCTTAGAAAAATCAAGGGTGTCAAGCGTGTGTTTATCCGTTCGGGCATTCGGTTTGATTACCTAAACCAAGACGATAATAAGGAGTTTATGAAGGAGCTAATCGAATTTCATGTAAGCGGGCAGCTTAAGGTCGCGCCGGAGCATTGTTCCGCTCAGGTGCTTGATAAAATGGGCAAACCGCATATTGAAGCATACAAGAAGTTCCAAAAGGAGTTTTACGAGATTACGAAGAAGCTTGGAAAAGAGCAGTATCTCGTACCGTATTTAATGTCGTCGCACCCGGGAAGCACCTTAAAGGACGCGGTTGAGCTGGCTTTGTTTTTAAAGCAGAACAGAATACATCCCGAACAGGTTCAGGACTTCTACCCCACGCCCGCTACAATCTCTACCTGTATGTTTTATACGGGGCTTGATCCATACACCATGGAGAAGATAACCGTGCCAAAGCATCCGGAAGAAAAAGCGGCACAGCGTGCGCTTTTACAGTATTTTAAGCCGGAGAACAAGCGTATTATCATCGAAACCTTGAAAAGAATAGACCGAACCGACCTAATAGGGGTTGGTGCGAACTGCCTTGTTGCTCCTGATTCGTTGTATGCGCGGGAGCTTGCACAAAAAAACAAATCATCTTACACTAAAGCGCAAATGAAAAATGGCGGCAAGAGAAAAAGCGGCAATAAGAAAAGATAATAAACAATACAAAAGCACGGCGCAAATAATAAAAAGCCTTCTTTTGCTAAGCAAACGGCAGTTATGCCAATTAAGCTTAAAGCAAAGGGAGGCTTTTATACTCAACAAACTTCAAAACGAAACCGTTTTGAACCGCACGAAAAACCGTGCGGCGCCCACAAATGTGGGCGGTTTGTGGAGTCTATAGTCAATAAACACGCCATCAGGCGTGCGGTGGGTAGTACCTGCCGCTTGAAAACAGGGACTGTTTTCAAGTTTATTGACTATATCGAGCGGTTTCGTTTTGAAATTCGCTCTACAAGAGCGCGGCTATCAACCCCCGCATTGAACTGTTACAGATTACTTGAGCAGGTAAAGTAAGCGCCACATTTGAATATTCGCTATTGACTCAAGCCGAGGCGATTTTGCAAACTGGGACCGCTTTCTTTTCTGAAAGCGATACAACTTGCCGCCCACTAACAATAGCGGGATACTTGATAAGCGATTCTCCGTAGTCCCGCATAAAACAAACAACATCACCCCACCAAAGAATCGCGGTTAGGCGACCTTTTGGTGGGGTGATGCAGTATGAATGAAGGAATCTTATTGCGATACGAAGCACGCTGTTAAAAATCCATAATGGCCTCATAACAGGGCTTTGGCATATGATTGTCGTCAAACAAAAGCGGCCAGTTCTTTCGGTTTGGCACGGGAAAACCGCTGAGCCAAGACTCGTCGTCGGCTACGCCCCATGTGGTTACGCTTTCTACGATATCGCGGTACTGACGGAAGATTGCAAACACCTCGCGATAGAATGCCGCCTGACGTTTTATCAGTTCGGGTGAGGGTTCTTTTAAAACAGTTCTGTCCTCAAACGCAAACAAAGAAACATCCAGCTCGGTGATATGGAGTTTCACTCCAAGCCCGGCGTACAGCTCAAACGCACGCTTAATGTCCTCCACCGGGGGCGACACAATGTTCCAGTGCGCCTGCAGCCCAACACAATCAACCGGGATTCCCCTGTTTTTCATGTCGCGCACAAGCTTTGCGATCTTCGCGCTCTTTTCCGGCTCGCTCTCGTTGTAGTCGTTGTAGCACAACGAGACGTTTGGCATCGCTTGTTTAGCGTACTCAAAGGCGACGTCTACAAAGTCCTCGCCGATAATCGACAGCCATGGGGACTTGCGAAAATACTCAGACCCCTTGTCGTCAATCACCTCGTTTGCCACATCGCAGGCATACACAAGGCTGCCGTACCGCTCTGCCATCCTGTTCACATGTCCACGGAACACCTGCAAAAGTCCGTCGCGGTCGGTGTTTTCAAAAATGGGTGGCGGAGATTGATTGTGCCACAAAAGCGTATGCATGCGCATTGCAAGACCGTTGTCTTTGGCAAAGGCGGCAATCTTGTCGGCATCCGAAAAATCGTATGTGACACCGTCACTTGTAACCTCGCCGTACTTCATCTCGTTCTCGCAGGTGATACTGTTAAACTCTCGTAAAATCAGGTCTTTATGGGTCTGTATGGTGCGAGTATTCACCGCCGCCCCTATTAGAAAATAATCGCGGTATTTATCTTTTAATGACACGGTGTTATCCTTTCACGCCGCCAATGGTAAGACCGGCGACAAAGTGCTTTTGTAAAAACGGATAGACCATAAGGATTGGTACGGCCGTCACAATGGTAACGGCAGCGCGTATAGACAGCGGCGTAGTGGCGGCAATAGAGTCCGCACTGCCGATGGAAACACCGCCCTGTGATGAGGTCTGCCCCGCGTTCAGCGCCGCGTTGAGCAGCTTCATCAGCTCGTACTGAAGCGTAGACAGTTCTTGTTTGGACGAGTTGTATAAAAAGGTGGTAAACCAGTCGTTCCACGAACCAACCGCGACAAAAAGCGCAATGGTTGCAAGCACCGGTTTGCATAACGGGAAAATGATCTGCCAAAAGATTCGAATCTCCCCCGCGCCGTCAATCTTTGCCGACTCCACTAGGCTTTCCGGCAGGGATTGCATGTAGGTTCGTACTACTATAATATTAAACGCGCTTATCATTGCCGGAACAATATATACCGCATAGGTATTGTTAAGCCCGAGGTTTCGAATAAGCATATAGTTCGGGATTAGACCCGCGTTAAAATACATGGTAAGAACAAACACAATCGCGGTAAACTTACGCAGGATAAATTCTTTTCTCGTCAGCGTGTATGCCACCATTGCGGTAGTCACCAGGTTAATAAGAACCGTCAAAATGGTTTTGGTCACACTGTTGACAAACGCGATGTAAATTGCCTCTGTATTAAACACAACACGGTAATTCTGCAAGCTGAACTTACGGGGCAGCAGGTAGATTCCGCCTTTGACTGTGTCGTATCCGTCGTTAAACGACACTGCAATCGTATTCAAAAACGGATACAGACAGATTATCATGAGAATGAGCAAAAGAGTTGTATTGACAGTGTGAAAGATTGCTCCTTCGACATTAAGCTTTCTTATTCTTTTCATGTTACTACCCCCCCTAAACAAGTTTTTCTTCGCCCAAGCGGCCAGCTAAATAGTTGGCTGCACCGAGCAAGATGAAACTAACAATCGTCTTAAAAATACCTCCGGCGGTTGCAAGGGAGAAGTTTGCTAGCTTAATACCATACTTTAAAACAAAGATATCGATGGTTTCGGAGAACTCTATGACCAAGCCATTCCCCAGAAAATACTGAATCTCAAAACCAGCCTCAAGTATGTTGCCAATACTCATAATTAAGAGAATTATGATGGTCGGCTTAATACCGGGAAGTGTAATACTCCACATTTTTTGATACCGATTAGCTCCGTCTATATCGGCTGCCTCATATAAGCACGGATCAATGGCAGTCATTGCAGCAAGGTAAATAATACTGTTCCATCCAATCCCTTTCCACAAATGGGATCCGGCAACAATTCCCCAAAAGTAGTTAGGGGTTCCCAAAAACAAGACTGGTTGATCAATAATATTTAAAAACATCAGCACTTCGTTAATGATTCCGTTCTCGGTAGACAACGCGTTGGACACAAGCCCTGCCACGATAATCCACGACAAGAAGTGCGGAAGATACGATACGTTTTGCACTAAGCGCTTGAAAAAAATGCCCTTTTTAATCTCGTTTAACATTAAGGCCAATAAAATCGCGCAAACATAGCCCAGCACCAGATTAATTACACTCATTGCCAAGGTGTTGCGGATGGCTCTGACAAAATTCTCATTTTCAAACAAAAAGCGAAAATGCTTGAGCCCAACCCATGTCTGATCCAGAAAAGCGCGTCCGGGCTTAAAGTCTTGAAACGCCATGGTCCACCCAGTTATAGGTACATAGGAAAAGAGTATTCTATAAAGCAACAACGGCACACTCATTATTAGCAGCTCGCGTTGTTCAATGATTTTGTTAAGCAAACTTTTTTTCTTTGAAGTATTTATGTTTCCCGATAATCCTTTTTTACGTTCGGCAACAGCGTTCCCCATAGAATTGTACCCCCCTATTTTGGTATAAGTATGAAAGAAGGGGACGGCTTACGCCGACCCCTTCCAGCATGTGGGTTGGTTAGCCCCAGTTTTCCATGCGCCAT
>JAEZQD010000037.1 GCA_023413185.1 Bacillota bacterium
AACTGCGGCAAAACCACGATGTTTAACCAGCTTACGGGCAGCACCCAGTACGTGGGTAACTGGCCGGGTGTTACGGTAGAGAAAAAGGAAGGCAAGCTCAAGGGACACAAGGACGTTACCATCGTCGACCTGCCGGGCATCTATTCACTCTCCCCCTATACACTGGAGGAGGTTGTTGCCCGCGACTTTTTAATCGGTGAAAAGCCCGACGCCGTCATCAATTTGGTAGACGGCTCCAACATTGAGCGCAACCTGTATCTGACCACCCAGCTGATGGAAGCCCGGGTTCCGGTTGTCATTGCACTGAACATGATGGACCTCGTAGCAAAATCGGGCGATACCATAGACGCCGCAAAGCTTGCCGCAACCTTAGGCTGCGAGGTGGTTGAGACCTCCGCGCTCAAGGGGATGGGTCTTAAAGAGGTAAGCGAAAAGGCGATTGCCGCGGCAAACGGCAAGGTGGCGGCGAAGCCCGTCAGCGTGTTCAGCAAGCCGGTGGAGACCGCGCTGGCCGAGATTGCATCGCTTCTGCCCGAGCAGCTTGCCCACAACCCGCGCTGGTACGCCGTAAAGCTGTACGAGCGTGATGAGAAGGTTTTGGAACAGACCGCACTTTCTGCGGATGTCTTAATGAGGATTGAGGACATCATTGTGAAAAGCGAAACCGCGCTTGACGACGACGCCGAGAGCATTGTAACAAACGAGCGGTATGAATACATAACCGAGGTCGTAAAGACCTGCTGCCGCAAAAAGAAACGCGCGCTTAGCAGCTCGGACAAGATTGACCGCATAGTGACAAACCGCTGGCTCGCCCTGCCCATCTTTGCGACCGTGATGTTTGTGGTGTACTATGTGTCGGTAACAAGCCTTGGCACCCTTGTGACCGACTGGGCGAACGACACCCTCTTTGGTGACATTATCGCAGGCAACGTCACCATCTGGCTTGAGAACGTGGGCGCCGCCCCTTGGCTAGTGGGGTTGATCGTTGACGGCATCATCGGCGGTGTGGGTGCGGTGCTTGGCTTTGTACCGCAGATGTTTATTCTGTTCTTCTTCCTCTCTATCTTGGAGGATTGCGGATATATGGCACGTGTGGCGTTTATTATGGACCGCATCTTTCGTCGCTTCGGGCTTTCGGGCAAGTCGTTTATCCCCATGCTCATCAGCTCGGGCTGCGGCGTACCCGGCATTATGGCGACCCGTACCATCGAAAACGAGAAGGATCGCCGCATGACCATTATGCTCACAACCTTTGTTCCGTGCGGAGCAAAGCTGCCCATCATCGCGCTGATTGCGGGGGCGTTCTTCCCCAGCGCGTGGTGGGTTGCCCCCAGCGCCTACTTCCTTGGCGTGGGTATGATTATTCTGTCGGGTATTATCCTGAAAAAGTCCAGCCTGTTCGGGGGTGACCCCGCTCCGTTTGTAATGGAGCTGCCACAGTATCACCTGCCCAGCATCAAGGGCGTTTTACTGCATGTGTGGGAGCGCGGCAAGGCGTTTGTGGTAAAGGCGTTTACCGTTATCTTTGTAGCGTGCGGTATCATCTGGTTTCTTTCAAACTTTGGTTGGAATATGCAGATGGTGGAAAACTCCGCCGATAGCATGCTTGCAACGCTGGGTGGCATTGTTGCCCCGCTGTTTGCCCCGCTTGGGTTTGGCACATGGCAGGGCGCTGTCGCTACCATCAGTGCGCTGGTTGCCAAAGAGAACGCTGTCGCCGCCTTTGGTGTGCTGTTCGGTCTGGCCGAGGCCGCCGAGGACGACCCCACCCTGCTTGCGGGCATCGCGACGATGTTTACCGCGGTAAGCGGCTATGCATTCCTTGCGTTTAACCTGTTTAATCCCCCCTGCTTTGCCGCTATTGGCGCAATGAAGCGCGAGATTGGCGGATGGAAGTGGACGGGAATCGCGATCGCATACCAGACCCTGCTCGCCTATGTGGTTGCGTTTATCATCAATCAGCTTGGCAGTGTATTGTTCCTTGGCACCGGCTTTAACGTTTTGACCGCTCTCTCAATCCTTTTCATCGGCGGCATTATCTGGCTGGTGGTGCGTTCCTATAATCCCAAGGCAAATGCAGCACCCGTAAAAGAGAAGATACACGCATAGTTAAGAGCCCCGCGTGGCTAAGCGCATCCCCATTGTTACGCGCGGAGAAAGGACCATTGCTATGGCTACTTATATCATCGGCGGTCTTGTCCTCGCCTGCTTTGTGCTTGCCGCAGTGTACAGCTTAAAAAAAGCGAAGCAAGGCAAATGTGTCGGCTGTTCTGCTTCCAAGACCTGTTCGGGCGGCTGCTTTGTGGATAAGCAGGAGGACAACAACGACACTCCCATTCAGCACTGATTGTTAGAGCAAAACACACGACGCAAAACGGATGCAGATTTTTACTATCTGCATCCGTTTATCTTAGTTTCATGGCTTGCCGGAATAGACAACCCTTTTTCATGTGCCTTGCTTACTTCGATTGGTTGACCCGTACAAATGGGGCTTCTATCTCTGCATCCAATAGCGGTGCATAGGCGTTCACCCTGCGGTAGGTGTTGCCCATCATCTCCCGACTGCGATACGTTCTTAGCCTATCCATATCAAACTTGGCAAGAAAGATGTCGTCGGTGTAGGCGTCCGCCATCAATATCGTATTGTCAACGGTTATTTCGTCATTCTCCCAGCAGATGGGCGAGTACGCGCAGGAACGCCCCGCATTGTTCCCCGGGGGGGTGGCCATCACGACCCCGACCATGTTTTCATACGCGCGGGTGGATAGGGCTTGCAGCCGCGGCTCCATCAAATCGCAATCGTTGGGCACCAAAATCAACTCCGCGCCCTTTAGCATTAATACGCGGGCGCTTTCGGGATACTCACGGTCATAACAGATCATGATACCGATACGAACCCCATTAACATCGCACACCTTAAATTCATCCCCGCTCTCGAGGCATGCCTCTTGCGAGAAATCGCAGGTATGAACCTTGTCGTACTTTAAGACGATACGACCGCTTTGATCTATTACAAACGCGGAGTTTCTGGGTTTTGCTGTTCCTTTTGTAAACGCGGTGATAACAATGCCGATGTTTTCACTCTTTGCTTTGTCGGCAATCCGCATGATATGCGCGCTGTCATGCGGCAACGCATCCTCATTGGTTATCGGAAGCCGATAGCCGGTAAGCGCGCACTCGGGAAACAAAACTAGATCCGCCCCCAGTGCCTTTGCCCGCTCCACCGCGACAAGACAATCGTTAGTATTCTGTTCCAGCGTACCAAGGTACCTATGCTGAACAACGGCGATGCAGAATGTCTGCGGCATCTTACACCCTCCAAACGCGGTAAGCCTTCGTGCTACCAATTTCCGGTTGCGGTAACCGGCGTTCCTTGCTTTAGACTCTTATGCACATCCAGCACCCGCTGGTTCTTGCTGCCGCGAAAGCGGAGCGTCAGATCGCGCTGCTGCTCGATATATCGCCCGTCAATCAGGATATCGGTTTGCTCCAGCAGGGCGCGCACGGCGGGGTTTGGGTTAGAAACCAGCTCCTCCCACGTGTAGCCCGAGTAGGTGATGACACTGAGCTTTGTGCGCTCATGTACCGCCTGTGCAAGCATTGCGAGCGGCTCGGGCTGGCAAAACGGCTCGCCCCCGCTGAAGGTTACCCCGCCCAGCATAGGGTTTGCCATCATGTCGCGCAGCAGGTCGTCGGTATCCACCTGCGTGCCGCCGTCAAACGGATGGGTTTGTGGGTTGTGGCAGCCGGGGCAGGCGTGGGGGCAGCCCTGTGTAAACACCGTATAACGCAGCCCGGGTCCGTCCACCGCGGATTCATCCACAATACCCGACACCGTAAGCTTATATCCCATGTTTTAGTCTGTCCCTCTCTTCGGAGCATTTCGCGTTGTTCCAACGGTCGATGGTGCCCACAAGGTAACCGGTGATGCGGCGGATGCGCTGGAACTTCGGTCCCCCGTCGTCTTCCGAACGGCTGCAGTGGGGGCACTCGTTGTCGATAATGCCGTTGTAGCCGCAGATGGGGTCGCGGTCTACGGGGTGGTTCACCGAGCCGTAGCCCATACCCGCATTCTTCATGGCGCGAATCACCGACTCAAACGCCTCAAGATTCTTAGACGTGTCGCCGTCCATCTCGATGTAGCTGATGTGCCCTGCGTTGGTCGGCGCATGGTAGGGCGCCTCTATCGCAATCTTTTGGTATGCCTTGATGGGGTAGTACACCGGAACATGGAAGGAGTTTGTGTAGTAGTCGCGGTCGGTTACGCCGGGCAGCTCGCCGTACTGCTTGCGGTCGATGCGCACAAACCGCCCGCTCAGTCCCTCGGCGGGGGTTGCAAGCAGGGTAAAATTGAGCCCCGTCTTTTCCGACTCGTCATCCACGCGCTTTCTCATATGGTTTATGATTGCAAGCCCGATACGCTGGCTCTCCTCGCTCTCGGCATGGTGTTTGCCCGTAAGCGCCTTTAGGGTTTCGGCCAGCCCGATAAAGCCGATGCTGAGCGTGCCGTGCTTAAGCACCTCGGCAACGCTGTCGTCGGGACCAAGACCTTCCGAATCAATCCAAACGCCCTGCCCCATCAAGAACGGGTAGTTGCGTCCCTTTTTGGAGCACTGTATCTGGAAGCGGTGCAGCAGTTGAGAAACCACCAGATCGATGCGCTTATCCAAAATCTCATAAAAGCGGGCGATGTCGCCCTTTGCCTCTATACCGATGCGCGGCAGGTTAATTGAGGTAAAGCTGAGGTTTCCGCGCCCGCAGGTGACCTCGCGGCTTTTGTCGTGGCTGTTACCGAGCACGCGGGTACGGCAGCCCATATAGGCAACCTCGGTGTTGTAGTCGCCCTCTTTGTAATAGGCAAGGTTAAACGGTGCGTCCAAAAAGCTAAAGTTCGGGAACAGGCGCTTTGCGGAGCAACGCATCGCCAGCTTAAACAGGTCGTAGTTGGGGTCGCCTTCGTTGTAGTTGACGCCCTCCTTGACCTTGAATATCTGCACGGGGAAGATGGGGGTTTCTCCGCCGCCAAGCCCTTCTTCGGTGGCAAGCAGCAGGTTTTCTATTACAATGCGTCCCTCGGGGGAAGTGTCTGTTCCGTAGTTTACCGAGCTAAACGGAACCTGTGCGCCCGCGCGGGAGTTCATGGTGTTAAGGTTGTGCACAAACGCCTCCATCGCCTGATGGGTGGCACGCTTGGTGTCGGCAATCGCCGTCTCATAGGCATAAGCGTGTACTGCGCCGACAATGTTCTCATCCGCGTCGGGCAGCAGACCCGAGGCTACCAGGCAAGGGGTAAGCGCCGCCTTATACTGCTCGGCGTTTGCCATTGTAAGCGCAACCGCAACCTCATTTTTTGCCTTTGCAACCGCTTCGCTTGCCGTTTCGGCAGAAAGCAGGAAACGAACGCGCAGATACTGCGCCATCGCCTTATAGTAGTAGCGCGCAAACGTTTTGGTAACGCCCAGCGCCATTGCATAATCAAAGTTGGGGATGCTCTGCCCGCCGTGCATCTCGTTCTGGTTTGCCTGTATCGCGATACACGCAAGCGCCGAGTAGCTTTGAATATCGTTAGGCTCACGCAGGTTGCCGTGACCGGTGGAAAAGCCGCCGGAGAACAGCTTGATCAGGTCGATTTGGCAGCAGGTCTCGGTGAGCATATAGAAGTCCTTGTCGTGGATGTGGATGTCTCCGTTGATATGAGCGGCGGCAATCTCCTTGGGAAGAATATAGTTATCGATAAAATATTTCGCTCCCTCCGAACCGTATTTGAGCATGGTGCCCATTGCGGTATCGGCATCGATGTTTGCGTTTTCGCGCTTGAGATCAACGTCCTTGGAGTAGGCAAAGGTAAGCTCCTTATAGATATCCATCAAATCGCCTTCGCTCTGACGGATTTTAGCGTGCTCCGCCCTGTAAAGGATGTATGCCTTCGCCGTTTTTGCATAGCCAAAGGCGATGAGTGTCTCCTCTACAATATCCTGCACCTGTTCGACAGAAGGGGGCTCTTTGGATGCTGCTGCAAGCTGCACGACCTTTGCGGTCAGCTCGTCAAGCTGTGCATCGCTCATCCGTTCGCCTTCCACGCTGGCGTTTGCCTTTCCTACGGCAATGCGAATCTTATCGCTGTCAAACGGTACGAGTTCCCCGTTTCTCTTTTTGATGGTGGAGATTGTCGTTGTCATCTTTTCGCGTCACTTCTTTCCCTAAAGATTGTGTTCTGTCCCCGGCACGCGGCATACTACACTATTTTGGTGTATTATTAGCACCTACTGACACTGCGTCACGCCACGGGGGGCACCAATTGCCACTACTCATCGGCGTATTATGATAATACTGCATGTTGGTAGAAAAGTCAATAGAATTTTGGTGTGTACACAATATGTTGTATGTGCACATTTTGTAAAAACAGGTTGTGTTTTTACTGTTCCGTGATACAATAAAAATATACATCTATACTATTATACGGTTAAAAAGCGGTTAAATATCGAGTAAATGCGTTTGCCTATGGGTTTTTATGCAGATTTTTATCTTAGCGTTGTTCGGTTTTATACTATGTGACACACAAAACAAAGAAAGGCGTGTTTTGCGATGCCAAAAATCGGCATGAGGATTATGAAGACCGCCATTGCCGTGTTCCTTTGCTTTTTGATCTCGCCTGTGCGCGGTACGGCGGGCACACCCTTTTACTCGGCGATTGCCGCCATTATCTGCATGCAGCCGTCTGTAACAGACAGCCTAAAGCTGTCGCTTTACCGTACTGTCGCCACTCTGTTTGGTGGTCTTGCGGGCATGGCGGTGCTGATGGCGGAGCGTTCGCTGTATCCCGACGCGCCCCAGATGCTAAAATACCTCATTCTATCCGTCTGCATTGTCCTGCTTATCTATTTAACCCTTGTGATTAAGATGCCCTCGGCGGCGGCGATTACCTGTGTGGTGTTTTTATCCACCTCCGTAACCCTGGGCGAGGTTGGGGTTGCGTATGTGTTTGCACTCAACCGAATTATCGATACGCTCATCGGTATATTTGTCTCTGTGGGCGTCAACGCGGTGCAGCTGCCCATACGCAAGCGCAGGGATACGCTATATCTGTACGACCTGGATGGCGAGATGAGCGACCACAAAAAGGTTGCCATTAACCGTTTGTCTGATCTGCGGCGCTCGGTTTCTGTTTTCAGCCTGCACATACCGCCGTTTTTTCCGGAGGTTTTTGACGAGCTAAGGCTTAACCTTCCCGCAATTGTTATGGGAGGTGGCGCGCTGTATCACCCGGGGGATAACCGCTGGACCGAGCTTGCGTACATCCCCGAGGAGGATACAAAGGCGTTGTATGATGCCTTGGTCGGTACCGAGGT
>JAEZQD010000045.1 GCA_023413185.1 Bacillota bacterium
CAACGACATAACCGACTGCTTCAAGCTTTTCCTTCATGTTGGTGCCGTCCTGGTTCCAACGCTGTAGGCTCTGTGTAGGCATCGAAACGCCAATCTTGCTTCCGTCACCTTTTGCAAGGTTTGCGCCGGGGTCCTTTGCGGGCGCCTGCGCGCAGGCAGCCAATGTAAACATAAGTACAGCCACAAGTAAAATTGCAATAACTCTCTTCATTATTTTCACTCCGAATCCTGTATTATTTATTGCATCTGCCCGGTTAGGGGCAGAGAACAACCGAACCAAATGCACCAAAAAATCGACATAAATTTCATCCGTGCACGAGCACAATATTTGCCAGTCAATACAGCGTGTCGAAAAATACGCCTGCAAATAAACGAATGAAAGCAATGTCGATGGGTGGCTTACAACATACAGTTTACAGTCTATGTAAAAAACAGTCAATGGACTTTTTTGACCTTTTGCAATAAATTATTGCGGTTGTTGCCCTGTTTTCTATGCTTAATATATGAAAATTACCACGCAAGCCCCCGGCTTGTTTCTACCGCTTGTGGAATAATGCCGCCACTGCATGCGGCTTTTGGAACATCTTGTTGCGATGCCCTGCCCATTCTATGCCGCCGTGTGCACGTGTAAAAGAGCAATATAATACAGGAGCATCCGCCGAATAAAAACCGAAGGCGAAAGGCGAAGGGCAAAACCCAAACCACCCCATTGTGCTTGTTACGCACGCGCCCGGGTATGTCGTGGCATGCGGGGCGTGTTGGGATAAAAAAAGAGCACACAGTGTAACCTGCGTGCTCGGCTCGTGTATGAAAAAGCATCAGCCTTTTATTTGGTTGTCCGTTGTCTCGTCGGTAACGGCAGTGGGCTGCGTAGTCTCCAGCAGCTCGGAAGGGACCTTGGGTTTATTAACAAGCGACAAGAACCTTGTTGAATAGGATAGATTTGCGGTGGGGCAGGCATCGACACAATGCCCGCAGCCGACGCACCGCAGGCTTTTGACCGATACCCCGTCCTTTGCCATACCCATGATATCGATGGTCATCGGGCAGGCAGCGTTGCATCGGGCGCACTGGACGCAGTTGGTGTGGTTTGTGATAATCCGCTGACCGGCGACCTTGCTCAAGAGCCCCAGCACCGTGCCTAAGGGGCAGTAATAGCAATACCCCCTGCCCATGAACGCAACCCAGAAAAACATGGCAGCCATCAGCTCTGTCGCAAGATACTTATAGGTTTCTATCTTTCCGATTATCCCCGAATCCAGCAAGGTTTGAACGCCTGCTATATGAAGCAGGAAGAAGACGGTAAAGAAAAATGAAATAGCCAAAAACAGCCATCGCAATACCGAAAACGTGCGCATCATCGTTGCGCCGGGGGTCTTTTTCCTTCCGATAAGCGGAAACGCCGGGGCAAACACCTCGGAAGCGAAGCCGTTAAACAGGCACAGGGTTGCGCATTGCCATCTTCTGCCGAGCAAAAGGGTTCCCAGCAAAACAAGGGCGGTGTAACACCAGTAAAAAACAAGCACCGCACTCACTCCAAACAGCCCCCAGATTGGCGCACGCGACCCATAAAAGGACGAGCCGGGGTCAAGCAGCTGTATCGGTGCCGTTGTCCAGGGCAGCGGCATGGTGAAGAAATAGATCTCCGAATTATGTAAGAAGATTGGGGCGATGATATGGATTGCCAGTGCCGAAACGATAAACCCAATGAGGTTTTTTCTGCGCATTGTTGTATTGGCAGGCGACAGTATCTTTACCGTCAAAAGGCTGCAAACCACAATAAAGATGGTCTTTACCCAGTTCTCGTAAAAATGCCATGACCATGTGATGAATTCCTTTACCTTCTCGGGTGCTTTCGCAGCAAAGCCATAGTTTAAGCTTGCTATGATGATACACAGGATGATATATACCCAAAGAATCGTTTTGAGGATAACGCGCAATGTATTCTTGTTTTTCATAAAAACCCTCACAGCGTTTCATTACATCACGCTATTATATCACTTTCCACCCTATATTTGACCCACCTTGCGTAAATTTTTACACGAAAAAACGGAAAAATAGATGCTCAGGCGTGATTGATACTCAGGTACACTGGTCACTGCCCTCGTGGATTGGCTGGCTTGTCGCGGGAATTGTGGGGGTGGCGGGGGTTATGACATACCGTTCCTTGTTATCCTAACCTTTCGGTCATGCAATGCGTAAATACAAGAAAAAGGATGGTTGCCAACGTCTCACAGTCGATGGCAACCATCCTTTTTTGCGCCCTGACAATCTCATGCGTTACGGCAGTGGTTTTGGCTCCTTCACGCCCCGAATCAGCAGCCAGAACAAGAAGGAGAACTCAGCTATCATCCCCGGCAGCAGCAGGATGGCGTCTATCGTCTCGTTCGGGGCAAGAAAGTGTACAATGACCGACGCAAATCCAAATGCAAACTCCACAACAAACAAAACACCAAACACCCTAGGGATACGCCCCGACCGATAGATTAAAATGCCAAGGGGAAGTACCCATAGTGCAAAGAACACCTGACCAATCATATACCCGTGCAGATATATTTGATAAAACAGCATTGCCAAAGACTCCCGCTGACCAAAACCAAAGGCACTCAGGTAGCCATTTTCACTTAAGATGAGCAGCGGCGCCAATTCAATTAGGATATTAAACAAAAGCAATATGCTGCCGGCAGCCGCAAACAAAACCATTAATGCCGCCATATTCTTATTCACCGAGCTGAGCAGGCTATATAACGCCAGTGCGGTAAACAGATAGCTAAGCGCCATTAAAATATCGCTGACAATACCCACGCGGTATAAAAAGACATTGGAAAGGATGTTGTTAGCCGTCATGCTGATGTCGTTTACAACGAAAAGTTTCTGACGGAAAAATATCTCCGCAAACAAACCAAAGACCACCATTAGCAGGAACAAAACGCCCGCGAGCCGCGCGGTTTTCTTGTTTAAGCCCATCATTATAGTCCCCTCTTTCTGTCATAAAACGCTCTATTTTTGACCGTCCTCTTGCGTTACCTCGCATACAAACACCTCGCCGATCGCAACACCGAACGCGTCGGCAATCCGAAACGCCAGCTCCAAAGACGGGGAGTATTTACCCGCTTCAACCGCCACGATGGTTTGTCTGGATGCACCCGCCTTTTCGGCAAGCTGCTGCTGGGTCATTTCGTCGGCAAAAAAGCGCAGTTTTCTGATATTGTTTGTAATAATTAGTTTCTTAGCCATTGACCATGCCTTTCCGGCGCCCTGTGCCGCAAAGACACAGGATGCCATGAAAAATTGAGAAGCTGTGCTCCGACAGCTGTTTTTCTGTAGACTGAAAGTTTACCTTTCAAACTTTATCCCTTTTCTATAATAGTAAAGCTGGGCAAAGCCCTCCATCATAGAACCAATGCCAAAGGATAAGAACAGGATGTTGAGCATCACAGCAGAAGAGTAATTAAGCACTAGCGATACCATTGCGGCAACAAACCCGATCCCCGCAATAACAAAGCCAACCTGCGTCGCCTTAAGCTCAATCAGTTTATCCATTTCGTCCTCAACCATTTCAAGCTCAATCGCTTTTTCTATCTTCTTATCGTCGCATTTGTTGTTTTGAACCTGCTCCTTTACCGAAAGCGCAATGGAAAGCAGGATGTGAAAGATGATTTGAATGACAATGGATGCGGCAATCCCGACGCCGATAAAGATCAGGATTGTCGTTGCCCAAAACTTCATGTCATCTGCGGCGACCACGCCCGCCTGCACTTTACCAAACGCATAGATACAGTATGCAGCCAAAAGCACCATCCCAGTAAAAATAGATACCAATGTTCTCTTTTCTTGATAAGACATAATAAGCACACTCCTTTTTACAACAAGAAAACTATTCCATACATAATGTATAATATATTTTACATCTTGTCAAGTGGTTTAATCAAATATTTTTGTGTTTGCACAAAAAAGCATGGGGCAATCAGACTAATCTGAAAACCCCATGCCTGTTATGCTATTATAATCGCAACCCAAACCCGCTTTTGACTAAGCTAAAACAAGACTGCCGCCCGTTTGGTCTGCCTTCTGCGCTGTCTTACCCTTGCCCGTCCCTCACGAAAACCGTCTGGGTGGGTAGGGCAAGGGCTACCCCCTCGTCCTTGAGCGCGTCCAAAATCTCGTAATACACCTGACCGCGCACGTCGATAAAGCTCAGCCAGTCGGTCGCTTTGGTGTAGTACACCACCATCAGGTTCAGGCGGCTGTCGCCGATGCTGTCAAATACGGCGGCGATGGTCTCGTCGTCGATATCCTCCCGCTTGCGAAGCAGGGCGGTAATGCGCATGCTGCACCGCTTCATCTGCTCAGGCGTGGTGGCAAACGACAGGGTCAGGCTAAACAGCACCCTGCGCTTGCCCATGCGGCTGAAGTTGGTGACGGGTGCGTTTGCAAGGGTGGCGTTGGGCACCGTAACCACCGCTTGGGTAAAGGTGCGAATCTTCACGCTGCGAAAGTTTAGATCCTCCACCGTGCCCTCGATGTCGCCCGATGAGATCCAGTCGCCGATGGCAAACGGCTTATCGAGCAGGATTACCGCGCCCGCAAACAGGTTCGAGAGCATATCCTGCGCGGCAAGCGCCACAGCAAGCCCGCCAAGCCCGAGACCCGTAAGCAGCCCGCTGATGCTGTAGCCCCACTCCTGCACGATAATCAGCGCCGCTATCGCGACGGTGAGAAACCGCAGCAGCTTTGCCACAAAGGGCATCAGTACCTTATCAACAACCAACCTGCGGGAGATCGGTCCGAGCAACGGACCGTCCGCCCCTTCCAGAATGCACGCAAACCACGCCGCAAACACAATAAGCAGGCTGCGAAACGTCTTGACCACCACCGCCCACACCCCGGGGTTTTCATGTACCGCGGGCGAGAGATAAAGCGCAAGATATACCCCGACGCACAAAACAAGCAGGGTGCTCGGGCGCGAGAAGGTGCTTTGCAGCCGTGCAAATTCCTCCGCTCGGTTTTTCATTAGCCGCCGGATAACGGCAAACACCAGCGCGCGCAGGGGGCGGATAAGGGCAAAGAACAAAACCGCCACCCCGATGGGGATTACCCAGTCTCCAATCCAGCTGTCCATGACCGCCGCCGCCAGCATCCTTAGTCGTTCCACTACGCAGTTCCCCTTTTTCTTCTGTTATGGATAGTCTTGTCGCTGCCCCGTCGGTTCAAACAGAGTCAGTATAAGTCAAAGCGCGTCAGGCGGCCGTTGCCCTGACGCGTTTGTTTTATTATGATTTAACTATATACACCTGTGGGATAAAGGAAACACTTGAATTGTGACATCTGCCACGATGCTTTGCAGACAGTACCGGGGGCTTTGCTATATTCACTAGCCCAAATCCTGAATATTCATGCGGTCCAGTTCCTTGTTTTCGCCTGGGTCGGGCTTGTTCGAGCTGTGATTTTTACTTACCAGCCGCACCACCACGAGCACAACAGTAAGCAGCAGGGCGGGAATACCACCCAGAAGGAACACCACCACAATCGCCCGAGCGGCACCTGTGAACAACGCCGTACCAATCGAGACAACCCCTGCGCCCACCAAAAACAGCACGGGCAGAATCAGCCCGGGCAGGACGCTCGTTTTCTTTGACAAAAATACCTGCAAAATGATAAGCCCCGCCAACATCACCAGCGCAATCGGAATCCCCAGAATCAGCAGTATCGCCGCGTTCATACTATGCGTTCTCCCCTTTTTGTTTTTTGTACTCGCCTATCAAAAGCTTTGCGGTGTCAAAGTCGAGCTTTTGGTTGACCGCCAGGCGTTTAATCAGCGTAACATACGGCTCCTGCGCGGTGTCCTCGCTGATGCGTATCTTCTGTATCAGCCGGTCCAGCCGCAGCCGCACGGTGGGGTAGGTGACGCCGTACTGCAGCGCGATGTCCTTCAGCGAGCCGGAGCAGAGCAGAAAATTCTTGATAAAGGCGGCATCCTCGTCGTCCAACCCGCTCATCCACTCGGGCAATACCTGTATCGGCATCGCGTCCACCTCCTCCCTGTGCCTTAATAATATTTAGTATAAACCTTAATAATATTAAAGTCAATACTTAAATATATCTTTACTTATGTTAAAAATAAAGGTTTAGGCAACAGTGGGGGGGAGTTGAAATATTGCTAAGGGGGGAATCCCTGCGGGGGGGGAATCCTTGCGAGGGGAATCCCTGCGGGGGGGAATCCCTGCGGGGGGATAATCCCTGCGAGGGGATAATCCTTGCGAGGGGAATCCCTGCGAGGGGATCCGCTTACAGAATCCTGCCCAAGAACTCCTTGGTGCGCTCGTTTTGCGGGGCGTTAAATATCTGCTCGGGTGTGCCCGCCTCGATGATCTTTCCGTCGTCCATGTATACGATGCGGTCCGCCACCTCACGGGCAAAGCCCATCTCGTGGGTGACCACCACCATGGTCATGCCATCCGCCGCCAGCTTCTGCATTACCTGCAGCACGTCGTCCACCAGCTCGGGGTCGAGCGCGGAGGTGGGCTCGTCAAACAGCATAATCTTGGGGTACATGGCAAGCGCGCGGGCAATGGCGACACGCTGCTTCTGTCCGCCCGATATCATGGACGGGTAGGCGTTTGCCTTGTCGAGCATCCCCACCTTTTCAAGCATCTGCTCGCCCAGTACCAGTGCCTCGTCTCTGGGCATCTGCTTCACCTGCGTCAGCCCCTCTATCACGTTGCCCATCACCGTGCGGTGGGGGAACAGGTTAAAATGCTGGAACACCATACCCACCTCCCGCCGAAGCAGGTGCAGGTTTTTGCTTTTTGAGGTTACGGTGTCTCCGTCGATGGTAATGGTGCCCTTTTGCGCCTTCTCTAAAAAGTTGATGCAGCGCAGCAGCGTGCTCTTGCCCGAGCCGCTCGAGCCGATGATTACCACCACCTCGCTGGGCTCCACCGACAGGTTGATGTCCTTTAGCACCTTGTGGGTGCCGTACCATTTATTCAGGTTGTTTATTTTTATCATGTGCGTACCTTGCCTTTCCGATATGGTGGAGTGCGTCCTATGCCCGATGGTCGCTTACCTTCAGCCGCTTTTCAAGCAGGTTTGCAAGCAGCGTCAGAATCGAGGTCATAATCAAATAGTAGATTGCGGCAATGGTCAGCATCTCCATAAAGTTAAAGGTGGAGGAACCGAGCTGCCGTGCTAGCAGCAACAGCTCGGGCACCGACGCGGCGCTTGCCAGCGACGAATCCTTGAGCGCAATGATGAACTGGTTGCTTAATGGGGGAACCGCGCGCTTTAACGCCTGGGGCAGGATGATGCGGCGCATGACCAGAACGGGTGTCATGCCAAGGGAGGTACCCGCCTCACGCTGACCGCGATCGACCGATTCAATGGCGCCGCGGAAGATCTCGGCGATGTATGCGCCGTTGTGGATACCCAGCGCCACAAACGCGGAGGGTATCTTATCGAGCGAGATGATGTTGACAAGCCCGAAGTAGATGAATAACAGCTGCAACAGCAGCGGCGTGCCGCGTATCAGCCAGATATAAAACTTAGCGGGATAGCTGAGCACCTTGTATTTGGAGATGCGAAGCAGGGCAAACACAAGCCCCAGCCCAACCCCTATCAGAATGCCGAACGCCGTTATCTGCAGCGTCATCATCGCGGCGGGCAAAAACAGCCCGAAATACTGCGGTATAATCGAAAAATCCCATGCCATGGGCAAAGCTCCTTTCACACAAAGCGGAGCCTGCTTGTATCACAGACCCCGTTTCATCCTGTTCTTCTATTGCGGTTGCTTATGGCAGTTGCCGTGCGTGTTGTCGCTGCCGGCAACTGCATTATCGTTGGCTGTCCCTTGCTATTTCACGGTTATGTCCGCACCGTTGTGCCACGTTTGGCTGATTAATGACAGGGTGCCGTCGCTGTGCATCTCGGCAATAATCTCGTTTAATTTATCAAGGAGCTCGGGGTCGTTTTTGTTGACGGCAATCGCCATCTCCTCCAGCCGCAGAATCTCGCCCGCAAACGCGAGCGTATCGCCGCCGCTTATGGCGTTCATCGCCTCAAGTGCCACCAGACGGTCGGTAATCACACCGTCTACGCGCCCGTTAATGAGCTCCATCATGGTTGCGTTATCATCCTGATACAGGCTTACCTTGGCGCCCAAGCCCTCGGCATCCTGTACAAAGTTGGTTCCGGTTGTCACGGCAATGGTTTTGCCCGCCATCTGTGCGGGGTCGGTAATGCCCGAATCGGCACGTACAATCAGCTGGGCACCCGAGTAGTAGTAGGGAACGGTGAAATTCACTTCCTTTAAGCGCTCCTCGGTAATCGCCATGCTGCCTAAGATGCCGTCGTAGCGGGCGTTCTTAAGCCCCTCCACCAGTCCGTCCCAGTCGCTGGTTACATAATCCAGTTCAACGCCCAACCGCTCGGCGATGGCGGCGCCGGTGTCAACGTCAAACCCAATGACCTTGCCCGTCTCGTCGATGTAGTTAAACGGGCGGTATCCGCCGCTGCCTACCACAGTCAGCTTGTTGTTTTCCATTACCCGCGTCAGGCTGTCTGCCGCAGTCGCTTGTGCCGCACACCCCGCGGCAAGCAGAAGTGCAAGTGCAAGCGCGGTACATAAAACTAAAATCTTCGTCTTCTTCAATTAAGTCATACCCCTTTGTTCATAAAATGATGCTGCCCATGCCGTCGACATTCTTCGGCAAGACAGCACAGCAATAGTGCAATACGCACATATTTATGACCATAATTATAGCACAATTTCACAATTACATCAAAGCGGCTCAGCCCCGCTCAGGTCCGCTCAGGCGGGATTATCGAGGGTCAGGGACGCTCAGCCGACCGATCCGCAGGGTTTCTGCCCTATCAAGCCATATCCTCCCATATCCTCCCGATTGACCCGAGGTACGCCAAAGCGGCAGCTTGTATGCCATACAGACCGCCGCTTTGCCCGCGCGACAAAAAACGCCCCCGCCTTTTTAAAGCAAAGGCAGGGGCGCAATCTATTATATCAATCAGCCTACGGTAATCTTACCATCGGGAATAACCTCGTGGCGTTTGCCCTGACGCAGTGTCAGCGCGATGGCAAACGAAACGGGTCCCACACGTCCGAGATACATAGCAAGGATCAGCACGATCTTAGAGGGCAGGTTTGCCACCGTGGTAACGCCCGTACTCAGCCCAACCGTCGCAAAGGCGGAGGTGGATTCAAACAGGGCGTTCATGCCGTCGGTCGTCTCGGCACTGGTAAAGTAGATGATTGAGGTGGCGACAAGCACCAGGGTTATCGAAAAGAACGCGATGGCAAGCGCCTTGTATACGATGGCTTTATCCACCCGGCGTTTGAACACCACCGTTTCTTCCCGCCCGAGCACGACGCTGAGCACCGTCATAATGAGCACCGCAAAAGTGGTGGTCTTAATACCGCCGCCCGTCGAGCCGGGGGACGCGCCGATAAACATTAAGATAATCATAAACATCTTGGTAATCCCCTTTAGGGACCCAATGTCTACGGTATTAAAGCCCGCGGTACGCGACGAAACCGACTGAAACATCGAGTTAAGCAACTTTTCAAAAAACGAAAGCGGGGCAAGGGTACCGGGGTTGTCCCACTCAAACAGCAAAAACAGTATTGTGCCCGACAATATCAGGATGCCCGAAACCACCAGCACAATGCGGGTGTGCAGCAGAAGCTTTCGTGTTTTTCGGTAGTGAAACAGGTCCTGCCACACCAAAAAGCCCAGGCCACCCACGATGATGAGCGCCATGATAATAAACAGCACATAGGGGTTGTCGCCGTAGTTTGTCAGGCTGGCGTACGCGCCCTCCCGCCCGAGCAGGTCAATACCCGCGTTGCAGAATGCCGAGACGGCAAGAAACACCGACATAAAGACGCCCTCTCTGCCGTATTTGGGCACAAAATGCGCCATAAGCAGCAGTGCGCCTATTGCTTCGCAGGAAAAGGAAACGACCATAATCGTCTTAATCAGCTTTGGGGCGTCCACCACATCCAAGGCATTTGCGGTTTCGCTTGCCATATGTACCCCGCGCAAACCCAGCTTGCGGCGCAGCGCAATATTAAAGAACGTCACTATGGTAAGCAGGCCAAGCCCGCCGATCTGAATCAGCAGCAAAATAACAGCCTGACCGATGGCAGACCATTTTAAGTAGGTGTCGAACACCACAAGCCCCGTCACACAGGTGGCGGTGGTGGCGGTAAACAATGCATCCACAAAGGGGGTAAACGCGCCGTCGCGCGAGCTAAAGGGCATCATGAGCAAAACTGCGCCGACGAGTATTACAATCACAAAGCTTGTTGCAATCGTCCGCACCGGCCGATGCACGGCAGGATGCTTTTTTTCAGGGCCTGCGTTAAGCACTTCATCGCTTCCTTTAACCATACTATAATAGGCGTCATACAATGTACGCCGCACCGTTTTGCGCTTTGTAATATAGTCAGTAAACTTGAAAACAGTCCCTGTTTTCAAGCGGCAGGTACTACCTGCCGCACGCCTGATGGCGTGTTTATTGACTATAGACTCCACAAACCGCCCACAAATGTGGGCGCCGCACGGTTTTTCGTGCGGTTCAAAACGGTTTGGTCTTAAAGTTTGTGGAGTATCACAGTGCCTTGATTATATCAAAGCGCCTTTGAAAAAGCAATGCACAACCTTATAAGCTACGGCTTCATTCTGAGGTGCTTTTTTACAAGCGCCAGCAGCCTGCGGTCGTT
>JAEZQD010000110.1 GCA_023413185.1 Bacillota bacterium
AAGAGCGAAAACATGGCGGCGTACATCATAAGGTTGATATAGACGTTGTTGTCGGGCGATTGACGCAATAGCCGCCCCTTAAAACACCACACAACCGCAAATACAAGGCAAGGGAATAGTCCGTAAACCAGTGCGGAGCTTTGCCCGTACAACGTATCGGGGGAATACCCTTGATAGATATAGCGCGTAATAAAGGTAAGTATACCGGGTGCCGCAAACAATCCAACCATAAAGATTGCGAAAACGACAAGAAACGACTTGTAGTGAAACGGAATCTGTGCAATCAGGTACACCGGCAGCATAATCAGTGCGGAGTTGTGAATGGAAGCCGCCGCTGTAATAAGCAGCAAATAGGGTAAAAACCTACGCTGCCGAATGCAACGAACTGCCAGCGCACAGATGGAAGCGGCAAGCAGCTGTCGAATTAGGCTGAGCGACCAGTAGTAGAATAGTATGGCGATATAAAGATAAACACTGAGAAAAGGCAGCTTTGATTCTCGATACACAAACAGCAGGATAAAAAAGGTTGACAATACAGCAACGAAACCATAAAACCACTGAAAATTGTTTGTAAATAACGCAACAAGCTTTATCAGCAGAAAAAAGCCCGGTTCCTTTTGGTATGAAAAGCATTCCGTAACAGGCAGGTCTTTTACCGTAGCAAACATATGCATATAGTTGTAGTAGTCGTCCCCGACCTCATACCGTACCCCTGAGACACCGGCGAGCAAGATAAGAGATAACAGTAAAAAGAGCAGTGTTTTGGGTTTGGTCTGTCCGGATACATAAAGTAGGATACCCAGAACAAGCACAGTACCCATAACCGTATAATATACACCTGTCACCTCAAATCACTCCCCATACGCAACAGCATTCATTGTCTGTATTATTATGGGCGAAAGGGTCACAAACAATCCGAGAAAAAACAATTCACCGTTGTGTCGTGCTTTCGGTTGCGTAAATCCAGTCTATTTGGTCATTTTCGCTTAGTTCAAAGGCACCACAGCTTACACCCGGGGTGCCCTCGAAGCTGTCTACTAAGTAAATCCAGCCGCTCTGCGCGCCGTAGTCAAATTCGTACAGGTTGTCGATTCCTTTTACATAGGCGGTTATACCACTGCCTGAATAATCAAGTTGAATGTCGTTTTCTTTTACGGTACGTTTTAGTACGTCCAATACGGTCTCGTTTTCGTAAAGCCCTACCTCTGTCAGTGGCAGAATAATTTCGTCGTTATACCCGGTAATGCGGATATATACCGCCATCTCAGCGCCGTCACTGCCAAGCTCAGACTCGTTTGAGCAGCCCGAAAAAAGCGCAAGAACGAAAAGTAAGATAATCCCAAGCCGAATTGTTTTCATCAATTTTCCCGCCTTTCCGTCAAGGTTTTTGCTGCTTGGCATCGGATGTCTTAGTGCGTTGCGATTCGTTTTCAATCTCAGGCTTACTCCGCTTTTCTGCGTAACGGTCACCAAGCTTTCGGACAAGGATAAGGATGAAGTAGATTAAGACGATAACACCGACCGTTAAAAAGATAAAGGATAGGGAGATTTCAAATGTATCGGTAGGCGCCGTCACGGCTGCCAGCCGATAGGGCGACTTCCCAAAGCATACCGCGCCCATTGCCATCACCGCCTGCTCGGTGGCCAGAACATCACCCGAACCACCTGCAATATGAGAAAAGCTTCCATCGCTGTTTTGAAAGGATAAAAGGGCGTCGTAAATCGTAACGCCGTCTTTGGAGAACCGCTCGCCGGAGACGCGTATGCCAAGCGAGATGAGTGCCATCACGACCGAAGCGGTGCTTTCGCAGTTAGGTGTGCCAATGGAGGAAAAGGTGGCGTCCTCGTTTTGCACCTCTATCAGCCAGGTCACAGCACGGTCGATGGCGCCCGAGACCTCCGCATTATCGGTGTACCGAGACAACGCCATTAACGCGTATGCGGTCACATCCACATCGGCACCCATTGTATCGCCTAGGCGAAAGCCGCCTTCGTCCGTTTGGTATGATAGAACAGCCTCGCACAAGCGGTCTCGGTTCCACAGCGCGTCTTCGGCAATCTCATACCCACAGCTATCGAGTGCAAGCAGAGAATATATCGGACCGTTTGCGCCCTGCTGCAACATATCATTGCGCCCCGCAAGCAGCTCAATCAAGTTGTGCTCGGCAATGCTTTTTGCATCATATCCGCCCGCAGAGGCATTAAGAATGTCATAAGCAAGGTCGGTTACCTTTGTATAGCCGGTTTTTATATTGCCTTTTGCAACCGTTTTTGTTTCGCGTACCGCGACACTGTCGGAGGTTGCACCGGCCGCGTTTTGTGCGACAATCGTCCACCGACCGGGATTCTCAGAAAGATATGTCAGTGCACGAAGCAGCTCTGTTGGCTTTGTGTTCTCACTGCTCTGTGCAAACAGTGCGCTATTTGATAGGCAAAGTAAAAAAGCAAGAATAACGGCTGTATAACGGAGCATCTTCATGGAACATAAAACCTCGTTGTTCTTTAATTGTTTTTTACGTAATCACGCAAAAAAAACACGGCGGCAAAGCCGCCGTGAGGCGGGGCTACAATCGGCCAAACAGCTTGACACGTACCACTCGAATGTAAAAAAGCACAAGACTTGATAGGGTGAAATCATAAAGAACAAACACGACGTTCCCCACAAGCAAAAAGATGAGCAGAGCATATTGCCCAAACCCGTCAAAGCTCTCTATCACATACTGCATCTGAAATACATAAAAAATAAGCGCGTAACAGCCCAACACACAAAGGTTGAAAACCGATATCTTTAACACCCATTCGAGCACACGGCTTGTTAAACGCTCAAGCAGCGATTTTAGTATTGGGTAGTGTCCAAAGAAAAAAAGGAACAGCAGCGCGGCCTCGCGGTCGGGTGTTATGAGCAGCGAAAGCAGTGCAGCGGCGGCAAAAACGGAATATGCCCATTTGTAACCAAGCTCCATTACGGCGCAAATCATCAACGCGCCCGCAAGCCCAGGCAGGGCATAGGTGGCAATAGGTAAAATGCCGGTGCCCATAAGCAACAGAAGGGTCAGCGCGGTTATAATCCCGCCAAGTGCAACCTTAAAGCTCGTTTTTTTACGGTTAACAGCAGTCAATTAAATCACCGCCTAGGCATTCACAACAGCAATCGGCGTACATTAATCCGCAGCATAGGTCGCAGGGGGAACAGCCGACAATCGGCACGGTATTTGTGCGGTATCCGCCGTTGCGCCCGGCGTAGGTACCGCCCGTTCGCTGATAATTCAAGGTGTTGAGGGCTGCGGCATACTCCGCATTACCCGGATTCATGCGGCATGCGGTAGCAAAATACGAATAGGCGCTGTCAAGGTATCCCTTTTTATACTGTATGCTGCCCTTTAAAAAGTTCCATTCCGCGTCGCGAGAGGGCAATGGAATCCCGTCGAGCAGCTCTTCCGCTTCCACCGTTCGGTTCTCGTTGATTAAGCGGCGAATGTCTGCGAATTGAGAAGTACCGCTGCTTGTTGTGTTGTAGCCATAGCCTGTTTTGTTCCCCGCGCGGCGCATATTCGTAATGGTATCGTATGCCTCGTTAATCTCCTTCATCTTCTCAGCGGCAAGGTCGGAAAGGGGATTATCGGCATAGGAGTCGGGATGGTATTTTTTTGCAAGCTCACGGTATGCTTCCTTAACCTGTTGGTCTGTAGCACCCGGTGATACACCCAGAACTTTGTAAGGATCCATTACGTTCATCCAATCTGCCGCTGTGTACCGGCGAAAAAAACTATTAAAACGTGACTTATCATACACAGATAAGTGATAAGAATTCAGAAGGGTTACAGTAAGACCTAATCCACTTTGGTCGAAGGGGAGGCGCTCGTAATTCTCGCAAGAGTAGCAGGCAACCCAAGAAAAACAATGTTTTCTAGTATATCTGCATGATTATTTAGTGTAAGCAGCTGGTACGTCTTTGTCAGCTCGCCATGGGTGAGCCGAAGCGAACAAGCTGCTTGCGATTTCATACTGTCTATGGGTTGTTCTGATAAAGAATAGATGAACGGGTTGTATCGCTTGTGCTTGATATCGTCGTCCAGATCGTCAAGCGCGTCTATCAGGTAAACCCATCTGCCCAAAAGATAGCCAAACCGCGAGAGAACGCGTTGCTGGCGTTCATCGTGTGATAACATCGTGCATATGCTTGATAAAGCACTTGCGGTAGGGTTTGCCGCATCATCGACACTCGTGCAGCCTTCACGCTCCAACAAAGCTTGGTTGTGCATCATATCCCTAAGCGCATGGTCGAGCTCGGGGTATAACTCCGCAGCCCGTCGCATTGCGTGTGCGGCAAACGGGTGAAGCAGCAAAGATAAGCCCTTTTCTACAAGCCCGCCGTCGTTATAATTATCCTTGTTTTTGTAGTAAACCATCAGCATAGCGGCACAAGCGGTCAATCGCAACGAATCGCTGCTGTGGCAGCACAAACGTTTATTAAACGGATGCATCATGCATCGCTCAATGGATGAACAGGTTGGCTTGTCTGTTAACCCAAGCTGCAGCAGTGCCAGAAAGGTAAAATCGTAGTTTAAGGTCATACGGGCAAAGGGACCGAAAAGCCGTCCCAGTTCCTTGCACAACCCGCAGTAAACCGAACGATAGGTCTCGTAATCCTTTATTTTCAGTTCCGGTTTGTGCGGTCTGATATATCCAAACAATTTGACACCTTTCTACACCATATCGGTGTGTGGCGCAGGGACACAGTGCTGTTTATATTGATTTTACTGTTTTTTGTTGGTCAATACAATTAAGAATCTGTAAATAATGCTTTGTGCCGTAAAATGTCATTCATTCGTAACTAGAAATTTTGGGTTTATGAGTTTTACCGCTCATTGCGTTTTGCCGGTTGCTTTCGGTTGATTATTTTCGTGCTTTTTGCTAGTATAAAGGATGTTTGTTGTGTTTGTATGGAAGGATGAATTTGGGTGAGTCTATTTACGCTCCTTTTCTTGTCCCTCGGGCTTGCGACTGACGCATTCGCGGTTTCGGTCAGCAATGGGATGTGTACAGAAAAAAAGGGGATACGGTGTGCGCTGCCTTATGCCTTTGCTTTTGCAGTTGCACAGGGTATTATGCCCGTATTGGGCTGGCTTGCGGGGCAGGCGTTTGCCTCGGTGATTCAACGAGTGGCGCACTGGATTGCACTGGTAGTGCTCGTTATTATCGGCGTAAAGATGATTGCCGAAAGCCGAAAAAAGACTGAGTCGTGTGAAATTAACAAAACGGTTACTGCCAAAACCATTGTCGTTCAGTCCTTGGCAACTAGCATTGATGCGCTTGCAGTCGGGGTAAGTCTTGCCGCCATGAATGTGAGTATCCTCTATTCCGCTTCGATTATTGCCGTCATTACGTTTGTGCTTTGCCTGATTGGTGCGGGCATCGGCAATCGGGTGGGGCATCTGTTGGAGGATAAAGCGGAGGTGTTTG
>JAEZQD010000117.1 GCA_023413185.1 Bacillota bacterium
CGCGTTTATGGAAGCCGACGGCAAGCCCGCCCGTGCGTTCCCCTGCGAGGGCGACGAGGCGGCAATCCTCGCCGACATTCCGCTGCTCTCCAACAAGCCCATCATCTACGCCGCAAACCTCTCGGAGCAGGACTTCTCGGGCGGCCTCGATAAAAACCCCCACTACGCCGAGGTATGCCGTATCGCGAATGAGGAAAACGCCGGCGTGCTGCCCATCTGCGCCCAGCTCGAGGCGGAGATATCGGACATGACAAAGGACGAAAAGCAGCTGTTTTTAGAGGAGCTTTCTCTTACCGAGTCGGGGCTTGACCGCTTAATCCGCGAATGCTACGCCCTGCTCGGGCTGATTTCGTACCTGACCGCCGGCAAGCAGGAGGTACGCGCCTGGACGATTACCCGCGGCACCAAGGCACCCCAGGCGGCGGGCAAGATACACACCGACTTCGAGCGCGGCTTCATCCGCGCCGAGATCGTCTCCTTCGACGACCTAACCGCCTGCGGCTCGATGGCTGCGGCAAAGGAGAAGGGTCTGGTGCGCCTTGAAGGCAAGGAATACGTCATGCAGGACGGCGATGTCGTGCTGTTCCGGTTTAATGTGTAAAGGTTAACTGGGATAATCAAAATATAGCCAAAACCCCGCCCGTACTGCCACAATGGCAGAGAACACGGCGGGGTTTTTATTGTTGTGTTGTCACACTCTTCTGGTTTACTATATAAATAGCTACTTAGTGTCGGGAACCATTTCCGACCTCAATATCCATGAATAGTGTATTGTTCATACACTTATATTATACTGGTATAAGTAATTTTTTCAATCATCTGTCTTAATCCTCTTTAATCTGCCACCATTTTCTCTGCGTTTTGTTTTTTGGCTATGTTTTAAAAGTGTTGAAAATATATAAATTTTTAAGGGAAGCCACTTTTGACTCCCCTCAATTTCTTTTATAAAAAATTACTAGTTAACCGTTTTATTTACAAATCACTTATAAACTTATCTATAGTCTGTATATATTCTTCTGGTTTTTCTTTTTGCGACCAATGTTTACAGCCTCTCATAATATGAATTTGTCCATTTTGAACTGTTTGTGAAGCTTTTATGGCATGTTTGACTGGCACCATTGAATCTTTATCACCATTTATAAATAATGCAGGTACAGAAATTTCTTTCAATCTATTAGTGAAATCTGGAATAACATTGAGCCTTGTAATAGAGCTCCGTTGATAATCTACCATAGATTTTTCAGCACTTGAATCTTGACATACATTATATAAAGTATCAACTAATTCTTTAGTTATTCTTGATTTATCGCCTATCAAGGAATAACTAATACTCCATTTTACAAGCCACTTATACTTTGCAAACCATTTGTATGATTTTGATGTGAAAGAAGTATTAATGTACCAATAATATAATTTATGGAAAGGCATTTTACTAACTAATCCCCAGGAATCTACTGGTACTAGAGCCTTTATTTTATTAGCATTTCTTAAAGCATATCCAATCGAAATTGCCCCACCCATTGATAGTCCTGACAAAACAAAGTTATCAAGTGTTAATTGTTCAATTACACTTTCCAAACATTCTATATGATTTATATAAAACATATCCCCAGCCATATTTTCTGGTTTGTCACTTTTCCCATACCCAAGTAAATCAATCGCATATACAATGTACTTATTATTTGGCATGACATCAATTACTTCTTGCCATGAAAGCATTGCCGAGTCTATTCCTGCACCATGAATTAAAACAAGTGGTATATTTCCTGTCCCATTTTCATGAATGCAAACATTAAAACCATTGTGTTTCAAATAATATTCCTTCATTATTTCCTCCATACGAATTTGGCATATTTATAGCACACCTCTAAATACATACCAATTTTCAACATTCATTTAAAACATAGCCTATTTTTTCTTCTTTAATATCAAAGAGGGACGAAACATAATAATATCCGTTCTTTTCATCCAGTTTGATTCCCAGTAAAAGAGTTTCTCCATACCTCTTAACCAGTTCTATGCTGTTGGGTGTGCTGCTGTTTATTCCAATATAGTCCGGCTCTTTTATCATTTGAGGAATTTTGTCCATATAAACCTGACAGTGTAGAATATGTAAGCACTGCATATGTATTTTAAGTATTGTATTAAATGCTTTTATGTACTTACCGACACAGGTTAGCTTATTTTTGTCTTCATGCTTACACACTTTATCTGCGCCTCCATAATTCGGCTTGTATTTACATTATACCTTTATTTTGTTATGCTTACAATTGTTATTTTTTTAGTTGAAAATATATGTGGTTAACTAATCACCCGCAATAGCTATCTGCGGCAGTCCTTCGGCATCTAAACAGCGCATCTTTACATAAGAGGAGTAACGAAATGATTGCACTAACAAAAGAGACGTTCAAAGACTTAATCCCAGTCCTTTTGGCGTTGGATATCAACACCATGTTTGCACTGTCTGTTTTGGAGGGCAAGGTAAATGGGACGGTTTATGCCGATGACGCGGTTTCTCCCCGCGCGTTTTACATTAGGCACCCCTACGGCATGGCATTCCTTTACGATGATAACGGCAGCGCGGACTTTTTCCGTCAGCTAAAGCCGTATCTGCTCAATACAAACCGTGTCAGAGACAAGTTTGAATGGCTTCAGGGGGTTCCCGCCGCATTATCCCCAAAACTAGACGCGCTTCTCGGCGACCGCTTAATCAAGGTAAACCCCGATGCGCCTTACCCCGCCCTTTCGCAACAGCAAAGCGGCTGCGTTTTAGAATCCCAACGAATCAACTACCTGTTTTGCAGGGATAAATACCTCACCTACAAGCAAAGCCGCCCCGCGCATACACATTCGGTGGTCAAAACCTCGCGGGAGGTCTTTTACACGGTAAACGGCAGCGTGGTACCAAAATACTTCTGGAATAGCTATGACGACTTCAACCAATTCGGCGGCGGGTTTACCCTGCTGCATGAAAACCGCATCCCCGCCTCTACGGCGTTTGCGTCGTTTGTGCTGGATAACAAGCTTGAAATCGGGATTGAAACGGCAAGGGATTATCATGGCATGGGCTACGGCGCACTCACCTGCTCGGCACTAATTGACTTTTGCCTTTCAGAGGGGCTGGAGCCGGTTTGGTCCTGTAATTCTACTAATATTGGCTCCAGAAAGCTTGCCGAAAAATTGGGCTTTGTAGAATACAAAAGAATCCCCTATTATCGGTTGCCCGTGTAGCATACTGGCTGTATCATCCACCGCTGCTTGGTATACGTTCTCGGGGGACGGCATACCAAGCGGCTTACTGTTTTGTTGCGCCGTGCACGGATTATTAACGGAGAGAGGGTATCCCATGACCGTCAGCGACTTATTTATCCGCTCGGTATGCCTAAAAGAGCCGGACGAGCAGCTCAAGCACAGCTATGTGTTTTCTTTACCCGCAGTGCGGCAGCTTGCTCTGCAAGGCGGGCTTGCGTTTACAAAGCGCGTCACCTTCTTTGTGGGCGAAAACGGCACGGGCAAAAGCACCCTGCTCGAAGCAATTGCCGTTGCGTGCGGCTTTAACCCCGAGGGCGGCACCCGCAACTTCGACTTTGCGTCCAAGGAGACGCACTCGCCGCTGTACAAGGCGCTGTCCGTTACGCGCGGGGTCACCCGCCCAAAGGACGGCTTTTTTCTGCGCGCCGAAAGCTTTTACAACGTCGCCAGTGAAGTGGACCGCCTAAACGAGATTGCGCCCCTGATAGACTACTACGGCGGGCGTTCGCTGCACGAGCAGTCCCACGGCGAGGGCTTTTTGTCTCTTGTGCTCAACCGCTTTGGCGAAAACGGACTGTACCTGCTTGACGAGCCGGAGGCTGCGCTCTCGCCCTCAAGCCAGCTTGCGCTGCTTGCGCGCATCTGTGACCTTGCAAAAACCTCACAGCTGATTATTGCCACCCACTCGCCCATCCTGCTCGCCTGCCCCGGTGCCGACATCTTTGAACTGACCGAGCACGGGCTTACCCTTACCCCATACAAGCAGACCGCACATTACGCCCTGACCAAGCAGTTTCTTGATTGCCCCGAGCGCATGCTGCGGCTGTTGCTTGAGGAGTAGACAATTATCCCGCAGCTGTTATATTTCGGGTTTACTGCATAAATTTTAGTGTTTCTATGCACTGATTCATTAGAATACACCTTGTGTTTATCGTCGCGACGCGGCGGGATGGGAGGCATTCATGAAACACCTGATAATACGAGTTTTACCCGCTGTGCTTTTGGCATTCCTGCTGTTCTCCTGCGCAGACCCGGCCGCCACCGATTATTCTAGTGCGTCTCAGGTTGCTTTTGCCCCTCCTGTCTCGCCACAGGGCACAGAGAACGCGGCGACCAACGAACGGTTTGACCGCGCGTTTGAGGAATACTGGGTCGTAAATGCAGATATGGATACCCTAATTGCGGAGCTGCCGCCCCAGCTTATGCTGGACGAGCCCACAAGCTACCGCCTAGCCCAAACCATTCTAAACATGACATACTTTAGCAATACCGATTGGTCCACAGAGTTTGACCACATCGAAAACGCATATTATATGGATCTTCTGCTTGCCGCACTGTACCGCACGCCAACTATCTCAATGCCCTTTGAGCAGGACTATAACCAAAATCCGCCATGGACATCCACCCAATACCCCAATCACCATTTACTCGGGCTACTCAATAATGAATTTGAGCAAGGACGCAATTTCTTCGATTCGCTGATCTATGAGGAAGACGTAAAAATTACGTTTGAGTTTCTGTTTGGAGCCGAGCGGTTGCAAAACTGGGACAGAGTCGGCGGACAAGACGTTTATCCCTATTACTACTATAAGCGCGACGGCGTTTTCGCCTTTTGCAACGGCTTTGGCGGTCCAATGTGGAAATACGCGCAGATTCTCGGCTACGAAAAGACGGCGGACGGCTACCTTGCCGAGGCAATCTGCATCTGGGCGCTGGATAAGGATATTCCACTTGAGCACAACGACGTCATCCTAACTAAGGAAAACTTTATGGAGCAAACAGCGCTTCTGCCCATCATCCGCTACACCTTTATCGAGATGCCTGACGGCAGGCTGGTACTAAACGGGATTAAATACCTGCGTGGCACACCGCCTTTGTGGCGATAAAGCGTTTCTATTTCTGCCTACCGCCATTAATCAGCCCTTTTGAAAGGATGTTACATATGAAAAAGAGCGCATTCGGTATGATGTTGTTCCTTACCGGCGCAGTCGGTTTTCTTGCGATTATCTTAGTGGTACCCGTTTTCGGGTTACTGTACGAGCACTACGCCCTCCCCTTAACGGTGTTTGTCTTACTCTGGTTATCCGGTTTTATCATCTGCATATATGAAAGCTACGGAAAAAAGTAATGCACTCCATCTCTACTGTACTGTTTACGGCAGCCGTGCCCGCGCCTTTTTTGGGTAGCATGAAGCATTCACCGGTGCCCGTCAGTACCAAAGCGGCGCCATCCTTGCCAGGAACAGCGTCGCTTTCTCCATTTGGCAACGCGACGGGGTACCCCGCGCTTTATCCCTTGCTAGCGTTCACTCGTTTTGTTCGAACAGTATAGTATTAAGTAAATTTGATTTATAGGCGCCGCCCTCGTTCCCCAAACACAATAGTCAGTTATTCTCTCTTGCATGCAGTTCTATGAGTGCTATAATTAAGAGTAGCATATTAAGACGCAAGGAAACGCGTTTACCGAAAGGCGGGCTGCTTATATGAAGCAAGACCGAGATAATAGAAAATCCCCCACGCATAAGCGAGTGGGTAAACTGCTGCTCATTGTTGGCTGTTGTATTATGGCCGCGGGGCTTATCCTGCTTGCCGCGGCACCCATGCCCGCCGCCGTAATCACCCTGCTTGTCTCGGTGGCGGTTAACACGGCGGGGGCATATCTGCTTCTCGTACACAAATAAGGTGGGGTTACCCCATGTCTTTGACAAAATCAGGAGGCTTTTTTGTGATGCAAAACATCTGTGATATCAGCGCAAGCGGCATGCAGGACTCGTACGGCTATCTGCGGCGGTCGTGGGCGGCGGTAAACCTAAACGCCCTTGACCACAACGTCGCGGAGATTCGCCGACGAATTCCCAGAAGCTGCGCACTGATGGGCGTTGTAAAGGCGGATGCCTACGGGCACGGCGATATTATGATTGCGCGCCGTCTTGTGCAAAACGGTGCCGCATGGCTCGGCGTGTCCAACATCGACGAGGCGATGGTGCTGCGCCGCAAGGGTATCGGGCAGGAGACGGGCATCTTGATCTTTGGCGACACCCCCGTACACTACGTGCCCGACCTGGCTCACTGGGGCATTACGCAGACCGTTTACAGCCCCGACTACGCCGCCGCCCTCTCGCGCGAGGCGGTTCGGCAGGGCGTTACGGTGGATGTGCACCTGAAGGTGGATACCGGCATGGCGCGCATCGGGTTTGTGTGCCTTGGCGACCGGCTTGAGACCGCCGACGAGGTTGCTGCCGCCGCTGTACTACCGGGGCTGAGTGCCACCGGCATCTTTACCCACTTCTCGTGCGCCGACGACCCCGACCCCGAGGCGGTTGCCTATACCAAGGCGCAGCTTGCCCGCTTTACTGCGCTGTGCCAAACCCTAACCGCGCGGGGGGTACGCTTTCGGTGGCGGCACTGCTGCAACAGCGCAGGCATACTAAGCTACCCCGAGGCGCATCTGGATATGGTGCGCGCCGGCATTATTCTGTACGGGCTTGCCCCCAGCCCTTCGCTGCGGGGGGAGGGCGTGTTCATCCCCATTCTGGAGCTGAAAACCGTCATTTCCCAGGTAAAGACGGTTCCCTCCGGGCAGGATATCAGCTACGGGCGCATCTTTCGCACCGACGGGCAGCGCACCATTGCGTCGGTGTGCATCGGCTATGCCGACGGCTACCTGCGCGGCTTTTCGGGTAAGGCGAGGATGCTCATAAACGGCATCCCTGTGCCGGTGGTGGGCAGGGTGTGCATGGATCAGCTGATGCTCGACGTCACTGATATCCCCGATGTGAAGCCCGGTGACGCAGTTACGGTGTTCGGCGCCGAGGGTGTAACGGCGGATGACCTCGCCTCGCTGGTAGACACAGTCGGCTATGAGCTTGTATGCCTTATCTCCCGCCGCGTACCCCACGTATACCTTGAAAACGGTGAGGAGATCGCCATTGCCGACTACATCCGCTCGAAGTAGCGCACCGTTTATACTTTCGCGCTTTCTCCTAATACCACCCTGATATTTTCTGCGTTTTAAACGATTGTTAACAGCTATTTCACAACAATTCCGTGAAAACGCTGTATACTTTAATTGTACCGGAACACCCGGTACAACGAATTACTCTCCTCCTCATATACATTCCTTAAAATGCGCAGGACCGTGAATCCCCTCACGGTCCTGCGCATTTTTTATAGACATTAATTATTACGGATATACTGAGTGACATTGCATAGTTTACCGCATCTCCCGCTTGGTCAGGGTGATTTCGGCATCGGTGCTCTGCTGAATAAACCCGATCATCTGCTCCTCTAAGCCATCCGCCTCGGCGTTACCGGTACACAGGGCGGCAAGCTCTATTATGGCGGTCTTGTGGGTGTCCTGCTCATCCGCTTCCCGTACCGAGGCATTAAAGCGGTTTTTCAGCCGCGCGGTAAGGCTTTTTACAATCATTCGCTTTTCTTTGAGCGACTGCACCCACGGTGCATACAGCTTAACGGTCAGAACAACTACCTGCAAACCCGTCTCCCCCTTCTTTTAGCGGCGGCATTGTTTTCATCAACAAGTCGTTTTGCATAGGGATAATTTGTGTGTGTGTGGAAAAACTTTTACTATGGTTTATGTTCCCCTTATTCCATCGAACGCGGAGGAAAGAATAACACATGCAAAACAAGATTATAAGTATGCTCAAAATCGGCATTATTATCGCACTCAACCTCTGTATTATCGCGCTGGTGGTGTACACCTACAACCTGCCCACCTTCGAGACCGAAGCGGTGGAGGTACTCTCCCGCCTGGGCTCACGGGGGGATGAGGTCAAAAAGATCCAAACAAAGCTCAAGCAATGGGGCTACTACAACGGTTCGGTTGATGGCATCTACGGCAACCAAACCGAGCGGGCGGTGCGCTGGTTCCAGCAAAAGAACGGGCTGACGGCCGACGGCATCGCGGGTCCTCAAACGCTCAAGGCAATCGGTCTCCCCACAGGCGGTAGCGGCGGCAGCAGCGGCGGGGGCGGCGGCAGTACCACGGTCAGCAGCAACGACCAGGCACTGCTTGCGCGCATCATCTCGGCCGAGGCACGCGGCGAGCCGTACAACGGTCAGGTTGCGGTCGGCGCGTGTGTGCTTAACCGTGTAAAGCACCCCTCGTTCCCCAATACACTGGCGGGTGTGGTATACCAACCCGGGGCGTTTACCGCCATCACCGACGGGCAGATTAAAGAAGCGGTGACCGAAAGTGCCCGTCGCGCGGCGCAGGACGCCCTAAACGGCTGGGACCCCTCGGGCGGTGCCATCTACTACTTTAATCCCGACAAGACCTCGAACAAGTGGATTCGTACCCGACCGGTAATCAAACGCATCGGCAGTCACCTGTTCTGCAGCTAAAAGGCGGCGGTCTTGGGTGTGGCGGTTCCCCTCTGCCCGACAATATGGATACAAAAAAGAGGCGGGTGTAAAGCCCGTCTCTTTCTCATTTAGTGGTGCAGGCAGTCGTCGCAGTCGGTATGGGTAAACATGGCGTTGATTGCCCCATACAGTCCCGCGTCGGGGTACCGCTGGTCGCCCGACAGGGTGTCGGTCTGTGTAACGGTATAAGGTATTAGGCAGCAGCCGTAGCTGTTGTAAAACGAAACGGTGTAGCCCAGCGTGCTTGCGGGGCTTTGCTCCATTGGCTGCTGCTCTAGGGTATGGTGCAGCGCATGGGTGGCGTAAAAGATCTCGGCGCTGTGGGTTTCAAAGTAAAACGTTTCGGTTTGCTCCCCAACACTGACGACAACCTTCTCGGTTAATGCGGTATTGTACAGCGCAAACACCTGCTCGTACCACTCGCCCTGCTCGGGCACGGCAAACGCCTCGGCGCTCTTGCTGCCATCCGCCTCAAACGTAAGTATCGCAAAATCCCCCTGTGTGGTGTCCGACGCCTCGGGCTGCTCGCTCAGCAGGTCCTTTATGACAGAGTACAGCGTGTGCTCGGGCATAATCTCGCGGGTCTGCCCGCCTGCCGCCGTATCGGCAATGACGTAGTACGCCGGAGAATAGTTAACCTCATGGGTCACAAGCTCCCATTCCTGCTCATCCTCGGGCTTGGGCGGCGGCGCAAAGCTGTTGACTGCTGCCCCCCCTGCCTGCGGCGCGCACGCAACAAGCAAGACTGTAATAACAAGTAGTAAAGCGATAAGTCGTTTCATATCCGATTCTCCTTTATTCGTTGCGCGGTGTGATGAGGACGCTCGTTGTGGCGTATCGATCCCCTCTTGCGTCACAGCGGCATCGGGCGGCGTACGCAATCTGCGTCAGCCCGTTACTCGGCAGCCCATCAGCCCGCCGACGAACTCCATCCTGCTTTTTGCCAGATGAATATCCTGTTGTTTTGGTAGCCTTAATTATAAAACACCGCAAACGAAAATGCAAATCATTCTTTATTAGAGCGTTTCTGTGCAACATACGCGCCCTGCATAAACTGTACCGGGCATAACGCCGACCAAACTTTGTTTGCATGCGGCTGTTTTGCCTTGAATATCCTAATAGAGCCAGTCACACTGCGGCGACGATTCAGGCTCAGGCACAATGCTACTGTTCTTCGGTATCCAGACCCACAACCCCCTGACCAAAACAGACAAATGGAGGCGTGCGGATGAGCGAGCAGCGACCAAGTATTCGGCTGTTGTACGCATGGTGGCTGCTGTTGTTTATGCTGACCACCGTTATTTGCCTTGCCCTATCGCTGCTGTCGCTGTTTTCGGATGCGCTGTGGAAGGGGTGTACCGCGGCGGTACTGGTTGGGTTCTCGGTATTATTTGCATGGTATCTGCCCGCCTACTGCCGCAGGTTGCGCTACCAGATTACCCACGACTATGTGATGGTTACAAGCGGGGTGATAAGCCACAGCCGCCGTTACCTGTACACGAAGAATATCCAGTTTGCGGCGGTGGAGCGGTCGGTTGTAGACACGATGTTCGGGCTTTATGCCGTTCGGTTTCGCAGCGCGGGCGTATCCCTTGCCCTGTACGGGCTGGATGAAACGGCGCTTGCCTGTGTAAAGACCCTGCAGCCCGGGTTGTTTGAGGGTGGAGGGACATAGCATTGCCAAGCTGAGGCTTGGCATTACGAGAAGCTTCGCTTCTCGGGTTTTCCGTTCTATTTCAGCAGGGCGGTTGGCATTTTGAGAACCTTCGCATAGCCAACCTTCGCATCGCCAACCCATGGTTGGCGGTTGGCATTGCGAGAACCTACGGTTTTCGGTTCTCAGCTCTATTTTGGCTTGTTTTTGCCTACTTATTTCAAGCAAAAAAAGCAGGTCGCCCGAAGGCGAAACCTTCTTTATTGCAAATTCCATCATGTAGAGGACTAACGGAGCGACGAGGGCGTCGCATAGCGAAGTAAGCTTCGCATTACGAGAAGCTTCGCTTCTCGGGTTCTCCGCTCTATTTCTGATTAGCGGTTGGCATTGCGAGAACCTACGCATAGCCAAGCTAAAGCTTGGCATTACGAGAACCTACGGTTCTCGGTTCTCGGTTCTCAGCTCTATTTCGGCTTGTTTTTGCCTACTTTTTTCAAGCAAAAAAAGTAGGTCGCCCGAAGGCGAAACTATCCCTACAGACTTATATTAGTTCCTACCACGGGACGCCCGTGACACCGTCACCTACAAGCAAATCCCCTGTATTTGCCGGGTTAGGTGCGGGCGATTGATAAAGCGAAGCTTGCTTCGCTATTCGCCCCTACGCACAGCATCGTAACGCGGGAGAGTTTGCGTCATGTTAAGGTTTAGGCTTCCAAAAGGGGTTGCGAGCAAAATAAAGTGTGCCATGTTTTCGTGTTCGGGGCGCAGCAATCAGGCGACCCAACCACACAACAGCAATAATGCAGCCGAGGGAACAAAACGCCCCGCGTTTTGCGCACGACGCGCCGACCGGAGAATCGTACAAATGCACCGGCTCCGGTCGATAAGCGGAGTGCGCCGAGGCAGACTGTATAGGGCACAATAATTGTCGCCTGATGGTTGCGCGGGTTTCAAGGGCGAAGTCCTTGATTCGTTTTTCCTTTCTTTTGTCGAACAACAAAAGAAAGTCGCCCGAAGGCGAAACTATCTTTGTTATTTTACGTTATTCCGCGCCACGGGACGTCGAGCGACACCGTCCCCTACAATACCGCATCCCCACACCAATCTCATAAGGCTGGTGTTATGAAAATGACAACGCAAACACTGCACCCCCACCCCATTGCAATCGCAGGCTACCTCTCCCGCGCGCTGTATCTGCTGGTTATCCCGTTTGCGCGCGGGTTGTTTCTCGCGCTTCGGGCGGGCACGCTGATTGCATGGGCGCAGGGCGCGTGGTTTGATATCCTCGTATTGATGTTTATCATCGGCGTTGCCGCCATCCGCTGGCGACTGGTGGATTTTTGGTTTGACGAAAGCGGGCTGTACCTAAAAAAGGGGCTGTTCTACTCCCAAACCATGTTCATCCCGATGCAGAGCATCAGTGCCATGTCGGTGGAGTACCGCCTTCTTCTGCGCCCCTTTCGGGCGGTCGTTCTGCGGGCGGATACCCCGGGCGGTGGTACGCGGCGATATGACTTCGAGCTGATTGTACGCAGTCGCGACGCGCAAGCCGCCCTCTCGGTGCGCATGAGCGCGTGTTCGGGTTCGCGCAAGGCAAAGCGCGTGTACTTTCCCCACTCGCTGCACATCGCGGCATTGGCGGCGTTTTTGTCCAACAGCTTTGCGGGGGTGGTGTTTGCCGCCACCCTCCTATCCCGCGTGGGGGATGTTGTGGGCGAAAAGCTGCAGGGGCGCGCCCTTACCCTGCTTGCCGAGCTCTCGCAGACGGTTTCGGCATATACCTACGGGGTTCCGCCGCTTGCCGCAATGCTTGCGCTGCTGGTACTTGGCGGATGGTTTATCGGCTTTTTGCGCAACCTGTTGCGGCTCACCCGCTTTCGCATCGCACGGGCGGGCTCGCTGCTCACCATCCACGCGGGGCTGGTTACCCGCAGGCTGTACAGCGTCAATATCGACAGTGTGTTTTATCTCGACATCCGCCAAAGCGTGATGACGCGGCTTTTGCGCATCTATCTTGTATTCATCCGCTGCACCGGCTACGGCAAGGGCAAAAACGAGGCGGCGGTGCTCATCCCCTCGGCAACACGCCGCGACCTAGCCGCTACGCTGGGAGGGCTGCTGCCCGGTATTCGACCGCACACCCGTACGGTTGGACCGACGCGCGGCGCATGGTTTCGCTACCTTTCGCCCTCTGTGCTGCGCTTTGCGGTGCTGTTTGCGGCGTTTGCCGCAGCTGTTACCCTTCTGCCCGCATGGCGGGACGTGCTGCGCTTTGTTGTGCTGATGGCGTGCTTTCCGCTGGGCTGGCTGCTGCTGCTAAAGATCGTCGATTACCTGACCGCGGGCCTTTCGTTCGAGGGCGGTACGCTGACACTGCGCTACTCCCGCGGGTTTATTCTGCACACCGTTGCGGTAAAGCCCCGCCACATCGCCCTTGTGCAGATAAAGCAAAGCGTGTTTCAGCGCAAAAGCGGCTCGTGCGACCTTATCATACACACCTACTCGGAGGGCAAGCTGTTTCATAAGCCCCACCGTGTTAAGAGCGTGCCGCTCCATGCTGCCCTGCAGGCGCTTGCGTTGTAGCCTTTTTGACCGCATGTTTTGCAAAAGCAAGCGGGGTTGTCGCACTGTTTTTGCTCTATGCTGTATGCGCCCCGGTGTGATGAGTGCATCGTTTTTGCTGTTGCCTTGATTCTTATAAAAATCCGTTTATTTACACATGCCTTTGTGTCTTTACACATTGTTCCTTTTTTGGTACACTCTTTGTAGCTTTGCTGCAGGCTGTCGCTAACAAGCACGCCGTCCTGGCGTGTGAGCGGTTGACACCTGACGCTTCATCCAACAAGGAGGCTTGAAACATGAAAACCCGTGTTTGCTTTTTTGCGCTTTTCTTGCTGTGTCTTATACTGTTTGCCTGCGCAAAACCGCCGGCGGCAAAGGTCATAGCCCCCGAACCCGTTTCATCGGCGGGCGCTTCGTTACCCGACACTGCCTCTTTACCGCCACAGGGCGGCATGGAGATTGTATCCGAGACCCTTGCGGGCGATGTCGCGCAGATTACGGTGTTTTCCTGGGAAATCGAGGACACGTTTGTCCTTGATGTGTTATTGCCCCCAAACTACGATGCATCCAAGCGCTACCCCGCGCTGTACCATTCCGATGGCAACTGGCGGCGCGGCGAGTACGATGACATCCGCGCGCTGTGGGCACAGGGGGTTTTGGCGGATGTGCTTGTGGTGGGCATCTGCTACCCTGAGGGGTATGACCTCGAGTCCATTCGTGTGCGGGAATTTTTACAGGCACCCGACACCTTCTTGTCGTTTATTGTGGAGGACGTTGTTTCGTATATCGACGCAAACTACGCCACCGACCCCGATGCCCGCTTTTTGTGCGGCGCATCGTACGGCGGATATTTTACGCTGTACGCGATGTTTGACGACCTTACCCAAGGCGTATTCTCGGGCTATGTAGTCGCAAGCCCTGCGCTGCTGGAGCAAAAGGACGGCAAAAACATCTTTGACCGCGAAATAGACTACCACGAAAAGACTACCGACCTGCCAGTTAGGCTGTACATGGGTCTCGGAGAGTATGAGTACTACCCCGACTATATCGAGCCGTTCTTTGAGTTTTGCGACCTGCTCGAAGAGCGCGGCTACAACGGTCTCGCGCTTACCAGTAAGCAGTACGAAGGCATCGACCACTACGGCATCTGGAAGCCGACGATACTAGACGCGCTGAAGCTGTATTTTCCGAAGGAGTAATCAATAGGAAAGTAAACCGAGCCTGCAAGCTGCAGGCTCGGTTTTATATCACTTATTGCTTGTGTTGCTTGTGGTCTACCACGTGACGATGACCTTTTCGCCCGCGAGCACCTGGTCCAGCGCGCTCTTTACCTTGTCGATATACAGGCTGCGTACTGCAAAGCCGATGTCGCCGTCGGTAATAATCGCACTGCGTCGGTCGGATAGGCGGATAAACTCCACAACGGTATTGGGTATTGATTTATCCACATACTCGTAGGTAAACTTCATCTGTACGGGCGCACCTTCGGGTATCTCGCCTGCCTCATACTCACCCTTTGCACTGATGACAAGCTGGTAGTACGAACGAAATACCTCGTCGTTAATCTCCTTGTCGCCCAGTGTAACCGTCAGGTTGTCTTCTTCGTCGTGGGTCAGCTCAAAGCGGTTGTGCTTGCCGTCAAACTCCACCGTCACGGCGGATACCGTTTTGATGTTGGGCACGACAACCAGCTTGTAGTACAGGTCAAACGCCGTAAATTCCGCCCAGCCCATCTTGTCTGCGCTCACCAGCATCACCACGTTGTTGAGCGAGGTCATGCAGTAGTACAGACCATCCGCGTTTTTATTGCCCAGCTTTAGCTCCACCGTTTTTCCACCAAAGGTTATGCTCAGTGTGGAAAACGGCTCGGCAAGCCCGGTCTCCTGCAGCTGCTGCTCGGTGGGGGCGGCATATGCAACGGCATTTGCCTGTGCAGCCCATAGCTCGTCGGTAATCGCAACGGTTTTGCTGGTATCGGCATCCCACTGCTTTGGGGAGGTAATCTTATAGCCGCTTGGTGCCAGCGATTTGTCCGCCGCTTCGGCAAGCTCCTCGGGGGTAAACAGCTCGATGACGATCTGCTCGGGGCGAACCGTTCCCCCAAGCACCGCCTTATTCACGACAATGGTATCGTCCTCTTTGGTGGGGACGAGCGTCTTGTCAACAAAGTCTTCCTTTGCGCTTAACACATTGGCAAGGGAGCTCATGGGCACCAGCCCCACCTCTTTGGTTTGGGGGTTGTACACATAATAGTTGGTGCCGTCCGGCGCTGCGCTGCCGATTGAGTACGAGGCGGCAGAGCCGTCTTTGTAGCTTACGTCCACCTTAGCAGTGGGGTTTTGCAGCCCGTACAGCGTCAGGTTATCCGCTCCGCCCTCAATCATCTGATTCATGGTTGCGGTAAACAGCGAGCTTGCTACAAACTCTACCGCTGCGCTGTTAAACACCACATTCGCCGGAACAGTAACCGTCTCGCCGGTAGCCGCGACAAAGGAGGACACGGTGTACTCCTCGCCCTTTGCCGTAATCGTATAGGTACCGGCGGGGTTTTTCACCGTCACGCTCGTTACGTCCTCTTGTGTTTTATCGGTAATTAAATACTTAGCGGAGGTGGTTGGGGTAATGGAGGAGGTGTCGTCCCCTTCGCCGCCTTCATACAGCAGCAAAAACGCAAGCGCGCCGCCCAAAAGCAGGAGAGCCGCAAGCACCGCCAGCAACATCACCGTGCGTTTGTTTGTCTTTTTCTTGCCTTTGCTCATATTACTTATTTCTCCTCTTTAACCACACCACGATACCTACGGAAAGTACCGCAAGGGGCAGCAGGATAATAAACACCAGCCCCAGCACAATAATCTGTGCCGCCGTTACGCTGATTTCTTTGGAGCCTACGGTTTTGGAGACGATGTTTAGGCTTGTGCCCTTATCGCTTATGGTGTTAAGCATCTCGGTTACATACTCCGCGTTGCCCATTACGGTGCTTGTGGTTACACTTTCGTCCACCGCAACCGACGTCGAGAACACAAAGAGGTTGGAGGTTAAGGGCGTTGTTCCGTCATAGCGCATCTTCTGGCTGCGAATGAGTGCGCCAAACGGTCCCTGCTCATCGGTTGTGCTTGGTGTGTAGCCTTCGGGTGCATCGGCGGGGTACAGGTAACTCGTTGCCGAATAGCTCAGCAGCGTAGTCGTGACCTTGTCACCCTTGCCCTCAAACAGCGCAGTAAGCGGTCTGCCAAACGCCATCATCACACCCAGGTCGCGGTTGCCGATTTTGGTGGTGTAATCGTTGCTTGCAAACTCGGTAAATGCATAGAACGGGTACTGCGCCGAGGCAAGCATATTGTTGTTGGTTTCATACACAATGCCTTTGCCTACGCCAATGCCCCATTCCTCTAAGAACGCCTCAAGGTTGGGCAGTTCGGGCTGGTCGCTGTCGGCAAAGTAAAGGAGCGTTTTGCCGAACTTGCCGCCGTTATCGAGGAACAGGTCTAGGCGTTTGACCTCGTCGGCGGTGTAATCGCGCTTGGGCGCGTTAATTACGGCAATCTGTGCGTCGGGGTTAATGTCCTCGCTTAAAATCTTCTGGGATACGGTATCGTAGTTGTTGAGTGTTAGGATACCCGCAAGCCCCGTGCTTTCCAGCTCGTCGTGACCGGTAATCAGGCTCACCAGTATGGTGCGCTCGGCGATAACGTACTCGATCGCGGAGCTGAGCACCTGCTCCGCCTTGGAGGAGGTGATGTACTGCGAGTAGGAGTTGTAATCCATCTCGATGTTAAACAGGTCGGAGTCGAGTATCTTTTTTGCCCGCTTGTCGCTCTTAATCAGGATATTGCCTGAGCTAAGCGACAGGTCGGGGTATTGGGAAACGATCGACGGGTCTTTTATGATGTCGATGTAGTCAATCTTGATGCGGTCAGAATATTTCTGGTAGTTATCCAGTACCGTAATGGCCTGTGCGTAGTAATCGCTTGCGTTGAGGTAGTCCTCTTTCTTGGCAAGCACCTTAATCTCTACGTCCTGATCCAGCCCCTTTAGGAAGTCAATGCTCTCCTGCGACAGACCGAACGCGTTGTTGGAGGTCAGATCGAGTGTGAGGGGAAACTTATCGACCAAAAGGGACGCAATGATGTTGAGGATGATTAAAATGGCGATAAACCCTGCCGTGAGCAGCGTCGCAAAGCTGCCGTACTTAAACCGGCGGTTCTGGAAGATGCCCTTCACGTTAAGCTTGTTCATCAACCCCACCTCCTCTTCTCAAATACCCGAATGGTGAAGAATAGAAACGCCGCGATGATGCTGAGAAAGAACAATACGTTAGACACATCAAACAGACCCCTCGTAAAGTCGCTGTACCGCTGCGATACAGAAAGGCTTGTAAGAACGGTCTGCAAAACCGAGCCGCCTATCATGCCGGAGATGCCGTCAAACAGCCAAAGGCTGAGCATAGCGGCAAAGCCGCCCACCGCCGCAATCACCTGATTTTCGGTCAGTGACGAGATGAACATGCCAATCGAGATCATAGCGGCAGCCAAAAACAGCATACCGATGAAGTTTGATAGGAATACCGACCAATCCACCGAGCCAAGTGCCGCAAGTACCAGCATCATGACAAAGGTAACGGAAAGGGCGATGGTAAACAGAATCAGTGCCGCCAAAAACTTGCCCATGACAAGTGAAAACAACGAGATTGGCGCCGTTAACAGCGCTTGGTCGGTCTTCTGCTTGCGATCCTCACTCAGCAGGCGCATGGTGAGAATGGGGATTAAGAACAGCACGATGGTAAACATTGAGGAAAACACCGCGCCGATGTTGGCCGTTTGAGTGCTGAGGCAGGTGGCAAAGAAGAACAGCCCCGCAAATACCCCAAATACCGCCAAAAAGATATAGCCGATGGGCGAGGCAAAGTACGCCTTCAGCTCTCGTCTGAGTATTGCAACCATTACTGCTCACCTCCGTCGTTTTTACCCTGCGTGGCATCGTCTCTTGTCAGCTGCAGGAAGATGTCCTCCAGGCTCAACTCGGTGCTCTTGAGCCCGAGTATGGGCCAGCTGCGGTTGGCAAGGCGGCTAAACAGCTCACGGCGCACATCCGCGCCCTCGTCCGCCTCTAAGGTATAATCAAACGCCGATTTTTCGCGTGCACCCAAGCAGGTAACCTTCACCATACCGGGGATGGTGGAGATAAGCTTTGTTACTTCCGACTCGGGGCCCTCGATACGGGCGATGAAGTTGTGGTCGGCGCTCAGCGCGTGGGACAGGTTGTCCGGGGTATCGTCCGCGACAATCTTGCCCTTGTTGATAACGATAACACGCTCGCAGGTTGCCTGTACCTCGGGCAGGATATGAGACGACAGGATAACGGTGTGCTTCTTGCCCAGCGTCTTTATCAGGTTGCGTATCTCGATAATCTGCTTGGGGTCAAGCCCAACCGTCGGCTCGTCAAGAATCAGCACATCGGGGTTGCCAAGCAGTGCCTGCGCAAGACCGACACGCTGCTTGTAGCCTTTGGAAAGGTTTTTAATGATTCGGTCGTATACATCGGTAATCTTTACGTGCTCGCACACCTCTTTGATGTGCGCGGTTTTGGGCAGCGTAACCTTTTTTAGGTCGAACATGAACGAAAGGTAATCCTTTACCGTCATGTCCATGTACAGCGGGGGCTGCTCAGGCAGATATCCAATCTGCAGTTTTGCCTCGATGGGGTTTTCGAGCACGTCATACTCACCGATCAGCACCGAGCCCTCGGTGGCAGAAAGATAGCCCGTCAGAATATTCATCGTGGTGCTCTTTCCCGCTCCGTTGGGACCGAGGAAGCCGAGTATCTCACCCTTTTCTACCTTGAAGCTGATGTTGTCTACCGCACATTTGCCTCCGTAGCGTTTGGTGAGGCCTTTTACCTCAATCATTGTAAGCTCCTTGTCCTTTCTTTTGGTCGGCCTTGAATGGATTGCCCGACCGTTATTAGAGTGTCATCCGTCCGTTCGCCGTATACGCGGCAAACGGTGTGGGAATGTGCCGACGTTCGGCACGCGTGTGTCGTTTCATCCATTTTTCTTTTTCGTATCAAACGCCCCCGCGTGGTAAAACCGCATACTGCACAAACGGCGCAGCGATGCCGCTTATTTTGGGGCTTTAACGACATAATCATAACAAACTGGGGGGAAACGTTTGTAAACAAATCATAAAGAAATTATCAATCAATTTTTTCTAATTGGATGTTTTTTTAATTGTCGCAAAACCTGCTATTCTATTCCACGAATTTGGTCAGCCATTGTTGGCAGTTTTGCATAATCGGGTGGCAGGTAGCCTGAATGGCAATCGTTTTTGCCGCAATCAAAAATGCTTGTCGTATGGGGGAATTGAGAAGCAAGCTTCGCATTATTATTCACCCGCATATCCCTTTTCCCACTATGGCGGTTAACCACGGGCGATTGATAATCGCCCCTACGGCTTGTTTCGATAATGCGTGAGAACCGTAGGTTCTCGTAATGCAAAGCTTCAGCTTGGCTATGCGTAGGTTCTCGTAATGCCAAGCGTAAGGTTGGTAATGTGTAGGGAACGGTCCCCACCGTTCCGAATAACACCGCAGATTGAAATTGTTATGCCTATATAACTGGTCAGCGTCTTGTCGAAGGGAGCGACGCCCTCGTCGCTCCTTTGGTCATCTCAAAGATAAAAAATGCAATGCAATGCTTGTATTTACATTTGTAGGAGAAAGCGTACCCGATGTCCCGCGGTGGTATTGCGGGCGATTACTAATGCGAAGCTCTGCTTCGCTATTCGCCCCTACTTGATTGGCGTTTCGAATATCATCACAGATTGAAATTGTTATGCCTATATAACTGGTCAGGGGCGGAGCGACGAGGGCGTCGCTCCCTACGTTTGGATTAATACCACACAGAAAACCGCAGGTTCTCATAAAGCCAAGCTTTAGCTTGGCTATGCCAACCGCCAAATTGAAACAGAGCGGAGAACCAGAGAACCGAGAACCGAGAACCGAGAACCGTAGGTTCTCGTAATGCCAACCGAAGGTTGGCTATGCGTAGCTTCAGCTTGGCTATGCCTACCGCCAATTTGAAACAGAGCGGAGAACCCGAGAAGCAAAGCTTCTCGTAATGCCAACCGTAAGGTTGGCTATGCTATGCTATGTGATTTCCGCCAAAAACCGCTTCGCGTTGCGGCACAGGATGTCCTCCCGCTCCGCTTCGGTCAGCGGCAGGGCGAGAAACCGCTCCAGCTCCTCCTTGTGGTCCCACATCGGAAAATCCACGCCGAAGAAGAACCGCTTGCTGCCTAGGGTGCGTATCAGCTGCACCGCCCTGTCCTTGTCCATAAAGGCAAGGGTGCTGCAGGTGTCAAACCACACGTTGGGGCGGTTTAGGCACTCGGGCACGAGTTCCCATTCGGTGTAGCCGCCAAAGTGCGCGGCGATGGCGACCAGGTTCGGCACCCTGTCCATCGCGTTTGCGAGACGGCGCGGGGACGAGTAATCAAACCGGATGTCACCCGTGTGAAACAGCACCGGCAGCCCGTAAGCGCTGATTTGACGATACAGCTCCACCGCACGGGGGGTATCAATCGCAAACCGCTGAAAATCGGGATGCAGCTTTACACCCACAAGCCCCATAGACTGGATGCGCTGTATCTCGGTCTCGGCGTCCTCCATATCGGGGTGCAGCGCACCAAAGCCGATAAACTGCGGGTGCTCCTTGCACTGGGCGGCGATAAAGTCGTTGATCGACTGCACCTGTGCGGGGGTGGTTGCGCTGGAGCACACCAGCTGGCGTGACAGTCCAATCCGCGCGCCGCTCTCGATGATACGGGTGCTGTCGCCTTCATAACGCATTGGCATCTCGTAAAACTCGCCGATTGCCTGTGCCGCCTTGTCGGCAATCTTCGCGGGGAAGATATGCCCGTGCATATCCCAGATTTCGTACTGCTTCAAAACCAGATCAGGACCTTTCCTATGCATTGCGACTGATACAGTCAGTGACGCGCGCAGCCCGTTTGCAACGGGGATTTTCTGCGCGCCCAACTTCACTATTATACCCCTGTTATTGACAGCGCGCAACTGCTGAATTTCGGGCTTTGCGGTTTTATGGCGGATGGAAAGCCCGCCGAGGATGGGCGGGCTTGATGGATGATTATTGCGCCGATGGCGGGCAGGCAAAAATATCTATACACCTCCTTAATTTTAGGGCACTTATTTGCTCTATATGTATTGAAAGGAGATTTTGCTGAGAAGTTTATTGCTCGCTTGCCGCGGAGAGTGGAGGATGGATTTTGAAGCTGGTTTCTTTATCTTACTTAATTTTAAGGAGCGAAGATTTTATGGCCGATTTTAATTCAGCCGCCTACAAAACACCCATAAACAACTACCCAAAAGGACAATGCACATGGTATGCTTTCGGGAGAATCTACGAAAAGACGGGAAAGAAGTTGTTAGTTTCAGGAAATGCAGGTGACTGGTACGAGTCATCTCCTCTATCGAGACAATACTGGAAAGCCGCATCCAACACTGTTGCTTGTTGGAGCGGTGGCAGTGACAATTACGGTCATGTTGGTGTTATTGAAAAAGTATACCAAGATGGTTCTCTTGACTACTCGGAAGCAAATTATGACGGAGACGGTATCTTGAACACCTCTGTTGATGGGAAGATTATGCATTTCAATAGCGTTGATGCAATGAAAAAACGTTTTGGAAGTTTATTTACCTTTGAGGGCTATCTCTGCGTTTATTAATGTTAACAGCTTGCTAGCAGGGTATGCCAATCTAAATATTTGCTTACCGTCCTATTTGTAATGCGAACAGAGAAGAAGGGTTCTTTGCTGCGACCCTTCTTCTATTCTGTTCAGCCAATCTCTACTGACTCACATGAAACATACAGGCAATCCTCCGCTGTCGTATCAAGGACAATCGTTCCTTTTCGAAAAACGGTTTCTACGTTTTTATACACATAGTCCACATGAGTAAACGCATTCTTTTGGTACACATCTAAAATGCAAAGCTCTGCACCGCCTCCAAATCCATAGCCAAGGACGTACGCATTCTTTGTTTTTTCGTAATATGTTGCACTGCGCAGATGTTCTTCCGTAACATTAAAA
>JAEZQD010000151.1 GCA_023413185.1 Bacillota bacterium
TTGACCGCGGCAGAAAACATTATTCTTGGTCTTCCCGGCAGCGGACGGCTCGATATGAACGTCGTTGAGGAGAAGGTTCGCGCCATATCGGCACAATACGGCTTTGAGGTCGACCCAAAGCAAAAGATCTATGATATGTCCGTTTCCCAAAAGCAGACGGTGGAGATTGTAAAGGTTCTCTACCGCAACGCAGATATCCTGATTCTTGACGAGCCCACCGCCGTGCTTACCCCGCAGGAGACCGACAAGCTGTTCGGTGTTCTTCGCAACATGCGTAAAGACGGCAAGGCAATCGTCATCATCACCCATAAGCTGCACGAGGTGGAGGAGATCTCCGACCGGGTGGCTATCCTGCGACGCGGTCAGTTTGTAAGCGAGATGCCTACCGACAAAACCAATGCCGCCGAGATGACCAATATGATGGTTGGACGCCCCGTCTCATTAAACATCGAACGCCCCGAGCCGCAGAACCCTATGCCGCGCCTGATTGTGGAGGGTCTGACGGTTCGCGACATCGAAGGGGTAACAAAGCTTGACAACGTGTCCTTTACCGCAAGAAGCGGAGAGATACTGGGTATCGCGGGCATCTCCGGCTGTGGTCAGAAGGAACTGCTCGAGTCGATAGCCGGGCTGCAACCGATAGAATCGGGCAGCATCAAGTATGTGGAACCAAACACGCAAACTGCAAATGAGATTGTGGGAAAAGACCCGCGAGAGATCTCTGCCATGGGCGTTGCGCTATCCTTTGTTCCGGAGGACAGGCTCGGTATGGGGCTTGTGGGGAACATGGATTTGACCGACAACATGATGCTTCGCAGCTACCGCAACGGCTCCTCCTTTTTGGCGGAACGAAAGGCCCCGCGCGATCTCGCAGAAAAGGTTGTGGATGATCTGCAGGTGAACACCCCGGACATCTCAACCCCGGTACGCAGGCTTTCCGGCGGAAATGTACAGAAGGTGTTGGTCGGGCGAGAGATATCCTCTGCGCCGACTGTTTTGATGACGGCATATGCCGTGCGTGGGCTGGATATCAACTCGTCCTATACCATTTACGACCTTATCAACCAGCAAAAGAAGAACGGTGTGGCCGTCATCTTTGTCGGTGAGGATCTTGATGTTCTGCTTGAGCTGTGCGACCGTATTCTTGTGTTGTGCGGTGGTCGTGTCAGCGGCATTGTTGACGGTACGCAAACAGATAAACATGCGGTTGGCTTAATGATGACCAGCATGGGAGCGGAGGAGAAGAAATGAGCCGTGTAAACACCGAGCCGTTTATACGCATAACAAAACGGGATGCGATACCCCAGTGGAAGTCGTGGGGCATACGAGTCGTGGCGGTGCTTCTTTCCCTTATTGTATGTGCCGTCGTAATCTATGCAATGGTCAAGCTCAACCCACTTAAGGTTTACGAGGCAATGTGGAACGGCGCGTTTGGCACCAGCAAGCGCATATGGGTCACCGTGCGTGATACCATGATGCTGCTGTGTATCTCACTCGGTCTTGCGCCCGCCTTTAGGATGCGGTTTTGGAATATTGGCGCAGAGGGTCAGGTTCTTGTAGGCGGTCTTGCGACGGCGGCATGCATGCTGTATTTTGGCTCCTCGTTACCCACGGGGCTGCTGCTCATACTGATGTTTATTGTAAGTGCTGTGGCGGGTGCTGTTTGGGGCGTTGTACCCGCTGTGTTCAAATCGCGTTTTAGAACCAACGAAACATTGTTTACGCTGATGATGAACTATGTCGCCATTCAGCTCACCTCCTTTTTTGTTGCAAAGTGGGAGAACCCCTACGGTTCCAATACGGTGGGTATCATCAATCAGTCCGGCAAGGCAGGATGGTTTCCGTCTTTGTTTGGTCAGCAGTATCTGCTTAACATCATCATTGTACTTGCGCTGACTGTCGCGATGTATATCTATCTTCGATACTCCAAACAGGGCTACGAGATAGCGGTTGTGGGTGAGAGCGAACGCACCGCACGGTACATCGGCATTCATGTGGGCAAGGTTGTGGTGCGCACGGTCGCCCTTTCGGGTGCTGTGTGCGGCATAGCGGGCTTTATCGCCGTGGCAGGCGCTTCTCATACAATTAGCACAAGCACTGCGGGAGGAAAAGGCTTTACCGCCATCATCGTGGCATGGCTTTCCCGATTCAGCGCGCCGGTTATGATTTTGGTATCGCTGCTTTTGGTGTTCTTTGAAAAGGGCGCGATACAGATTGCCTCGCAGTACAACCTTAACGATTACGCCTCTCAGATGATAACGGGCATCATCCTGTTTTTTATTCTCGGCTGCGAATTCTTCATCAACTACCGGCTCGTATTCCGCAAGAAAAAGGAGGCGAAATAACATGGCGCAGATACTATCGCTTTTGCAGGCGGCACTTGTTTTCGGTACGGTCATCCTGTTTGGCGCGATGGGCGAGATACTCACGGAAAAGTCGGGCAACCTCAACCTCGGCGTTCCCGGCATTATGTATCTGGGCGGCATTGCGGGTCTTGCGGCAGCGTTCTTTTACGAGACCTCCACCGCTAAGCCCCACCCGTTGATAGGGCTTATTATCGCTTTGATTGCGGCACTTGCGGCATCTGCGCTGGCAGGGCTTTTATATAGCTTTCTTACAATAACCCTGCGTGCCAACCAGAGCGTGACCGGTCTTACGCTTACCATATTCGGCTCCGGCGTGGCGAACCTGTTTGGCGGAGCAATGAATAAGATGGCAGGCGGCGTCGGTCAGATATCGGTAGCCACCACAAGCGGGGCGTTTCGGTCTACGCTTCCGGCATTGTCCGAGATCGGCGTTTTTTCGGGTCTTGGCTTTATGGTGTACCTCGCCATCGTTGTGGCAGTATTGTTAACCTTTTTTATCAATAAAACAAGAAGGGGTCTTAACCTGCGCGCGGTTGGCGAAAACCCCGCTACGGCGGATGCCGCAGGCATCGGCGTGACAAAATACAAATATCTTGCCGTCACCATTGGCGCGGCAATCACCGGCCTCGGCGGGCTGTACTACATCATGGACTACATTAAAGGGACATGGGCAAACGACGGCGGTATCGAAAAGCTGGGTTGGCTGGCAGTGGCGCTGGTCATCTTTGCCCGCTGGAAGCCCACCCACGCAATATGGGGCTCGTATCTGTTCGGCGCGCTGTTCTGGCTGTATTTCTACATCCCGGGGCTTACGCGCTCGTCTCAGGAGATATTCAAGATGCTGCCTTACATTGTAACCATCATCGTGCTTGTGGTCGTTTCGCTGAAAAAGAACCGCGAAAACGAACCGCCCGCCAGCCTTGGGCTTGCCTATTTCAGAGAAGAACGGTAAAAGCGTTCGCAGTCTTTGCGGTGCAATGCAGCACGACAGATGGTATTCGTGTGCTTGACAGCTAACAGCTCATCGACGCGATGCGGCTGCTCATACAAAGCGTTGCAATCTATTTCGACCACCCGATTTGCGGCTGTCCGTTTTGAGTTGTTCAAAACGGACAGAATTGGCGATGGGCGCGGTTTTTGTGGGGTGCAAGAAACCCTAAATCCATTAATAGGGTTATAATATGAATTGACAACAACGCAATAAAATGATATTATAAAAAAGATTTGGTATCACTTTGAAAGACGAGGATTTCGATCCCCGTTTTTATTTTTTAGAATTGAGGAATCCGATGACTAAGGTTTTGTTCTCCCAAATGAATCTCACTCCCAAGGTGGAGCACGCGGTATCCCTGATGGGATTTGATTATGCAACCCCCATCCAATCCGAGGCTATTCCTGTGATACGCACAGGTGTCGACGTCATCGCCCGATCGCAGACAGGTACGGGAAAAACCGTTGCGTTTGCCATCCCCGCGATTGAGCGAATCGATACACACGAGCAAAAAGCAACCATACAGGTGCTTGTCCTCTGCCCTACGCGTGAACTCGCGATGCAGGCGTATGAGGAGCTGCAGAAGCTTGCGCGCTTTAAGGACGGTATTCGACCTGTTGCAATCTACGGCGGTGCGCCGATAGACAGGCAGTGCATCAGCCTGCGCCAATGCAACATTGTTGTCGGAACACCCGGTCGCGTGATGGACCACATGCGCCGAAAGACCATTAAGCTCAACAATCTGAAAATGATTGTTCTTGACGAAGCGGATGAGATGCTTAACATGGGCTTTCGTGAAGATATCGAAACCATATTGACCGACACCCCCGCAGATCGCCAGACGATTCTGTTTTCCGCTACGATGCCCCCTGCAATTATGAAGATTGCCAACCAGTTTCAAAAATCCCCGACCCTCATTGAGATTGATAAGAGTCAAATAACGATAGAAAACATTGAGCAGCGGTATCTCGACGTGCCACACTCGCAGAAGAAGGAAGCGTTAGTAGTGCTTTTGCGTTACTATCAGCCCAACCGTGCCATCATTTTTTGCGGTACGAAGAAGATGGCGGATGAACTGACTGCGTTTTTGAACGACCGAAACATCGGTGCCCAGAGCATTCACAGCGACATTAAGCAGACCCAGCGCACCGCCACCATGCGAGACTTCAAGGCGGGAAAGACCCCGATTCTTATTGCGACGGATATCGCCGCGCGTGGAATAGACGTAAACGATATTGACTATGTAATCAACTTTGATATTCCCGTAAATACCGAGTATTACATCCACCGCATCGGCAGAACCGGCAGAGCGGGCAAGGACGGCTGCAGCATCACCATCTGCTGCAACAGGCGCGAGGTCAACGAGATCAGGCAGATTTCGTTTGCGGTAAAGTCTCAGATTAAAGAGCTGTTGCTGCCCACCGCCGAGGACATTCGGAGCAAAGGGATAGAAAAGGCAAGCCTCGAGATTGAGGCGCAGATTGATGCCGAGGGCAATCCGGTTTACGCCGAACTTGTCAACATTCTGCTGCAAAAGGGTCATACGCTGGAGAGCATTGCAAAAGCGGCACTGTCGCTGCAGTATAAAGAGATCGGCAAGCCGGTTACAATAGAGGTTAATCAAATTAAGCATGAAACCGGCGACGCATATGGCAGAGGTCCGCGCAGAAACGATACGGGCGCACCGTCAGACTGGCGCAAGCCCCAGCTGAAAGCGCGACCCATGGACTACGGCGTTATCGTCTTTGATGTCGGCTCAAACAGTCGGGTGGGTGCCAACCATCTCATCGGAGCAATCGCAGACCGTACCGGCATTCGCGGCAAAGAGATCGGCAAGGTCGACATTTCGCAGGAGCAGAGCTTTGTGGAGGTTCCTCGTGACCGCATCGACCAAATCCTTAGCGATATGAACGGCTGCAAAATCTGCGGCAGACCGACCCAGGTTGTTGCACTTGCAGGTTCACAGCGCAGATCAGGTCGCCCTGGCGGTTCCAATAAAAACGGCGGATACGCGAACGGTCGGTATGGCTCACAATCAAAGGGCAAGGATTACCGTTCGAAATAGTCTGCATTAATAAGCGTATCCTACGTAATCAAGCGTATTATTTGACAGTCCACAATTGGTTTGTTATTGTAGCTACGAGAAGTCTCCCTTTATTTTGATAAAGGGAGACTTTTGTTGCGCTATAACCTTAACTAATCGCAAAATTTATGCTTGTGGAGGTTTTTCAATACATATATCGTGCCCTCTGGGCTGCAATCTGTATAACATGTGTCACTGAAGTTTTTCAATGCCCGTTTGCGCCTGCTGCAAAACAACATGTTTTGTCGTGATGCAGCAGAGGACTAGCCAAATACTGCAAAACGACGAGAGAAGCGAGAGCAAATAGGGTGTACAGGTGCGCAACCTGTTTTCAAGACTAAAAGATCAATCTCATTGAGGTAACAACGCGAAACACAATGATAAAGCAATCCGTTGCCAACATCCTATTAGTTATTGATTATACATAGGATGGCGTAGATGTATCAGCGCAGTATGTCCAGAGCCTGAAGGTGTGCAGCTTGCACACCTTTTTTTTTGCTCCGACTGCTATAATATTGGCAGGTGCTCTGTTTCTTTCAGAAATTGCTTAATGCATATTGCAGCTTATAAGATTAGGAGATGAACCGTATGTTTTGTGGTAACTGTGGCAATCATTTGCCGGAGCAAGGGGATTTTTGCCCGTTTTGTGGGCAAAAACGTCCCTCTGTCGCCGAGTTGAGCCCCAGAACTGAAAATGCACAGGAGGTTAATTCAGAGCTTGACCTTCCCGCTGGTGTGCCCGTAACACTGTCCCTGGACACAAGCATCGGTTTGGGTTATACAAAGAGCGCGCCGCTCAACAGCGAGGTACGCCGTCTGCCTAAGTGGCTGATTCCTTCCCTTTGTGGCGCAGCTGTTCTTGTTGTGCTTGTTGCGGTTGTGCTAGGTGCTATTCTAAAAAGAGACGGGCACTCGGGTGAGAATGTTTCATCGGGTAAGCAAAGCAGTTCCCACTCATCTACCGCAGTGCCTGCCGCGGCCTTGCCCGCTGCGCCCAATTCAGAGGACGGATTGCCTGTGCCCGACGAGGGAGAGGTGTTGTATGTTGGGCAAGGTGCATATATGGATATGGGCTATATTCGGGTTGCGTTTCTCCTTTCGGCTGACCGAAGCACGATTCACCATATAATGATTGAGGCAAACAACCTGAGCGGGCAGGCGACGCAAGGCAATGTAGCGAACGAATTTGCAGGGGTAAGCGTAACGGAACGTTACAACGGGACGTACTCGATTGCGTATGACTATGGCACCGACAATATTACACTTGGCAAAAGTGTGATAAACAGTCTGTACTTTTACGAAGACACCGCGACCGCGGAACTGGACTACACTTATGTTTCTCAAGAACCAAATGTGCAGGGGAATGAGCTTGAAATCCCATTTGGAACGACACGGATTGAGTTTGAAGGTCAGGCGTCTCCCGTGTCGGCAAGCGAAGAAGAGGCAGCGGAGGAGTCGCAGCCTACCGCGAAAGACACGGTGTTTGATTACGACAAGCTCAAAAACTGGAGCAATCAGGAGATTAAAGCGGCTTACGGTGTGGAGGGCATTTATTACTTTAAACCGTCCAATCCCCAACCGATGTATTACATTGTTTGCACCGAGGGGATTATTGACCCCGTAACAGGCAAGGAGTCTGCGGGCGGCTACGAGAGCAACTACACCAGGCACAAACCCGTAGCGGTAGAAACCTTGCTAAGGCGTTCCGGCAACCTGCAGCAAGGCGGACTTGTGTTGACAGACGACCCCAGCCTTGCCACCTTTGCGCTGATTCTTGAGTTTAACTATGATGGAACCGGAACCTTCACCTTTAAGGATAAGTCCAAGGTTACGCAGTACCACGGCTTTTTAAATGCAAACTTGCTAAACCTTGTTTCGGGACATCAGATTTCTACAGAGAAGAAAACCTACGCCACCTACGCAAACGAAAGTGTGTACACCTCCATGCTTGACGCAGCAAAGGGAAAGCAGCTTTACGCGAACGTTCCGGCACTGTACGCCAATGATTTTGACGGCTTCTGGGATTTTGTGATACAACAATAAACTGAAACGATTACTATGGCAATTAGAAAAAATGAATAAGGGGATGAAAGAACATGTTATGTCCGCACTGCAACACAGAAGTACCGGATGAAGGCTTGTTTTGCCCGGAATGCGGCGCAAAGCTGACGGTTTCTCAAACGCAAGGCGAGCGTACTGTGTCGCCCGAAGAAGCGCCAATGCAACAGGTTACTGTAAACCGTGCAAAACGAAGAGTGGCAATCATGGGCTCCGTAGCAGCGGCCCTTATCTTGATTCTAGTATTATCGGTTACAGTGGGTGGTAAGGAGCGTAAGATGTATCGGCAGGCGCAGACCTTGTATGGAGATGGAAGCTACGCTAGGGCACAGGAGCTGTTTATTCAGCTAGACAATTATAAAGATGCGCCGCAGATGGCAGAGGAATGCCGACTTGCACAGCAGTATGCAAAAGCGATTTTGCTGCTAAACACCGACAGTCAAAGCGACTGCACTGCCGCCGCAGAACTGTTTGCTTCGCTGGGCGACTACAATGACGCTCTGCAACAGGCGCAGCAGGCAAACGCAAAATCGGACTATTTAACCGCTAAGGCGATGATGAACAACGAAGATTACGAGGGAGCGGCTCAGCTTCTTGAAGCACTTGGCGATTATAGCGACGCACAGGAGCTTAAAATCCAGTGCGACAGGCACATCGACTATAATAGTGCGGTAGTCTGCCTACAGCAAGGCGACTATAAGCAGGCACAAAACCTGCTGGGGCCGCTGGGGGAGTTTCTGGATGCCAAAGCGTTGCTAAAGCAGTGTGAAAACGCCAAACAATACGAAGGTGCGAAAGTATTGTTTGATGACGGACAATACGAGACCGCAAAAGAACGGTTCTCCTCACTGGGGGATTTTGAAGATTCCGCGCGTTATCTGCAATGGTGCGAGGTAGCCGGGGATTACGACACGGCAAGGGAGCTTGTTCAGCAGGGGCAGTATACGCAGGCACAGCCGTTACTGGAAGAAGCAGCCGCGCTGCAATATAAGGACGCCGTCGCGCTTTTGGGTCAGTGCAAAGCGAACGGGCAGAACAAGACAACGTATGCAAAGGCGACGGAGTACTTTAACGCGAAAAGCTATTACAAAGCGTATCAGCTATTTCTAAGCCTCGGCGACTATAGCGATGCCGCGTCCAAGGCAAAAGAATGCAAGCGCACCCCGCCATCCACCGGTGTACTGTACCAAAACAGCGCATACGACGGGGGCTCGGTATCGCTTAAAATCTATGCACCATCCGGCTCGAGCTTTCTGTATATAAAGATTAAAAGCGGTACATCCACGGTGCGCTCCATGTTTTTCAGCTCCGGGGCAAGTGCATCCGTTTCTTTGCCAAGCGGAGCCTATACCATAGACTACGCTTACGGTAGCACGTGGTACGGTGAGAAGGATGCCTTCGGGGAGAACGGGGAATACGGTACGCTGTTAAACGGAAGCACCACATCCTTCAGCTTTTCGGATGGCTACAGCTATGAGCTGAAGATGCAGGTGTCCTCGGGCGGAAATGTTGGCAGTAAGAGCAAGGGCTGGGGTAGCTTCTAACACAGAAACACATAGAGCGAATTGGCTATAGTACCAAACACTGATACACACCAAATAGCTGTCAATCACAGAACAACGCCCATGGCGAATTCCATGGGCGTTGTTCTGTGTGGATGTCTCATAAAGGAAGGGTGTATCCGCTTATACAAATGTGGTGCGAAATTGTTACGCCGTGTAGATGCTCGCCTTGGTAACCGGGTCGCGGCTGAAGCGGGAGAAGAACTCAAATATCTGCCGCGCCATCTCAGGGGTGGGCCAGTGCGGGATGTTCATCTCGCCCACAATGCGGATACGCACAACGCCGTCGTCACTTTTTATATCGGCAACATGGTAGGTAACGCCGTCGGCTACAAATGTCCTTTGGCAATCCGGCGCAAGCGGTAGACCAAGGTCTCGCTCAGCGGGGGTGATGTCCGTGCGGTTCTTGAGCGCTAAAACATCTGCAAGGTCTATTTCGGGCGCATGGTTGACGCGTGCCCAAACGTTAATGCCTTTGATTAGGTCGCCTGGGGTCTCTAGCTGTCCAAGAGGAAACTTCTTGCCCTTAAAGTCGTAGATGGGGAAGCGCTCGCCGTCTAAATTGCCATAGGTGTTGATAACGGGCATATAGGTGCCAAGGGCAAGCGCGCGGGGTATGCCGTCAAACGGCGGAATGGGCTCGCGGTCGTCCGAGACGCCCTCGTTAAAGGCGTTGTCTATCGCAGCACCACAGGGGGCAACTGCCGCGAACAGGTCAGGGCGCTGGTTTCCGAGCCGGTTACTCGACCAGCCGCCATAGGAAAAGCCCGTCGCATACACGCGGCTCTCGTCCACTGGGTACAGTGCCTTGGCTTGTTCGAGTATCTCCTCAATAATATCATCCAGCTCAATTGAGGGGATGATTACAATCCATTCACGCTTAGCCGCCTCCTGCACAAAGCCCCACCCTTCCACAAGAAAGATGTTGTTACAGGCACCGTGCAGCGCAAATACCACCGGATATTTGCGGTCTTTGTTCTCTGGTAAAAACGCGGAGACAGGCACAAAGGAGGTCCATATTTTGTTTTCGTTCTGTTTGATGTTAAACTTCTCTGCCTGCCAGCGGTAGCCGGTCTTGTTCGCATAAGCGTCCCAGTCCATCGGGTCATCGTAGCCGTGGAACTCCTTTACCATGCCCCGTTTTGACCAATATGCCATCACCTCGGGGGAACGCTCGTCCGGCACGCCGAGCACAACCTCCATCATCTGCTCCATAGCGGGGAAGAAATCCGAGGACTTGAGTGCCTCCAAATCCACCTTAGGGCTAAAGGTTGTGTAGAGGTCGCGGATGGTACAAACCATTCCGCCGTCGGTCATCTGGTATTTGCTGTCTAAAATCTTTTCTACATCCATCTGTAATACCTCCGAATTGTGTTTTGTGTTGCAGAGCAAAAAAGAAACTATAATAAGCATAAACGCTGCCAACCAACATTACCATTAAGTTTGTACTTGATTTATTTAATGGTATATTCATTGGCAGGAAGCCTTGTGCGGCACAGAGGGCTGTGTTAATTATGTGCAAGACAAAAAGGTTCTTTTGTGGTATAACAGAATTTGGCACACTGGGTTAAGCTCGTTTTTGGTTTGAAGCGAAAGGGCTTGCTAATTCGTTTTATTTTAAGTTTCCCAAACAGATTGGGGTAGTATAATGGGAGGGGATTACATGTACCGAATACTGATTGTGGAAGATGACACCACGATTACCAATGTACTTGAGCGACAGTTGACCAAATGGGGATACCTGGTAGAGACTGTCACGGATTTCGGCGGGGTTCTTGAGCAGTTTACGCGGTACGACCCTCATCTTGTTCTGCTTGATATCTCGCTGCCGTTTTTTAACGGCTACCATTGGTGTGCCGAGATTAGAAAGGTCAGTCAAACGCCAATACTCTTTCTCTCATCATCGGGGGATAATATGAATATTGTAATGGCCATCAACCTTGGGGCAGATGATTTTATCAGCAAACCGTTTCACCTAGAGGTGGTTACGGCAAAGATACAGGCCATTCTGCGCCGCACCTATGCGTTTGGCTCGGAGCTGAACACGCTCAAGCTTGGCGGTGTCACACTTAACCTCGGAGAATCGGCGCTTGTTTACGGAGCAGAGCGGGTGGAGCTGACAAAAAACGAGCTTAAAATCCTGCAAACCCTAATGGAAAGCGGCGGGCATGTCGTTGCAAGGGACAAGATGATACTCAAATTATGGGATACGGACAGCTTCATTGACGACAACACCCTTACCGTGAACGTCACCCGTCTGCGCAAAAAACTCGAGGGTATCGGGCTAAGCGACTTTATTAAAACCAAAAAGGGCGTTGGCTATTTGGTAGGGGCGGACGTATGAAACAGTCTATTCGCGCATACCTTAGGCGGTTGTGTAGGCACCTTTTGTTCGGCACAGTTATTGTGGCGGTGCTGTTTTCTGTATACGGACTGTATGGCTTGCCGTGGGGACCAGCCGTTTACACCTCAATCCTATTCGTATTTTTCGGCGCTCTTTATACCGCTTACGACGTGTTTGTGTTTATAAGACAATACAAAAAGGTGCAGATACTTAAAAAACAAGCGGCGCAAAATCTCGAGTTACCGCCGCCGTCTCGTGATTATATCGAGCAGCAGTATCGTGAGATTTTATTGGTCATGCAGGCACGCTGCATCACGGCGGAAGATAACGCGCGCGAAGTGGCAAAGCAGGCGGACTGCTACTACACGCTGTGGTCTCACCAGATTAAAACCCCCATTGCCGCAATGCGCCTACTATTGCAAGAAGACGAACCCGACTGTTCGGCAATGAAACGGGAGCTGTTTAAGATTGAGCAGTATGTCGATATGGCGCTGCAATACCAGCGGCTGAAGATGGATTCAAACGATCTGATGCTGCAGGAATACCCCTTGGACGCATTGGTCAAACAGGCGGTAAAAAAGGTGTCTTCTCTGTTTATCCCAAAGGGGATTGGGGTTGAGGTATCGCTCCCCGACTGCCGCGTGCTAACCGATGAGAAGTGGCTGGTCTTTGTGCTTGAGCAGCTGCTTTCCAACGCCGCAAAGTATACACAAAAAGGCAGGGTAACAATCTCCCTGTCAAGTCAGCAGCCCTGCACGCTTATAATAGAGGATACCGGCATCGGCATATTACCCGAGGATCTGCCGCGCGTGTTTGAGTGGGGCTATACCGGCTACAACGGCAGGCTGGATAAGCATTCGACGGGCATCGGTCTTAGCCTGTGCCGTCAGGCGCTTGATATGCTTGGGCACCGTATATCAATAGCCTCCACAGCCGGAAAAGGAACCATCGTAACGCTAGACCTTTCCCGCGACCATATCGCGGAGGAGTAGTATATCCCATCAGTTCACTTGCAGTATCTTACACAAGTGTAAGATATCACGAAAGAAATGTAAGCCGGTTCGATGGCTGGACATTTCTTTTTTGCTTATAATGCTGATTGTACCATCAACGAATAGGAGGACTGATGTCATGCCGCTTTTGGAAGTAAAGCATCTCAAAAAGATATACACCACACGGTTTGGGGGCAATCAGGTACAGGCGTTAACCGATGTGCAGTTTGTGGTGGAGCAGGGCGAATACGTCGCGATTATGGGCGAGTCGGGCTCGGGCAAAACCACACTGCTCAACATTCTTGCCGCTCTCGATAAGCCCACCGACGGCGAGGTGCTGCTTGACGGCAAGAATACGGTACGCATACCTGACAGGGAGATCTGCGCATACCGCCGCAACAACCTTGGCTTTGTGTTTCAGGACTTTAACCTGCTCGACACCTTCTCGGTCAGGGACAACATCCTGCTGCCGCTTGTGCTTTCGCATAAAGGATATGACGAGATGGATAAGCGCATCAAACCGATAGTTGACAAGCTTAAAATTGCCGACCTGCTCGACAAGTACCCCTACGAGATATCCGGAGGGCAGAGGCAGCGCGCCGCAGTGGCACGCGCGCTGATTACAAAGCCCCGCATTGTGTTGGCAGATGAACCGACCGGAGCGCTTGACAGCAAGGCGACCGAAGGACTGCTGCGGATATTCGAGGAGATTAACCGCGAGGGGCAAACCATCCTGATGGTAACACACAGTACCCGCGCCGCAAGCCATGCAAACCGGGTGCTGTTTATTAAGGATGGCGTAGTGTTTCATCAGCTTTATAAAGGCGCGATGGATAACGAGGCGATGTATCAAAAGATATCCGACACGCTCACCGTTCTGGCAACAGGGGGGAGAACCCGTGAATAAACTGCTCTATCCGCGCCTTGCGGTTACGAACATGGTAAAGAACAGAAACATCTATCTGCCCTACCTGTTGGCGGGCACACTGATCGTATCGCTGTTTTATATCCTCAGCTCCATTTCGATTATGGTCGGTCAAAGCGACGCAGAGGGCAGTGGGACCATGGGCGCAATTCTAATGATGAGCTCGTGGATCTGTGGATTGCTGTCGCTCGTTGTGTTGTACTATATCAACAGCTTTATTATGAAGCGCCGCAAGAAGGAATTTGGTCTGTTTAGCATCCTTGGCATGGAAAAGCGACACATCTCCGTCGTGCTTGCATGGGAGGTGCTAATTACCTCGACAGTATGCATCTTGGTTGGTATAGTAGGCGGAGCATTGTTTAGTCAGCTGATGTTCCTGTTTTTTCTCAAGGTCGTTGCAATGCCCGCGGCGCTTACCTTTCAGATCCCGCTGTATTCGGTGGGGGTAACGGTTATCCTATTTGTCGCCGCGTTTTTCCTTATTCTTATCTTTGACATCGTCGTAATCATGCGCACCGACCCCATAGCGCTGCTGCACAGCAGCAAGACGGGCGAGCGGGAGCCGAAATCTCGCTGGTTGATTGCGCTGCTTGGTGTGTTAACGCTCGGCGCAGGCTACGGGCTTGCGTGGATGGTGCAAACTCCCTCTGATGCGGTTAGCCTGTTCTTGTTCTCGGTGCTGCTGGTTATCATCGGCACCTACTGCCTTTTTATTGCGGGCAGCATTGTTTGGTTTAAGCTGCTGCGTAAAAACAAGGGCTTTTATTACAAACCGAAGAATTTCATTACGGTTTCGGGCATGCTTTACCGTATGAAGCAGAATGCCACGGGGCTTGCGAATATCTGCATCCTTTCCACCTGCTTGCTTGTTACCCTTTCCTCTACGGTCTGCCTGTTTGTGGGGGAGGAGGAAACCCTCAATGCGCGGTTCCCATACCGGGTGTCGGTTACATTTAATGCAGTGCAGTCCACCGGTGAGCTCGCGCAGAAAACAGTCGCAAGCTACGCGGAGCAAAGCAATGTAACGCTGCAGGACATGGTTGGCTATTACTCCTTCAGCTGCGCATCCCGGCGTTCGGCAGACACCTTTACATTTGCCGAGATGTTTGGGATGCAAACCTACGAGATAAACTGCATCACCCTTGCCGATTACAACCGCATCACCGGAGCAAACGAGTCGCTGTCTCAGGGCCAAGCGCTCATGGCGTTAAGCGGTGAGCCGCTGCAGGGCGACACGATTACCCTAAACAGCCAAAGCTACAAGGTCAAAAAAAGCATCCCCCGCCCAAGCTTTCTTGACACCATCGATATGACAAACGGTGTGACGCTGGTCGTGCCTGCCTATCGTGACCTTGAGCTAATGCGTAAGGACTATACACAGGTAGTCAGCTACTACAAGCTTGATTATATCGCCAGATATAACGTAGATGGCGAACCCGAAGCACTCAAAGAATACTTCAGCACGGTAAAAAAGGCATACGGCACCGCAGGGCTTAATGTTTACAAATTAGCCAACAGAGATGACGCCCGCAGGGATTTTTACCAGGTATACGGCAGCATTCTGTTTGTGGGCATCTTTTTCGTGGCACTGTTTTTGATTGCTACGGTGCTGATTATCTATTACAAGCAGATTACCGAGGGCTTTGATGACAGAGAGCGGTTTTCCATCATGCAAAAGGTGGGCATGAGCCAAAAGGAGGTTAAAAGCACCATACAAAAACAGGTGCTGATGGTGTTCTTTCTTCCGCTTGGTGCCGCCGTTATCCATATCGCCGTTGCCTTCCGTGTATTGTGCATCCTGTTGCGTGCGTTTAATATGACCAACACCCTGCTGTTTTTTGCCTGTACCGTCGGTGCGGTTTTGGTGTTTGCTCTGTTGTACTTTGCGGTGTACCAGCTTACCGCGAAGGCCTACTACCGCATCTTGCAGAGGAATGATTAAGTCAATCGGTTCCTGCAAACAGCACAAAACCGTGTTGGGCGACAAAGTATAAGCAAACGGTTTACAAAGAGCCGCCGCAAACCGCCTTGGCAAGATAAAAGTGCATAAAAACGCGCCTTCATTTGGCTTTACATAGCCATATCAAGGCGCGTTTCTCTATATGGGAAACAATGATTATTCGCATAGGAAATTGACTATTTGCCTTGCCGCAGCCAATGATGCCGCACGCGCCTTATCACTCCATCATAAATAGACCCATCACGCGTGTTACCTCGGCGGGCAAATCCGCGGTAACGCGGCTGATAGCGGCTTCGTCGATCCCCAGATCGTTTTGAAGCACAAGGCTAGAGGTCGCACGGGTGTATTCAAGAAGCATATTCTCATAGTAGTTTGCGCTTACAATATCCGCCAGATGGATGAGCTGCAGCTCATAGGTGCAATCCTGTGCAATCCGCGGCCAGTGATGATTTTTTATGATGTTTATCATGTTAGGCGGAAAATCCCACCGCTCGGCAATCCACCCGCCGACTTCGGGATGGCATACGCCGCCCAGCACCTCGCGTTCGGCAATAATCTGGTGCGAGCCCTTCATAATGCGCGCGTAAACCTCGTCAACCAGCTCGGGAAAACACGCATCAATCAGGGCGATGCCAATGTCGTGCATCAGACCGTACGCAAACAGCTTATAGCGGTCGCCGCTGCCTAGTTCCTCGGCAAGGGCGCAGCTGATAATCGAAACACCGATGGAATGTCGGATGTATCGCACCTTCGTAAAGATGTTCGACCGTGCGTAGCCGTGGGGGAACAGGTATTGGCACACCGCCGCGATGATGACAACCTGCACCGTCTGCATTCCCAGTAAAAGCACCGCCTCCCGCAGGCTGGATATCCTTCGCCGCATACGAAAATACGGTGAGTTGATATAGGAGAGAATAATCGTCTCCAGCCTAGGCATCTCGCTTACCTTTTTAACCAACAGCGCAATATCCACACGGTCGGGGTTTTGCAGCAGCAGAATAATCTCGCTCAGGTCAGCGGGCACCCGCGGCAGGCTGGGGGAATCCGAAATCATTTGATACAGTTGTCCGTTCTCCATAGGGGTACTCCTTTGTGGCACATAGTATATATAGTATATCGGCATGGCGATGTAAATGTATAGCGATTCAAAGCAAGCGGTGCACATTCTTTTGTGCCGTGGGGCATACCCCCGGCGAAAAGGCAGGACGGCAGGTGTAAAAAACATACGCAATGTAACAAAACGGTGACGCTTTCATCCATAATAATATCGCAAACAACCGC
>JAEZQD010000154.1 GCA_023413185.1 Bacillota bacterium
AAAGCAGGGCGAACAGTGCCAGCACGCCGACGGTATTAATCAGCGAGCCCTTAATAGAATTCTTAGGTCTTGCGGATAGTCCCATGTGCTACACCTTCTCTCCTACATTCTTTCCAAGGATGCCCGCAGGCTTAACCAGCAGTACGATAATTAAGATGGCAAATACGATAGCGTCGGAAAACGCAGAGGTGACAAGTCCGCCCGTAAGGGTACCGATATACGCCTTGGTAAGCGTCTCCACAAGTCCGATTACAAGACCACCCAGCATTGCGCCCGGAATAATGCCGATACCACCAAGCACCGCCGCAACAAACGCCTTAAGACCAAGCATCGCGCCCATTGTCGTGGTGACCTGATTGTACTGCGAAACAAACATCAGCGACGCAATGGCCGCAAGACCCGAACCGATGGCAAATGTAATGGTGATGGTTTTGTTTACATTTACCCCCATCAGAACAGAGGCCTCTTTGTCCTCGGACACGGCACGCATCGATTTACCGAGCTTTGTTTTTTGCACAAACAGCTGCAACCCAACCATAACAATTGCGCCCAGCACGATAGTCAAAATGGTATTGCCCGACATTCCCGCAACCGCCGGCAGATTAAATATGGTGCTTACCTGCTTGGGGTTTGCTCCAAATACCGTCTGAGCAAGGTTTTCTAAAAACAGGCTCATGGCAATGGCTGTAATGAGCGATGACATCTTTGTTCCCCTTTTGCGAACCGGGCTGTATGCGAGCTTTTCCACCAGCACACCCACGACCGCACAAATAACCACCGCAAAAAATACCGCCACCCACGGGGGCATGCCCAGACTAATCATCAGCGGAACGGTGAACACCAGCGTATAACCGCCGACCATGATAAAGTCGCCGTGCGCAAAGTTGATAAGTCGAATGATTCCGTATACCATGGTGTATCCCAAGGCTATCAGCGCGTAAACGCTGCCAACCCGAAGTCCGTTAATCAGCTGTTGAATAAATAGCATGAACTGATCCATACGCGTAACTCCTTTCCTGTCTATCATTTTCGGGGGTAAGACCGGCTTATCTATAGCGAATCAGCTGCAATAATGTCCGAATAAAATGAAGTAAAAGCTCTAAAACCTTTACAAAGGTTTTATCGAAGCCATTATCAGTTAATTAGGTACTAAATACCGGACAACTACCGAATCATGAAATGCGACACAGAGCATGGGCTCTGTGTCGCACCCATTGTTAATTGTTAAGTCTTAGCCGCCAACGGTGGAGTTCCAGACCGCAGCGCCGTCTTTGTATTCAATGATGGCAACGCTCTTGGCCGGTGTGCCGGTCTCATCCAAGGTGAACGAGCCGGTTACGCCCGCAAACGACATGCCTGTCATTGCTTCGATGATGGCTGCGGTATCCGCACTGCCTGCGTCGTTGATTGCCTGAGCAAGCATGTAAACGGAGTCATACGCAAGGGCAGCAAGTGCGTTGAGTGTAGCGGGGTCAAACTCTGTGCTGTACGCCTTGATAAAGTTCTGAACCGCATCGCTGGGGTCATCGGGAGCATAGTGGTTGGTGAAGAACGTATTGTTGTACAGGGTCTTGTCGTCAACCATCGAGCCGATGGTGCCGTCCCAACCGTCTGCGCCGACCATGAAGCCCTTAAAGCCAGCCGCTCTTGCCTGAGGAACGATGTATGGACCAATGGAGCTGTAATAGTACGGAGCAAAGATAAGCTCTGCGCCGGATGCCGCGATTTTTGTGAGCTGCGCATTGTAGTCGGTGTCATCTACCGACGAGGATATCTCAGTGGCAACCAGTTCAAGGTTATAGGTTGCGCAAGCAGCCTTAAATGCCTCGTAAAGACCGGCGGAATAAGCATCTGCGCCGCAATACAGTACGGCAACCTTCTTAACGCCAAGCTTTTCAGCTGCAAACTTAGCAACCATCTCGCCCTGATAGGAGTCACGGAAGCAAGCGCGGAATACCGAGTCAAACCCTTCGGTTACGGTGTCGGCAGTCGCTGTGGGGGTCAGAAGCAGCATGTTCGCTTCGTCTGCCATTGTGGCAAGACCAGCGGTAACGCCGGATGTTACAGAACCGATGATTCCAACTACGCCGTCGGATACCAGCTTGTTAAAAGCATTCGCACCCTCGGTGGAGTCGCCCTTATCGTCCATGTATGTAACCTCGAGCATTTTGCCGTCCAGCACGCCGCCCGCCGCGTTGATCTCTTTGACTGCGAGCTTGATGCCGTTGCTTACAGCCTCGCCGTAAGCGGCAAGGGCACCTGTGTTCGGGGCAATTGCGCCAACCTTAACCACTTCGCCAGTAGCAGCGGGGGCGTCAGAAGCCGCGGGGGCATCGGTGCTGGGTGCTGCGCTGGGAGCAGCCGGAGTGCCGGTGCAAGCAGCCAGTGAAAGAACCATAACGCCTGCAATCAGTACCGCAAACATCCTTTTGAATGAACTTTTCCTCATACGATAATCCTCCTTAAAATCTGCCAAAATCCGGTTGGCAATACAGGTAAATAATAAAAATAGACACAAAAGCGTTCGGTTTTATGACGCGCCTTTGCATCTACGTTTATTAGTTGAATTGAGTATAAACCAAAATGCAGGAATAGTCAAGAAAAAAATCACCGTGTTTTTTAATATTTCGCATCTCCTATTTTTTCGATATGCTATAAACATCAAACAAACGTGATTGCCCCGTGAACAATAACTTTTTATACCAATAAAAACAGTGTCTCTCCCCCTAATTTACGCATATGTTCGCATGCAATTGCAGGATTGCAGAATATTAATTTCATTTTTGTTTAGTGACGCGCACTTCATTTGAGTAACGATTTGGGGCGGTAAACCCCAAAAGTCTCACGTTTTTTCGTGTTTTTTCACCGATTCATTTAGTATGAAATTACGCACGCCATGAAGCTTTTTTTGCACAATCCGACAATGTGGTGCACACCCTGTTTGCCCTCGCCGCAAGTGGCAGCAAAACACAAGCAAACAGCCGTCTGCGCGCAGGTAAAATCCCCGCGCAGGACGGCTGTTGCTTTATTAGTACAGTGGCTTTGTTCTTTATCACAGCTAACCACGCCTTGCATGCCTGCTGATTACCACCGTTACCGTTGTTCCTTTGCCCACCTTGCTTTCAAACAAAATCTCCCCGCCAAGGCTTGCCACCGCATGCTTGACGATAGAAAGCCCAAGCCCCGTACCGCCCACCGTACGGCTGCGCCCCTTATCCACACAGTAGAACCGCTCAAACACACGCGCATGATGCTCGCGCGCAATGCCGATGCCTGTGTCCGCAACCGAGATCGACACCGTATCGGCGTCCGACATGCAGGCAACCGTCACCGAACCGCCCTGCTTGTTGTACTTAACCGCGTTTTCCATCAGGTTGCTGATAATCTGACGCAGCTCCTCGCGCCGTGCGCGAAGCAAGACCTTGTCGCCAGTTACGTCTACCGTAACATCCTTTTGCTTTGCAATGTGGGCAAGACGCTCCGCAATCTCACGCGAAAGCGCACAGATGTCAACCTCTTCCTCCGCCTCGGGACGTCTGCCGTTCTCGAGCTCGCTGAGCTTGATGATGTCGTTAATCAGGTTGGTCATCCGCGTCGCCTCCGCGGTGATGCGGCAAAGATAATCCGTTTTGGTTTTATCGTCCTCCACAAGCCCCGACGCAAGCAGCTCGGCAAACCCCTTAATAGAGGTTATGGGGGTTTTCAGTTCATGAGAGGCGTTTGCCACAAACTCGCTGCGCATCCGCTCGTTCGCGCGTACGGTCGTCACGTCGGTAAGCAGCAGGACGGCACCGCGTTCCTCCCTGCCGGCACCGGCCAAGACAATGCTGCCGCGCGCCGGTGTAATCCGCGCCGACAACACCCTGCCCTCCTCGTGGCTGGAAAGATCAAATATCGTGGAACGCCCATCGCGCACGGCGGTTTCAATGGCGTTTTGCACCTTTTGGTCCCTTGTAAGGTAAACGATGTTTCGCCCCTGAACATTGGAGGCACCCATATAGCGCTCACAAGCGCTGTTGATGCTCGACACCCGCAGCCGACTGTCGATAACCGCAAGACCTTCCTCCATATTATCCAGCAGTGTTTTGGTGCGCTCCCGCTCGTCCTGAAGCTGACCAAGCGCATCATGGATACGCATAGACAAGGTGTTGACGCTGTCCATGATGGGGGTAAGCTCCTCGTACTCCGGCGAGGGCAGCGGCACCGTTTCGCCGCTCAGCGCTATCTGCTCAATGCGGTCGCGCGCAGAGAACAGCGGCTCGGTGATGCGTTTGGTAACGCGCGACGCTATGACCGGGGTGATAGCCCCTGCAAACACAAGCCCGATTAACGCGGATGGCAGCAGGCTTTTGAAAATGGATTCGAGTGCTTCAATCTCCATGGAAAGGCGGATGTACAGGTCGTCGCCAACCCGCATTGCCATGTAGGTGTATATCGCCCGAAGTGTTGCGGAATAACGCACCGACCAGCCCGTCCCCGATTGCATCGCCTGGGTAAGCTCGGGGCGGTCTCCATGGTTTTGCAGCTGCGCGGCGGGTACGCGGGAATCGGCCAGCACATTGCCGCTGCCGTCGATGATGCTAAGCCGATACTCGGTGTACTTGTTTACCTCGTCCTCGGGCAAAAACGCGTCGTGTTCAATGTCATATTCAATCTGACTTTTTACCGTCTTTAAAAGCAGCCCCATGCTGGTTTTAATCTCTTGCATGCGTAGCGCATACAAAATACAAGAGGAAACAGCGGCGCTCAGCACAAGCGCCGCAAAGGCGACCAGAACACAGCGCCGAAATATCGCGCGTTTCATTCGTTATCCCTCCATAGAAGGCTCCACAAAACGGTAGCCCACACCGCGTACCGTTTTAATATAGGTCGGGTGCTCCGCATCGTCGCCCAGCTTTGCGCGCAGGCTTTTGATGTGCATATCAAGCGTGCGGGTTTCGCCCGCAAACTCGTAGCCCCACACCGAGTTAAGCAGCTCGTCACGCGCGATGACACGATCCGAATTCTGCATCAGCAAAACCAAAAGGTCGTATTCCTTTAGTGTCAGTTCCACCGGCTCGCCGTGCTTTGTCATCTCGCGCTTATCAAGGTCGGCACGCACGCCGTTGGCTTCGACGATATGGTGCTGCCGCTGCTCGGGGTACGAGCGGCGCAGCACGGCGCGAAGGCGCGCGGAAAGCTCGAGCACACCGAACGGTTTTGCAATGTAGTCATCCGCGCCGCTGTCAAGCCCAATGACCTTATCAATCTCCGCGGTCTTTGCGGTAAGCAGCACGACGGGGATGCGCTTTGTGGCGGACGCACTTTTGATGCGCTTGAGTGCCTCAATGCCGTCCATCCCCGGCAGCATGATGTCAAGGATATAGACCGAAGGAATAACCGGGCACGCAAGCATCTCCTCCGCCGTTTTAAATTGGTGCACCGTATAAGAGAACGCCTCCAGCGTGCACCGCACAACCTCTCTGATGTTATCGTCGTCTTCTACGACAAAAACCGTAAACCTTTGCACCGAGGCACCGCCTTTCAACACATGAGCAACCACTATATTATCTTGGTATTCTTGTGTGCGCCCGTTTCGTAAAACTCGACCCATTCGCATATGTTCACGGCATGGTCGGCAATGCGCTCTAGGTACTTTGCAATCATCATCACGTCAATCGCCTCGTCGCTGCGCGCAGGGGAGCAAACCATCAGCTCCACCAGCTCGTCGCGCACCCGTACAAACAGGTCGTCAACCACATCATCGGTGGCAATCACCTTTTTTGCCGCTTCCAAGTCGTTGTTGGTAAACGCGGTTACGGCATCGTACACCATGCCCGAAGTCACCCGAGCCATCTCGGGGATGTGACGCGCCATGCTGGCTGGCTCGTCGGTGCGCAGTATGCTAAGAATCTCGGCGATATCCGCCGCCTGGTCGCCGATGCGTTCGATGTCGGTAATCATCTTTAGCGCGGTGCTGATCTGGCGCAGATCCCGCGCGACCGGTTGTTGACGAAGCAACAGCTTTAGGCAGCGCGCCTCTATTACCTTTTCCATCGCGTCGATTTCGCGGTCGTTCGCCGAAACGCGCTGGGCAAGCTCTTTATCGCGTGTTTTGAGCGCGGTCACCGAGTTTTTGATCGCCTCCTCGGCAAGACCCGCCATCTTGATGAGATCAATGTTGAGCATTTCAAGCTCGCTGTCAAAACTAGGACGTGCTCCCATATCCATTCTCCTTTTTCCATTATAATAGATTGGTAATTATGTTGCAATCGCAAAAAACGGGACTATCCAAACCGTCCTGTAATATAGTCCTCGGTGCGCTTATCGGCGGGCAGGCTAAAAATCTGTTCGGTCTCGCCGAATTCCACCATCTCGCCCACCAAAAAGAACGCCGTGTCGTCCGATATCCTTGCCGCCTGCTGCATGTTGTGGGTTACGATGATTATTGTATACCGCTCTTTCAGCTCGAGCATCAGCTCTTCTATCTTCATCGTGGAGATTGGGTCGAGCGCACTGGTGGGTTCATCCATCAAAATAACCTGCGGCTCCACCGCCATAGCCCGTGCAATGCACAGTCGTTGCTGCTGTCCGCCCGAAAGGGATAGGGCGCTTTTGTTCAGGCGATCCTTCACCTCGTCAAACAGCGCGGCACCCATCAGGCTTTTTTTCACGATGTCGTCGAGCTGCTTTTTATTCTTGATGCCGTGAACGCGGGGACCGTATGCCACGTTGTCGTAGATGCTCATGGGAAACGGGTTTGGCTTTTGGAATACCATGCCAATCTTTTTGCGCAGAAGGGTAACATCCACCGCCTTATCGTAGATATCCTCCCCGTCTATGAGCACCTGGCCCGATATCGTTACGCCGTCTACCAGGTCGTTCATACGGTTGAGTGTTTTCAGGAAGGTGGACTTACCGCATCCGCTCGGTCCGATAAGCGCGGTGATCCCTTTATTTTTAATATCAAACGATATATCGATTAGCGCATGGTTGTCGCCATAATACAGGTTGAGATCTCTGACCATTATACCGCTCATGGGTCATACCGCCTTTCTTTGTAAACTACTAATTTTTTGCCTCGGCAGAGCGTTTCGCTATTATTTTGGTAACCGCGTTGATAATCAGCACAATGACAACCAGCACCAAAGCGATACCAAAGCCCTCGTCTGTGTACTTGCCGTTGGATACGGCAAAATACATCTGAACGGTAAGCGTTGCGCCCGATGAAACCGGGTGCGACAGCACGTTCTTTGGCAGGTTTAACACCGAGCCCGCGGTGTATAGCAGCGCAGCCGACTCGCCCACGATACGCCCGATGCTGAGGATAACCGATGTGATAATACCGTTGATTGAGCTGGGCAGAATAATCGTTCGGATCATATGCCATTTGCCCGCTCCCATTCCAAGCGCACCCTCACGGTAGCTTTGCGGCACAGTTTTAAGCGCCTCCTGCGTGGTGCGGATGATAACAGGCAGCACCATAATGGCAAGCGTAAACGCACCGGTAAGTATGGAATAGCCTAGCTTAAAATAGGTGCCAAAAAAGATTGCGCCAAACAGCCCGTAGATGATGGAGGGGATGCCCGCTAAGGTCTCGATGGTAAATTCAATCAGACGAACCAGCCTGCCGCGCTTTGCGTACTCGGTAAGGTAGACCGCGGCGCCAACGCCGATGGGGGTGGAGATAACCAGGGTGATTACAATAATATACAGCGTGTTAATAATTGCAGGCAGAATGCCGTAACGCTGTTTTAACGCACTGGGCGCGGTAGATAAAAACTCCCACGAGAGCTGTGGTGCGCCACGCACCACAATGTATAGCAGTATCGACACAAGAATGAGCACGGTAATACCCGCACTAAGATAGATAAGCGTGCTAAGAACCTTGTCGCTTGCCAGTGTGCGTCTGCCTATAATCGATGAGTGATGGGGCTTTGCTTGCGATTGCATCATTCTCCCTCCCTCCCCTTTAGTACTACGTTGAGTATGATGTTGATTATCATGATAAATACAAACAACACAAGCCCGATGCCAAACAGCGACTGTCGGTGCAGCCCTTCGGCGGCATAGCTCATGTCGGTAACAATTGCGGTGGTGAGAAAACGCACGCTGTTAAACGGAAGCGGCAGGTTTACCACATTACCTGCAACCATAATAATCGCCATTGCCTCGCCGATGGCTCGACCGATACCGAGCACAATGCCGGTTACAATACCGGAACGCGCCGACCGAATCATCACCTTGAATATGGTTTGAATATGAGACGCGCCCATGGCAAGCGATGCCTCCTTGTACTCACGGGGCACCGCCTTGAGCGCTGTTTCGCTGACGTTTATGATGGTGGGCAGTATCATCACCGCCAGCACCAGAACAGCGGACACCAGGTTTGCACCGCCGGTAAAGGTATGGGTGGGGTCATCAAGAAACAACACCTTTTCCCATTCCCGCACCAGCGGAACAAGCAACATAGCGCCCACAATGCCGTAGATAACAGAAGGGATACCCGCCAGCAGCTCTACGGCGGGGCGCACCACCTTATACAGCGCAGGCGGTGCAAGCTCCGCCAAAAAAACGGCGGTAAACAACGCCACCGGCACACCAATCAAGATAGCGAGCAGCGTTCCTGCAAGCGACGATAAGATCATGTAAAGAATTCCGAACTGAGGCTCGGACGCGAGCGGCTCCCACTGCCGCCCAAACAGAAACTCGGCAACGCCAATCTGTGCAATGGACGGCGCGCCTGCAATAATCATGTATATGGTAATACCGGCCACGGCAACTACAGCGGTAATTCCGCACACAAAGAACAGGATGTTCATAACGCGCTCCGCCGCGTTTTTTGCCGCAGACCTGCGCGTTGCTTTCACACCTGATGCCACATGGTTCTCAGACAAATCAGTTACCCCTTTCACCGTTTCTTATTCCATTTACCATTCTGTATCGGTAAGGCTTTTATCTACTGTCCGGGTGAGGTAGGTCGATAGTACCGCACACAACGGTAGGGCGAAGCAGCGCTTCGCCCAATCCGCCCGGAAAAGATAGGTTGTAGTTTGTGATTTATTAACCGACTACAAGTCCAAGGCTTTTCGCAATCTCTTGACCCTGCTCGCCCATTGCGAAATCGAGGAACGCCTGAGCCTCGGCGCTGAGTGCCTTGGATTTGTTGGTCGCCATTACGAAGGGGCGCGAAAGCTTGTAGCTTCCTGCAATGATGTTCTCGCCAGTTGCCTCTACGCCGTCAAGCTTTACTGCCTTGATGGTGTCGTCTACCGCTTCCAGAGATACATAGCCGATTGCATCGGGGGTGGATGCCACGAGGGACTTGACTGCGCCGGTGGAGGGAATCTCCTGCGAGTACGCGGGGGCCTCAATCTTCAGTACCGCCTGGAACGCCTCGCGGGTTCCTGAAGCCTCGTCGCGTCCGATTACTACGATGGGTGCGTTTGCGCCGCCGACCTCGCTCCAGTTCTTAATCTCGCCGGAGAAGATCTTTACCACCTGCTCGCTGGTAAGCTCCTCTACCGTGTTTGCGCTGTTTAGGATGACCGCAACGCCGTCGATGGCTACCACATGAGCCTCAAGGTTTGCCGCTTCTTCATCCTTTAAGCTGCGCGAAGCATTGCCGATATCCACGGTGCCGTCTGCCGCTGCAGTCATGCCCTGACCCGAGCCGGGATACTGACACTCTACTGTTACGTCGGACTCAACCTCTTTGAATGCCTCGATGAGCGCTTCCATCAGCTCCTGCATGGAAGAGGACCCAGTGAGGGATACCGTGCCGGACAGTGCGGGGGCGGCTTCAGATTCGGGAGTTGCTTCACTGCTGGGCGTGGGCTGGGCAGAGGATGCCACAGGGGCCTCGGTTGTGCAGCCAGCAAACATCGCTACTGCAAGCATAAGTACCAGTACAACAGATAAAACCTTTTTCATAAAAACAATTCTCCTTTTCCTTCATGCTCTAAACACATGACCGCAACCTATTCATTTGCGTTTTCTTGACTGTTTATACTATAGCAAACCAAAACTTGCATCATAAGCACGTCGGGGTAAAACCTATGTATGCACTCCGTAAAGTCGTGTAAAGAGATTGTAAAGTCAAAACACGGGTATCTACATGGCAGCCTGCGGTTTATCCATAATAAAAGGCATTCCCCCTTGCAAAACGCAAAGGAGAATACCATAGGTTCTTGCTTTGTACTGAAAAGGACGCTCTGCACTACATACCGCAACGGGAGGTGCACGACGCGCAGTCGGAGGGCAAGCAGGCTTGTGTGCCCTCGCGCATAAAGGGCAGGGAGCTTACCTTGGCAAGGCTCAGGTCAAAGCGATGGGTCTCCTCCTCCGCAATGGTGACAAACCCGCCCTCAAACGTGATGTTGAGCGGGATGGTCGCTGTCCCTTCTCCGTCGGGCAGCGGACGGCGCACGGGGGCAAAGACCGACATCCTGCCGTTCTCGTCCACTGCGGCAATCTTATCCGACGAGCTGACCAGCTCATAAAGCAGCCCCTCCTCGGTAAAGTGAAGCGAGTTTTGGTCGGCATGAATGCCTGTGGCGTTGCAGTCAAACGCCGCAAGCGGACCGATATCGGTCATCACCACCACCGGCTGCGCGGGCTCCACCGATTTGAGCGTGCCGCTTTCGTACAGCGAGAACCCCGTCTTTATCTCCATTTCGCCAATCGGGGTTGTAAGAGACACCGTTTCACCCGGGAACAGGGTAAGGCTTTTGAGCGCGCCGCTCTGATAAAAATGTAGGCAGACGATCTTTGTGCAGAAGGCGCCAAACGCAAACTCAAACCGCAACGGGATCGCTAGCTTTGACTCATCCTCCTCCGACCAGTAGCCGCTCAGCCTCCCGTTCAGGGGAAAAACGCGGTTTATCTCCCCGCCCTCATACAATGTAACCAGCTCGGCGGGGAACTCACCCATGGGCGTTACTACCTCCCCTACCTCCTCGAGCAGCACCGATTTTAATGCCCCCGTGCGGTAAAAGGACGCGCTTTTTGCATATTTTCTGCGCACATGCTCTTCCCCATACTGGGGCACCAGCTCTCCAACCGGCAATGGCAGCGTGTTTCTTTCCCCCAGTACACAGTCCTTTAATGCCCCATCCTCGTAGTATGATGCGGACACAACCCCCTGTAGCACACCGTACCGTGTCGCAATGCTTGTCATAACAGTAAGCCTCCTTCTTAATACCTAACCCGATTCGTCTAACCCTTTTAGCCCTTGCAGGCTTTTACTATTTCGGCACGCACAACCCCATTTTCCTCCGTAGCACGAACCGACAGATCGCTTCTATACTCAATCCATGGCGGCAGATGCGTACAGAACAAGGTAAGCGTGGCAAAGGGTGTTGTGTCAAAAAAGGTCATCAGCGCCTTTTTTGATGAAAGTTCGGGATGCGCACGCTGCACAGCGATAAGGTCAAACACATACATCCCCTCTTCCCCGGACTGTCGGGGGGCAATCTCTGTTTTAACAGGCTGTTGCTCGATTGGCTTAGTATCTCTCACATCCTGCGCGATGCCGTCAAGCACCTCGCGCGACAGGGTCGTTACCTCAAACACCGAAACGCCCGCCCTGTCGAGCATATGAAACGCAAGCCCTGCCGCCACCTTTGCCGCAAAGACCCGGCACGTCCCAAGCGCCTTTATCAAGTCCCTTACCTTATCCCTCAGGACGGCTTGCGTGTCGTCCCCTGCCGGAGCATACTCAAACCGGCGGCATATCTGCCAGCCCTGCAGCGTATGCTCAAACACCAAAACACTACACGGTCCTTCCAGCGTGCAGGGCGCGCCTTCCTTATCGGTTGCCACGGCTATTAGCTTACACATCGTAACATCCATCCTTTCCGCAGGTGCAAAACAAAGGGGCATACCGATACCAACCGTACCGATATGCCCCTTTGCATGCTACAAACGTACACTTAATTATATCCCAGTATATCTGTTTTGTTTCCCCCGTCAAGAGCAACGGTAAAAAAATGTCTAAACTGCACAGTTCTTAATTCTGGAAACGGCCATCATTTTACAATCCGATGTATTGTGAAGCGGGGGGTAAATCATTTATACTTATGGCATAGCAAATGCAAACCGAATATTACTCTTGGCATTGGGACAAAGGGGTCTTAAGCATGCGAAACGTCATTCGCGCGCTTAAGACCCCTTTGTCCCTTTATTTCTGAAACGGAGGTATGGTATATGAGACAGGTAGCTATCTACGGAAAAGGCGGTATCGGCAAATCCACCACCACACAGAATCTGACGGCAGGCTTGGGCGAACAGGGCAAAAAGATTATGATCGTCGGCTGCGACCCCAAGGCGGATTCCACAAGGCTTGTGCTTGGAGGTCTTGCACAACAGACGGTGCTCGACACCCTGCGCGAGGAAGGCGAAGACATCGATCTTGACTTTGTGCTCAAATCCGGTTACGCGGGTATACGCTGCGTAGAATCGGGCGGACCTGAACCGGGCGTCGGCTGCGCGGGACGCGGCATTATTACCTCAATCGGTCTGCTCGAGCGTTTGGGAGCATATACCGAAGACCTGGACTATGTGTTTTACGACGTACTGGGCGACGTTGTGTGCGGCGGCTTTGCAATGCCCATACGCGAAGGCAAGGCGCGCGAGATCTACATCGTTGCCTCGGGCGAGATGATGGCGCTGTACGCCGCCAACAACATCTCAAAGGGTATTCAAAAGTACGCCAACACCGGCGGTGTACGTCTGGGCGGCATTATCTGCAACAGCCGCAAGGTGGACGGCGAGGCGGAGCTGGTTGACGCATTTGCCAAGGAGCTAGGCTCGCAGATGATTCACTTCGTGCCCCGCGACAACATGGTACAGCGCGCGGAGATTAACAAGAAGACGGTTATTGATTTTGACCCCACCTGTAATCAGGCGGACGAATACCGTGCACTTGCCTCGAAGATTGACGGCAACGACATGTTTGTCATTCCCAAACCCCTAAAGCAGGACCGTCTGGAAGAGATTCTGATGGAACACGGCATTATGGACATCTAACGATGACTAGAAACACACCTATTTGAAAGGAGTATTGTTATGCTGCTGATTAGAGCGATTATCCGCCCCGAAAAAACCGGCGTTGTGTTATCCGAGCTGCTTGCGGCGGGCTTTCCCGCCGTTACCAAGATGGATGTGTACGGACGCGGCAAGCAAAAGGGTATTACCGTGGGCGAGGTGCATTACGACGAGATCCCCAAGGAGATGCTGCTTGTCGTAGTAAAGGACGAGGACAAAGACGACGCGGTTCGGGTTATCCTACGCAGTGCGCGTACCGGCGCAAACGGCACGTTCGGCGACGGCAGAATCTTTATCAGCCCCGTGGAGGATGCGTACACCATAAGCACCGGCAAGCAGGGGCTGTAAGAAAGGGAGGGGAACAAGACTGTGAAAGAGGTCATGGCCTTTATACGGCTTAATATGGTCAACCCAACCAAGGAGGCGCTTGCCAAAGAGGGCTTTCCGTCCTTTTCGTGCAGAAAGTGCTTAGGGCGCGGTAAAAAGAGCATCGACCCCAGCGTGGTGCAGGCGGTGCTCGATGCGGGAGAACTGCCCGTATCCTCGGTGGGGGAGCATTTTACCGAGCTGACCAGACTGATACCCAAGCGCTTCTTTACACTGATTGTCAACGACGATGAGGTAACACTCGCGGTTAAGACGATTATTAAGGTAAACCAAACGGGCAACCCCGGTGACGGCAAGATATTTATTTTGCCCATTGCCGAGACGTATAAGATTAGAACCGGCGAGCGCTTTGTCGGAGTAATGGAATAGCCCCGAGTTTGGCTGCGCCATTCTATTGTACTAACGCGCGGACGGCTGCGCGACGCAGGCAAGGCCTGCGGGATAATTTCTGTAAAAGGAGGCGAACGCTTTGGACGCAAAGACCCGAATATTAGAAAAGTACAGTGCAAGGGTGTATAAAAACCGCAAAGAGCACGTCATCACTGTCCAGGATGCACCAAGCTCACAAAGCATACAGGCCAACACCCGTGCTATACCCGGTATTCTAACCAACCGCGGCTGCTGCTACGCCGGCTGCAAGGGCGTGGTGCTTGCCCCGCTCAAGGATGTTGCGGTCATTACGCACGGTCCCATCGGCTGCGGGTTTTACACCTGGGGCACCAGACGGCATAAGGGCAGAGTGGAGGACGGCAGAAACTTTTTAGAGTACTGCCTTTCCACCGATATGCAGGAGCCGGACATCGTGTTCGGCGGCGAAAAAAAGCTTAAGCAGGCCATCGTAGAGGCAGTTGAGATATTCTCCCCGAAGTGCGTGATGATCTGTTCCACCTGTCCGGTCGGTCTCATAGGTGACGACATCCACGCGGTGGCGGCATGGGCGGAGCAGGAGTTTGGCATTAAGTGCATCGCTTACAGCTGCGAGGGCTATAAGGGCGTAAGCCAGTCGGGCGGACACCACATCGCAAACAACGGTCTGATGCGGCGTGTCATCGGCACCGGCGACGCGGCACCCAGCAAGCGATACGCCGTCAATATCTTAGGCGAGTACAACATCGGCGGCGACGGTTGGGAGACCTCTCGCATTCTCAAGCGGATCGGCTATGACATCGTGTCGGTGTTTACGGGGGACGGCAGCTACGAGGAGCTTACCAACGCGCACACCGCCAACCTTAACCTCGTGCAGTGCCACCGCTCTATCAACTACATCGCGGAGATGATGAAGACCAAGTTCAACATCGACTGGATTAAGGTGAACTTCATCGGCGTGGGCGCAACCATCAAAAGCCTGCGCGACATGGCAGCCTTCTTCGTCGATCAGGAGCTGATTGACCGCACCGAGGCGGTGATTCAGGATGAACTGGCCGAGATTTTTGAGGATGTTGAGTATTACAAGGGTAAGCTCAAGGGCAAGACCGCCGGAATTTTTGTGGGCGGCTCCCGCTCTCACCACTACCAGAACCTGCTTGCGGACTTTGGTGTGGAAACGGTGATTGCAGGCTACGAGTTCGCACACCGCGACGACTACGAGGGGCGCGATGTAATCCCCGACATCAAGGAGGACGCGGACAGCAAAAACATCGAGCAGATTACAGTCACCGCCGACTCCGAAAAGTACCATGTATTTCTTTCGGATGAGCAGCTGGAGAAGCTAAAGGGGCAGATTCCCATCGAACAGTACAGCGGTATGATTAATGAGATGAAAAACGGCGCTGTGGTGGTGGATGACTTTAACCACTTCGAAACCGAAGAGCTCTTGCGCTATCTCAAGCCCGACCTGTTCTTTTCGGGCATCAAGGATAAATACATCCTGCAAAAATCGGGCGTTGTTTCGCGTCAGATGCACTCGTATGACTACAGCGGTCCCTACGCGGGGTTCCGCGGTGCCGTCAACTTTGCTAAGGACGTCGCCATGAGCCTGTATGCGCCGGCATGGGGCTTTGTCACCCCCCCGTGGAAAAACACACCTACCCTGACCGGCTCGCTGACGGGAGGCAAATAGCATGAAATACATGAAGCAAGCCCACCACACACCGCGCCGCGTCGCTTTGAATACTCTTGGTTGTTTGCCCCATAGGCAGAAAACCGGAAAGGCAGGACGATAACCATGCTGTCAATGACCCCCAAACAGGTTTCGGAGCGCAAGGCGCTGCGAATTAACCCGTGTAAAACCTGCCAGCCGGTCGGCGCGCTGTACGCCGCGCTGGGCGTACACAAGTGCATGCCGCACAGCCACGGCTCGCAGGGCTGCGTGTCCTTTCACAGAATGTACCTGACCCGTCACTTTAAGGAGCCTGCAATCGCGGCGTCCAGCTCGTTTACCGAGGGCGCGTCTGTGTTCGGCGGCGGCTCAAACCTAAAAACCGCGGTCAAGAACATCTTTGACATCTATGACCCCGATGTCATTGCGGTGCACACCACCTGCTTAAGCGAAACCATCGGCGACGATCTAAACTCGTTTATTCAGGACCTTACCGTTCCCGAGGGCAAGCTGGTGGTGCACACCAACACCCCGAGCTATGTGGGTTCGCACATCAACGGCTTTTATAACATGATGTGCGGCTTCATCCGCTACCTGTCAAAAAGTTCGGGCGAAAAAAACGGCAAGGCCGCCATCTTCCCCGGCTTTGTAAACCCGGGCGACATGCGCGAGATTAAGCGTCTGGCAGAGCTGATGAAGACGCCCTACATCATGTTCCCCGACACAAGCGGTGTGATGGACTGCCCGATGACCGGACGCTACGAGATGTACCCGAAGGGCGGTACCACCCTGCCCGAGATCACGGCGCTGGGCGATTGCAGCCTTGCACTGGGGCTTGGGGTTATCACCAATCAGGAGCCCGCAACCGAGCTGGAGCGCAAATGCGGGGTTGACTACAAGCTGCTGCCCGCCCCCATTGGCATTGCCAACACCGACGCGTTTATCACCGCGTTGTCGCAGTTTTCCAAAAACGAGGTGCCCTACTCCATCGAGGAGGAGCGCGGTCAGCTGATTGACGTGATGCTTGACGCAAACCAGTATTACCACAAGAAGAAGGTCGCCATCTTCGGAGACCCCGACACCGTGCTGGGGCTTACCTCTCTGGTGCTTGAGATGGGTATGATTCCGAAGTATGTGGTAACCGGCACCCCCAAGGCGGAGTTTACGCGCCTTTGCGAGGCACTGTTTGCGAAGTTCGGTGTATCGGGCTGCATCGCCAAGGACAACGCCGACCTGTTTGAGCTGCACCAGTGGATTAAGAACGGTCCCGTTGACCTGCTCATCGGCAACTCGTTTGCAAAGCAGATTGCTCGGGCGGAGGATATCCCGCTGGTACGCGCGGGCTTCCCGATCATCGACCGCTATGTGCATTCCTACATGCCGCTGGTGGGCTACAAAGGGGCGATGCGGTTGGTTGAGATGATTACAAACGCCTTAATGGACCGCCAAGACCGCGACTGTGCCGACGAGGACGTTGAGATGGTCATGTAGTCACATCGGCAACAGATAAGCCTGGTTTTTTCAGCACCTCCCCCACCCATCCTCAGCAATACTCACGGCTTGGTTTCTCTCCGAATCCCGGCATGGGTGGGGGCTTTTGATAAATACCGACGACTTTTAAAAGGGCATACCGCAATGGGGCGTTTAACCACCCTGCCGCGGCGTGCCCTTTATTACTATTATCGAAGCAATCTGTTCCGGCAAAACCGTACATAGGGGTGTGGCAAGGCAGCAAAATCTCTCCCCTTCGGGGCGACTATAAATACCTGATATGCCCCGCGCGGCTATGCCCCGCGCGGCGATACAAAACCGGGATTAGGCAAAAGGAGGCAGACAGATGCATGAGGCGAAGATCTTAAAAGAGCGAAAGGATTCCATCCTGCACACAGAGGGCTGCGGAGGAGACGGACGCGGCATCAGCTGCGAAAAGGCAAGCGTATCGGGTGCGGTAAGCCAGCGCGCGTGCGTGTACTGCGGCGCACGGGTAGTGCTTAACCCCATCACCGACGCGTACCATATCGTACACGGTCCCATCGGCTGCGCAAGCTACACCTGGGATATTCGCGGCAGCCTCTCGAGCGGCTCGGAGCTGTTTCGCAACAGCTTTTCCACCGACCTGCGGGAAAAGGACATCGTATTCGGCGGGGCAAACAAGCTGACCGACGCCATTGACGAGCTGGTGAAGAAGCACGCGCCGCGTCTTATCTTTGTTTACGCCACCTGCATTGTGGGGGTAATCGGCGACGATGTGGAGGCGGTGTGCCGCTTGGCGGAGCAGCGACACGGTATTCGGGTTATCCCCGTAAAGGCACCCGGGTTTTCGGGCACCAAAAGCCTTGGCTACAAGATGGCGTGCAACGCCCTGATGCAGTACCTTCTGCCCCACAAGGACATTCCAAAGCAAACCGGCGTAAACATCTTAGGCGACTTTAACCTTGCCGGTGAGATGTGGATTATAAAGAACTACCTCAAGCGCATCGGCATCCCCGTCGTCTCGACCATAACGGGCGACGCGACCTGTGACACCCTTGCACTGGCGCCCTCGGCAAGCCTAAACATCGTACAATGCGCGGGCTCAAGCACCTACCTTGCAAACCGCATGCAGGACGAGATGGGTATTCCTTTTATTAAAGTAAGCTTTTTCGGCATTGAGGATACCACAAGCTCCCTGCTGCGCATTGCGCAAGCGATAGGCGACCCCGCAGCCGAGCAAAAGGCGCAGGAGTTTACGTTTGAGCAGAAGAAGCGGCTTCAGGGGTTTTTGGACCGATACCGCCCCCGCCTGGCAGGCAAAAAGGCCGCCATCTACGTAGGCGGAGGGTTTAAGGCAATCTCGCTGATTCGGCAGTTCAACGAGCTTGGCATGAAGACCGTGGTGGTGGGCACCCAGACCGGCAGCAAGGAGGACTACGACATCATCGAAAGCCTTGTGGGCAGCGACACCGTCATTTTAGACGACGCAAACCCGGCGGAGCTTGAGACCTTTATGAAGCAGAAGGGAGCGGATATCCTGGTGGGAGGCGTAAAAGAACGCCCGCTTGCCTATAAGCTGGGCATCGCGTTTTGCGACCACAACCACGAACGCAAGCACGCGCTGGCGGGGTTTGAGGGTGTGGAGAACTTTGTTCGGGAGACTCACCTTTCCATGAACAGCCCCGTATGGTCCTACACCGCCCGTTTTACCGAAAAGGAGTGATACCATGAGCCAGAATTTAACCGGGCTGACCGTAAACCCCTGTAAGATGTGCATGCCGATGGGCGCGGTCACCGCGCTGTACGGCATAGAGCGGTGCATGTCGCTGCTGCATGGTTCACAGGGCTGCAGCACCTATATCCGCCGCCATATGGCAACCCATTACAACGAACCGGTGGACATCGCGTCCTCCTCCTTAACCGAGCACGGCACCGTGTTCGGCGGGGAGGATAACCTGATAAAAGGGCTTGAAAACCTCATTGAGCTGTATCACCCCAGTGTCATCGGCGTACCCACCACCTGCCTTGCTGAGACCATCGGCGAAGACATCCCCGCCATCATTGCACGCTTTTACGAGAGCCACCCCACACTCGCGGTAAGGATCATCCCCATTGCGACGCCCGGCTACGGGGGCACCCAGTACGAGGGCTTTTTTGCCGCACTGCGCGCCGTGGTTTCGCACATAGAGATGAACGACCAAAAGAATAACAAGGTCAATATCATCACGGGGCTGCTCTCCCCCGCCGATACCCGCTTTTTAAAGAACCTGCTTGACCAGACGGGGCTTGACTACATCCTGCTGCCCGATATCTCGGAGAATCTTGACGGCATGCACAGCGAGGACTACGACCGCCTGCCGTCGGGCGGCACAACGCTTGATGAAATCGCGCTCATGGCGGGTGCGCGTATGACCATTGAGTTTTCCGCCTTTGTGCCAAGCGCCCTATCCCCCGCAAAATACCTAAAGGAGCGGTTTGGCGTGCCCTATGTACGCATGAACATGCCCGTGGGGCTGCGGGATACCGACGAATTCCTGCACCGCCTTACCCTGCTGGGCGGGGTAATTCCCAAAGGCGTGCAGCACGAACGCGGACGGTTTGTAGACGCGATGATCGACTCGCACAAATACAACGCAAACGGGCGTGCCGCCGTATTCGGCGAGCCGGATTTGGTTTATGCCGTTGTGCGGCTGCTGTGTGAAAACGGCGTTGTGCCGGTTATTGCCGCCACGGGCAGCACGTGCAAGGGCTTTTGCGACCTTGTTTCGCCGGAGGTGGGCAAGGCGGCGGAGGAGGCGTTTATCGAGCGATTCTCCGTTTGTGACGACACCGATTTTGACAAGATTGAGCGGTTGTCCCTTGAGCTTGGGGCAAACCTGCTTGTGGGCAGCTCGGACGGACGCCGGATTGAGGAAAAGCATCACATCCGTCTTGTGCGCTGCGGCTTCCCCATCCACGATCGCATCGGCGGGCAGCGCATCCGTATGCTGGGCTACTCGGGCTCGCTTGAGCTACTTGACCGCATTACCAACGCGATGCTGGAAAAAACCGAACACACCTACCGCGAGGAGCTGTACGGCAAATACTTTAGTGCCGAAAAAACACTCTCCTCCCTGCAAGGAGCAACTATGACGTACGAACCGCTTTCGCCCGCGCTTGCCGCGGCAAAAACCGAGCGCCACCCCTGCTTTAACTGCGGTGCGGGCAAGAACGCACGCATCCATCTGCCCGTTGCGCCAAGCTGCAACATACAGTGCAACTACTGTGT
>JAEZQD010000029.1 GCA_023413185.1 Bacillota bacterium
GGGCGTACCAGTATCCTGCCGTTGTCGCCCAGCTTATGCTCCCACTCCTGAATCAGCCTTGCTATGTCCTTATCCGAGCCCAGCATGCCCTTTGCCGTCTTGCCCACCGTTACGTTCTCCATCACCTGGGGGTACACGGTCATCACCGACGCGAGCTCCCGCAAGCTTTTGCCCGTTTTCTTCATCATGGCAAGAAGCAATACCGCCGATAGCTGACCGTCGCCCGTAGTGGCGTACTGCCGAAAGATTAAATGCCCCGACTGCTCGCCGCCTAAGGCATAGCCGTTTTGCAGCATGCACTCAAGCACAAAGCGGTCGCCCACCTTGGTGGTCTCTATCTTAATGCCGTTTTGCTGCGCGCAGCGCACCAGCCCGAGGTTACTCATTACCGTAACGACCAGCGTGTCGTCGGTAAGGGTGCCCTGCTCCTTCATATAACACGCAAACGCCGCCATCATCATGTCGCCGTCCACCACGTTGCCATCCCCGTCACAGGTTAGGATGCGGTCGCTGTCGCCGTCAAACGCTATGCCCAGGTCATACCCCGCGCCCTTTACCCGCTGTGCCAGTGCCTCGATGTGCATCGAGCCGCAGTCGCGGTTGATGTTTACGCCGTCCGGCTCGCTGCAGATAATCTCCGCGTCCACCCCAAGGGCGGGAAAAATACGGTGCGCGGTGGCGCTTGCGCTGCCATTTGCGCAGTCTATGAGCACCCGCAGCCCGTCAAGGCGCACATCGGCGGCGGAGATGAGATGGTTTACATAATCCTCTATCGCCTGCTCGCACCGGTGGGTGGTACCCACGCGGTCGCCCGCCGCAAGGGGGATCTCCTCCGCATCGTCGAGCACCAGTGCCTCGATCTCCTGCTCGTACTCGTCTGGTATCTTATACCCGTTGATATCAAATATCTTAATGCCGTTGTACTCGGCGGGATTGTGGGATGCGCTAATCATAATGCCTGCATCCGCTTGATACCTACCCACGAGGTACGCCACCGCGGGGGTGGGCACAACGCCCAAACGGTGCACATCCGCACCAAACGAGCACAGCCCCGCGCAAAGTGCGGCTTCCAGCATCTCGCCCGAAAGGCGGGTGTCTCTGCCTATTAAAATCTTCGGGCGGTGATGGGTGTGCTTCGTCAGCACATACGCCGCCGCACGACCCAGCTTTACGCAAAGCTCACAGCTAAGCTCGGTGTTGGCAAGCCCTCTGACGCCGTCGGTACCAAACAATCTCGTCATCCGATCCATACTCCTTTAATCATGTGTCTATTCGTTCGGGCGTCTCAAAGCGATAAAACGACAGATATCTTGCTTTGTATCCGCTCGCGCGCAAACGATACCCCAATAGTTTTGCCCTCATACAACGGTTCATCCCACCGCTTTCAAGAAAGAAGCGTTGTGCGCTGACCGAGCAGCGGTGGTTTGGTTATACCGCTCTATGGGCGATCATCAAGGCTGTTTAGTCAAGAAACTGCTGACCGTCCCGCTCGATGCCAAGGTGACGGTAGGCAAGGTTTGTCACACAGCGTCCTCTGGGCGTGCGGCTTAAAAAGCCAATCTGCATCAAATACGGCTCATACACATCCTCAAGGGTAATCGACTCCTCGCCAATCGCGGCGGCAAGCGTCTCGAGCCCTACGGGACCGCCCGCATAGTTTTTGATGATGGTGCGCAGCATGGTGCGGTCTATCGCGTCCAGCCCCAGAGCGTCCACCTCAAGGCGGCTTAGCGCCTCGTCGGCAATGGCGCGGGTGATTACCCCCTGCCCGAGTACCTGCGCAAAGTCGCGCACCCGCTTAAGCAGACGGTTTGCGATACGCGGCGTACCGCGCGACCGCCGTGCAAGCTCGGTGGCACCGTCCGGGTCACACGGGATGTCTAGGATATGCGCGCTGCGGGTGATAATGCTCGTAAGCTCCTCTATCGTATACAGCTCCAGCCGCATGATTACGCCAAAGCGGTCGCGCAGGGGCGCTGTGAGCTGCCCCGCACGGGTAGTCGCGCCGATTAAGGTGAAGTGCGGCAGGTCGATGCGAATGGAGCGCGCACTCGGCCCCTTGCCGATGATGATATCCAGCGCGTAGTCCTCCATGGCGGGGTAGAGCACCTCCTCCACGCTGCGCGAAAGGCGGTGTATCTCGTCAATAAACAGGATGTCGCCCTGCCCTAGGTTTGTAAGCAGCGCCGCAAGGTCGCCCGGTTTTTCGATGGCGGGACCCGACGTGATGCGGATGCCCGCGTTCATCTCGTTTGCGATGATGCCCGACAGCGTGGTTTTGCCAAGCCCGGGCGGTCCGTACAGTAGAACGTGGTCGAGCGCCTCGCCCCTGCCCTTTGCCGCCTCGATAAAGATAGACAGGTTCTCCTTGACCTTTGCCTGCCCAATGTACTCGGCAAGGGTCTTAGGACGCAGCGAAAGCTCCAGGTCGGTATCCTCCGGCACGCTGTCGGGCGCGACTATGCGGTTTTCAAAGTCCATCTCCAGTCCGCTGTTCATGGTGACCCCGCCTTCTTAGTATATTATCCGTCCGCCCGCAACATACCGCGCGAGCGGCGGTATGCAGGGCGTTGTTTTTTGCTTACAGTGCTGAAAGCAGCTTGAGTGCCTGCCGTATCAGCTCGGACGACGAAAGCTCCTGCGGCAGGCTTTTTACCGCCCGCGCCGCGTCCGACTGCGCATAGCCCAGTACCACCAGCGCGCTGACTGCCTCGCCCGCGCTGCCGCCCACAGAGATCGGTGCGCCCGAGGCAAAATCCTTGCCGCCCAGCCCCGAGGTGTCGGCGTTTTTCAGCTTATCCTTCAGCTCGAGTATGATGCGCTGGGCAAGCTTTGCGCCCACGCCCTGTGCGCGGGTAATGGTCTTTGCATCGTTTGTTGCCACACACAGCGCAAACCGCTCAGGCGTTAAATCGCTCAGCACCGAAAGCGCCGCCTTGGGACCCACCCCCGAAACCGAGAGCAGCATCTTAAAGCAGCTCAGCTCCGCCATATCCGCAAAGCCGTACAGCTCGAGAATATCCTCCCGCACGTGAAGGTAGGTGTACAGCGTTACCTCGCTGCCCGTCTCGCCCATTTTGGCGAGCGCAAGCGCGGTGGTAACGCATTTAAAGCCCACCCCGCCGCATTCCACCACGGCAAGGTAGGGTTCTTTGTGAATCAGCTTTCCTTTTACACTATACAGCATGGTTTACACCTTTCTGTCGGGTG
>JAEZQD010000112.1 GCA_023413185.1 Bacillota bacterium
GGTCTGTTAGCATGGAAAAACTGCTTATCACACTGGCCTCCGGGCTTGTTGAGGATAAAAACGCGGTTAGCGTTACGGTAGACGAGCCGGATGCCGAGGGCTTGGTGGTTTACCACCTGCACGTCGGCCCCGAGGATATGGGACGCGTTATCGGCAAGCAGGGCAGAATTGCCAAGGCAATCCGCACCGTCATGCGCGCGTCGGCAAGCCGCACGGGCGACAAGGTCGCGGTTGAGATCGACTAAACATTGCAAACACATACTGTTAACCCTTCTGTGCGGTTGGGTTGCATATACGGGGGAGGCGGGGTGCTTTCCCCGTGCTTTGCGTGGCACAATGACGACGGATGATTAACCTAAAAGGATGGCGGGGCACTGCCCCCGAGAGAATGCGATGAAGAAACAGTTTTTGGAATGCGGCGAAGTGGTTACCACCCACGGAATCACCGGTGAGGTGCGCGTCTACCCATGGTGCGACGGTCCCGAGTTTTTGGTTACACTAAAGAGGGTGTACCTAAAAAAGGGCGAGCAGCAGCTTACGGTGGAGCGCGCGCGGGTGCATAAGAATATTGTCATCTTAAAGCTTGCGGGTATCGACACCATCGAGCAGGCAGCGCTGCTTCGCAAAAAGACGCTGTACCTCAACCGCGACGATGCAAAGCTCGGCAAGGACGAGTTCTTTGTGCAGGACATCATCGGCGCAAAGGTGGTGGATGCCGACACCGCCCAGGAGTACGGCGTGTTAACCGATGTGTTACAGACGGGCGCAAACGATGTGTATGTGATTAAGAACGGCAGCGAGGAGCATCTGATCCCCGCAATCCCCCAGGTGATTATTCACACCGACCCCGACGCCGGCATAATCTCAATCCGCCCCATTCCGGGGCTGTTTCATCCGGAAGAAGAATAAAAAAGGATGGTGAACCCGGACATGCGCTTTGATCTTGCCACGCTGTTTCCCGCCATGTGTGAAACGGTGGTAAACGAGAGCATCACAGGTCGTGCCATCCGCTCGGGCGCGATGGAATGTCATTGCCACGACATCCGCGCCTATACGCAGGACAAGCACCGTCGTGTGGACGATTCCCCCTACGGCGGCGGCATGGGCATGCTCATGCAGGCGGAGCCGATCTACCGCTGTTACCTTGCCGTGTGCGACATGCTGCCGAAAAAGCCCCATGTCATCTACATGTCGCCTCAGGGCAAACCCCTGACACAGCAGCGCGCCGTGGAGCTGTCGCGCATGGACCGCTCGTTGTTTATCCTGTGCGGGCACTACGAGGGCGTAGACCAACGCATCATCGACAAGATTGTGGATGAGGAGATCTCCATCGGCGACTACGTGCTTACGGGCGGCGAGCTGCCCGCGCTTGTACTGGTGGACGCGGTGGCGCGCATGTGCGACGGTGTGCTGACAAACGACGAGTGCTTCGAGCGCGAAAGTCACTATGCCGGGCTGCTCGAATACCCACAGTATACCCGTCCGCCCGAGTGGGAGGGCATAACGGTGCCCGATGTGCTGATTTCGGGGCACCATGCCAACATCGACCGCTGGCGGCGCGAGCGGATGCTCGAAAACACCTACAATAAACGGCGCGATATGCTCGATACCGCGCAGCTTGATAAGCGCGACCTTGCGTTTTTAAAAACGCTTTCACAGCCCGATGAGGGATAGCGATACTCTATTTTAATCTGCTGTGCCGTGCTGGTTTTTGCGGTACGGGAGGAAAGGCATGGACAACGATGATAGGAACACTGGTGAATGCCGCCGCGATTATAGTAGGCTCGTTGGTTGGGCTGCTGCTTAAAAAAGGTATACCGCAGCGCATCAGCGAGAGCATACAGGTAGCGGTGGGACTGGCGGTTATGGTTGTGGGTATCTCGGGTGTTATGACCTCGATGATGACCGTGGGGGACAATGGCAAAATTACCACCGACGGCGCGATGCTGCTGATTATCAGCCTTGTCGTGGGCACCGTCATCGGTGAGGGTCTGCGGTTGGAGGAGAGACTGACCGACGCGGGGCTTCGGCTGGAAAAGAAGATCGGCAGCGAGGGCTTTTCTAAGGGACTGATCGCTGCATCAATGCTGTACTGCGTGGGCGCCATGTCGATTGTCGGCTCGTTTAACGACGCGCTGCTCGGCGACCGCACGATCTTGTACATAAAAAGCGCGCTCGACGGCATTAGCGCCGTGGTGCTGACCGCGACACTGGGTATCGGCGTACTGTTCTCGTTTATCCCCGTGCTCTTATACCAAGGGGCAATCAGTCTGGGTGCCGGAGCCTTAACCACCTTCTTTACCGAGCCGGTCATCAACTCAATGTGCCTTGTGGGCTTTGCCATTGTCATCTGCATCGGAATAAACCTGATGAAAATCGGTAAAATACGAACGATAGGGATGCTGCCGGCACTGCTCATACCAATACTATATAACTTGCTGATAATGTTGAAAAATATGTGGGTATAATGCACAAGTTGTGGCTTTGAGTGTATCGCTTTATTGGAAGACACGCAGAATTTATTCGTATATTCGCCTTTATACGGGTTTTTCGTTGACGCTAAAGACAATTATGCTATAATATAGAGTGTATAAGGTTGTCGCTATTTAGAAAATCGCCACAAGAGAGGAAAAGCTTATGTTTGTGAAAGATGTAACCGTCCAGAATCAAGTTGGCTTACATGCACGTCCTGCTACGTTTTTTATACAAAAGGCAAATGAGTACAAGTCATCTATTTGGGTAGAGAAGGAAGAGCGCAGGGTCAACGCTAAGAGTCTTTTGGGTGTGCTTTCTTTGGGTATTGTTGGCGGAACCACCATCCGAATTATTGCAGACGGCGCTGATGAACAACAGGCGGCCGAGGGTCTGTTCAAGCTTGTTGAATCCGGTTTTGCAGAGTAATACAGTGTTTACTTAAGCGCGTCGCCTATTAACCGGCGGCGCGTTTTTTGTTGTACTGTACACATTATGATAGATATGGGATGATTGACGGTGGATAATCACAGACTTCCGTTTCTGCGCGAAAAAACAAAAACGTTAACCGCATCGCCGGGCTGTTACCTAATGAAGAACAGTCAGGGCGAAATTATCTATATCGGTAAGGCAAAGAATCTAAAAAAACGTGTGACCAGCTATTTTCGAAACGGGGCAGACCACCTGCCCAAGGTGGAAAAGATGGTGTCACAGGTATTTGATTACGACTACATCGTTACCGACAGCGAGTTCGAGGCACTGGTGCTCGAATGCAGCCTGATTAAGCAAAATAACCCGAAGTATAACATCCTGCTCAAGGATGATAAGGGCTACCATTATATCCGCATCTCGGGCGAAAAATGGGGACGCATCTCTGCGGCAAAGCAGATTGCAGACGACGGGGCAACCTACATCGGACCTTATGTCAGCTCGTTTGCGGTCTCACAGGCGGTTGAGGAGGCAAACACCGCCTTTCGCCTGCCCACCTGTGCGCGGCGTTTTCCAAACGACTTTAAAAAGGGCAGACCCTGCCTGAATTTTCACATCAAACGGTGCATGGGCGTGTGCAGGGGCAACATCAGCGAAAAGGAGTATACCCAAACGCTGCAGCAGGCGATCTCGTTTTTGCGCAACGACAGCGCAGAAACCATTCGCGCGCTGACCGAGCAGATGGAGCGTGCCGCAGAGAACCTGCAGTTTGAGCTTGCCGCGCGTCTGCGCGACCGCATTGAAGGCATCCGTAAGATTGGCGAGCACCAAAAGGTCATGTATAACGGCACGCCCGACCAGGATGTAATCGCTCTTGCGCAGGGCGGCGAGCAGGCGTACGCCGTAGTCATCAAGTTCCGCGGACATCGGTTGGTGGATAAACAGGGCTTTCCGCTGGGGGAGATTGAAGGGCTAACCGCCGCGCGCAGTGAGTTTGTGGTGCGCTATTACTCCTCGCGCAACGAGATACCCCGTCAAATCTCCCTAGACGGTGAGGTGGAAGACCTCGGTTTAATTGAGCGGTTTTTATCCGAGCAAGCGGGCAAAAAGTGCACCGTTCACCTGCCGCAGCGCGGGGAACAGGTTCGCCTTATCGAGATGGCAAAAACCAATGCGGCGGAGCTTATCGGGCAGCATAGCGGTAGAATAGGCAAGGATGTTGCGGCGCTTGACGAGCTTGCGCGGCTGCTTGGGTTTACCAAAGCCCCCGAGTATATTGAGGCATACGATATCTCCAACCTCGGCTCGTCTTCCATGGTGGCGGGCATGGTGGTGTTCGAGAACGCAAAGCCTCTGCGCTCGGCATACAAGCGATTTTCGATTAAGTCACTGACCGAGCAAAACGATTACGGCGCGATGAGCGAGGTCATCTCTCGGCGTCTTGCGCGGTATGAGCAGGAAAAGGAGAGCGGCAAGGGCTTTGGACGACTGCCAGACCTCATTCTGCTCGACGGCGGGAAAGGACATGTTTCGGTGGTAGGACCGATTGTACGGGCAAGCGGGCTGGGCATTCCCGTATTTGGAATGGTCAAGGATGACCGCCACCGCACAAGGGCAATCGCGGCGGACGGCGGCGAAATATCCGTTACCGCGCACAAAAACGCGTTTATGCTGCTGACGCGCATTCAGGACGAGGTGCACCGCTTTGCCATCGAGTACCAGCGGCTTAAGCACAAAAAGACCGGCTTTTCGTCCACCCTGCATGAGATTGAGGGCGTCGGTCCCAAGCGCGCAGCGGCGCTGCTCAAGGGCATGAAGACCCTTCGTGCCATAAAAGAAGCGGATGTGGACACCTTAGCCGCGGTCCCGGGCATGACCCGACCGACGGCTCAAAAGGTATATGAGCATTTTCACGCGCAAGAATAATACAGGAAACCATAGGCGTTTTTATTCGCATCTGCGAAAGCGTGCTTGACATCGTTATAAACTTAACCCATAATAGAAAAGAAAATATGCTGCAACTGCTCGGTGTACGGCAATGCATCGTGCGATTTCATACAATAAACACGGGGATGCGTGACTGGCTTACCCCGGAAAGGCGCGGACAAGCTATTATGCGAGTAATTACAGGCAAGGCAAGGGGTGCCAAGCTGATATCCCCCCAAGGGCAGGATACCCGCCCGACAACCGACAGGGTAAAAGAGGCAATGTTTAGCATCATTCAGTTCGAGCTCGAGGGTGCTCGGGTGCTCGACTTATACGCAGGCTCCGGTCAGCTAGGCATCGAGGCGCTCAGCCGCGGTGCGAAAAGCTGCGTTTTTATCGATTCGTCAAGGACGAATGTGGAGCTTATCAAGTCCAATCTGTCAAAGACCGGTCTTGCGCAGCAGGCGCGTGTGGCGGTAATGGACGTCGTATCGTTTTTAAAGAACACCCACGATGTGTTTGATATTATTCTGTTAGACCCGCCCTACGCAATGGAAGGGCTTGCCGAGGTGCTCGACCTGTGCGCCGCACACATCAGCGATGTGGGTGTTGTTCTCTGCGAGACGGGCAAGCGTATCGATCTTCCCGATTCGGCTGGCAAGCTCACCGTAAAAAGGGAATATCGCTACGGTACTACCCGCCTCCAGGTGTACCGAGTGCCGGTTATGGAAGACTAGACTTGATTACGGACAGTTTTTTGCCGCTGTTTGTGGCATCAAACGGGAAAGGTGTGATGATGACGATGAAGCTCGCCATCTGTCCCGGTAGTTTCGACCCCGTTACCAAAGGACATCTTGACATTATAACGCGCGCCTCGGGGATGTTTGATCAGGTTATTGTTTTGGTGGTTCACAACCCTGCAAAAAATCCGATCTTTTCCACCCGCGAGCGCATGGACATGATACAGAAGATAACCAACCATCTCTCCAACATTCGAGTGGATACGTTTGAAGGCTTGCTTGCCGATTATGCAAAACAGCAGGGCGCATGTGCCATTGTAAAAGGTCTGCGCGCGGTATCGGACTTTGAGTATGAGTTCCAGATGGCTCTGTTAAACAAAAAGCTTTACCCCGAGGCAGAGACGGTGTTTGTGCCAACCAGCATGGAGAATATGTATTTAAGCTCCAGCATTGTAAAGCAGGTGGCAAGCTTCGGCGGCAACATCTCGGATTTTGTGCCCGCGTCGATACTCGACCAGATTCGCGACCGCCTTTACGCAAACCAGTAGCAGTACATGCTGTTTTCTTAGATTTCGCTTTTTAGGGAGGCTGTTACCATATGACGATGAACATTGACGAAGCGCTTGACTTGATGGATGAGCTGATTGACACCTCATGGGCAATGCCTCTTTCGGGTGGGCGATGTGTCATAGACGTTGTTCGCCTGCGCGAGCTGATGGACGATGTGCGTCTGTCGCTGCCCAACGAGATAAAGCAGGCAAAGGCGATTGTATCCGACCGCGCCGAGATTATCAGCGAGGCAAAGCGGGAGGCCGAGGCCATTGTTGCCCGCGCCGAGGAGCGTGCGCGTGCCATGGTAGCGGCAAATGAGATTACCCGACAGGCGCAGGAGCGTGCGCAGGAGATATTATCAAGCTCACAGCAAAAATCCCGCGAAATACGCCAACTTACCACCGAATATGTGGATGAGATCGTACGTTCGGCGGAAGAAAGCCTGACTGTAAGCCTAAACAAGGTGAAAACCGTACGTCAACAAATGAAGTCCGGCTCAAAAAACAACCACATCTAGTATACATAATTCTTTAGTAACGCAACCGCCTGTACCCCGAAACGCAGTTTCTGCACGGGGCACAGGCGGTTATTTATGTTAACACGAACCAAAAGAACATATGTACGCGTTTTGTGACCGAATTTCGGCATAATTGCCACATTTTTTGATGTTCTGATTCGACCGAGACGTTATCAAAAATATGTAATAACTGGCATTCGTTTTGTGCAGAGTGATAATCATTACGGAAGAATTAGGATATTGAGTGTAGGCACTTGCATTTTACATAATTCATCGCTATAATAATAGAAAAGTGGTTCAGAGTGGTTTGTGGTGGTTAAAAGTGGGTTATAAACCTCCCTTTTATACTTGTCAGAATGGTTTGTGACTTTTAGTCTCATAATAAAGGCGGTGGTAAAAATGCTGATGGGCGAATTTGCGCACACCCTTGACCCCAAGGGTCGCGTGGTATTTCCGTCCAAGCTTCGGGTTGACTTAAGCGAGCGTTTTATCATTGCCAAAGGTACGGGCGACTGTCTGTTCGTTTATCCGCTGGACCAGTGGAAGGTATTGCAGGACAAGATTAACGCGTTGCCGTTTTCAAAAGCAAGTGCGCTGCAGCGGTTCTTCTTCTCGGGTGCGTGCGAGGCGGAGGTCGACAAAAACGGGCGAGTGTTAATACCGCCCTCCCTCAGGCAGTTTGCAGGGCTTGAAAAGGACATCATGATTATCGGCGCTTCGGTCAGGGCAGAAATCTGGGATAAGGCAAAGTGGGACGAGCAGAATGCCGTGCTCACCGCAGACAGCATCAAAAGTATTATGGACGAGCTGGGCTTCTAAAAAACAACCGCCGATTCGGATATAAGGGGGTGCTTTCGTTTTGGACTTTACACACATCTCGGTACTGCTAAGCGAATGCATAGAGGCGCTTGCCATTAAGCCGGAAGGAATCTATGTAGATGGCACCGCGGGTGGTGCCGGGCACAGCGCACAGATTGCAAAACGCCTCACGACAGGGCGGCTGATCTCTATCGATAAAGACCCCGATGCGGTACAAACCGCCACGCAGCGTCTTGCACCATATCCGTGCGCGCAGGTTGTGCGGGCAGATTTTTCCGAGACGAAAGACGTGCTTGCAGAGCTCGCTATCGACCGAATTGACGGGATGCTGCTTGATCTGGGCGTTTCTTCTTATCAGCTTGATACGGCAGACCGCGGCTTTTCCTACCGTCAGGATGGTCCGTTGGATATGCGCATGAGTGCGCAGGGCTTAAGCGCGCAGGAGCTTGTAAACACCGCTTCCGCACAAGAAATCGCAAGGATTTTATGGGAATACGGCGAAGAAAAGTTCTCCCGCAAGATTGCACAGGCAATCGTAGCCGCAAGGCAGCAAACGCCAATTACCACAACCTTTGAGCTTGTGAGTGTAATAAAAAGTGCATTACCCGCGGCTGCAATGCGCGACGCGCATCCCGCCCGCCGCACCTTTCAAGCGCTACGCATCGCCGTCAACGGCGAGCTGGAGCTGCTCGACCGGGCGCTGAGCGACGCCTTTGACCTGCTAAAGCCGGGCGGCAGATTGTGCGTCATCACCTTTCACTCGCTCGAGGACAGAATCACCAAGCGCAGCTTTGCGGCACACTGTAAGGGCTGTACCTGCCCACCGCAGTTCCCCATTTGTGTGTGCGGCAAGGTGCCCGTGGGCAGGCTGGTAAACAAAAAGCCGATAGAGCCTTCGGTCGATGAGGTAGCTCAAAATGCACGCAGCAGAAGCGCAAAGCTTCGGGTCATAGAAAAGGTATAATAGCAATAAAAAAGCAGGGGTGAGTACCGTGGCGGACAATCTCGCATATGACCTATCATTGTTTGAAAACAGGGAGCGCAAGGCAAAGGCGGTACCCAAACAGCTTCCCAAGGCACTGCCGACATCTCGTCTGCGTACAGGTGTGTTGGTCTTTGGGCGTATTTGTGTAGGCATTTTTGTCGGACTTGTATTGTGCGCGGGCATCTACAGCCGTGTGGCGCTTACCGAAGCGGTGCAGGACATCGGTGTCGCAAAGGCAAAGCTTGAACAGCTGCAAAACGAGAACACCAGGCTGAATGTCGAGCTGGACAGCAAGGTTTCAATCAAAAGCATCGAGGCATATGCAACCGGTACGCTTGGGCTAAACCGAGCGGAAAAGTACCAAATCAACTACATTACTCTTTCAGGCGACGATAAAATTGAAACGAATCAAGCCCATTCGCAGCAAAGCAGGGGTATTCCCAATATCAACGAGCTGTTTTATCGTTTGGTGGAATACATAAACTAAAACGCAAATACAATTAAAATGGTTTCATATTAGCAGACAGTACTGCTTCAGTTTG
>JAEZQD010000119.1 GCA_023413185.1 Bacillota bacterium
AGTGGTGACCCAGTGCAATCTTGTTGCAGCCAAGCTCCTGCGCGCGGCTGTACAGGGTGCCCCTTCGCATACGCGCACAAAGGTAACAGGGGGAACGGTCGGTATCCGCCACAATGTTAAAGATGTCTGAAACAAAGATTTCAATGGGGATGTGCAGTGCCTCTGCGTTATCTACAATAATCTGCCGGTTTTGCGGGTTATAGCCGGGGTCCATTACCAAGAATCGCGCCGTAAACGGGAAGTCGCTGTGCCGTTGCAGCTGCTGAAAGCACTTTGCCATCAGCATCGAGTCCTTGCCGCCCGAGATGCACACCGCAATCGCGTCGTTTGGCTCTATCAGCTCGTACTCCTTAATGCCCGCAATGAACCTCAGCCAAATCTCCTTACGATATTTTTTAACAATGCTCTTTTCAACCAACTCATATTTTAGCATAAACTCTCCCTGCAAAAGGTCAGTTACGATCGGTAAAAACCGCCGGCCCAAATTTGGAGACAAAACATCCTTAACAGAAGGGGAACGTCTGTCAAATCTAGACCATATTAAACCGCAATTGACTATATCGATATCACATCAAAAACTGCCGCGCGTCACAGCGTGCGCAGATATGCTTTAAACCGACACAAAAATTCTTCGAGCTCCTGCTCCGTGGTCAGGTGGCTTAGACTGATGCGCAGCGTGCTCATCGCCGCCCTGCGGTTATTTGTAACGGCGTACACCGCGCGCGAAAGGCTGTTCGGCGCGCAGCAGGCGGACTTGCTCGCGATGCACACACCCTGCTCTCCCAGTGTTTGCACCGCCGCCTGCGGCTTTAGCCCCAATACGCTGATGTTAAGAATAAAAGGCGACGCGTCCTCGGGGCTGTTAATGGTTACGCCGTCTATGGCGCAAAGCGCAGCGCGCAGCTTATCGCATAGATTCTTTACATACTCATAACGGGAGGGGAGCGCATCCAGCGCGTCCTCCAAGGCGACGGCGCACGCAAGGGCAGACGCCGCACTGGGGGTTCCGCTGCGCATGGCAGTGGATGACTGCCCGCCTGTAATTTGGCCCTCCAGCAGTACACCCTGCTTTACCACCAAAAGCCCGCTGCCCGCAAGCCCGTAGAATTTATGGGGCGCTGCCGTTAACAGGTCAATGCCGTCAAGAGAAACACGCAGCTTGCCCATTGCCTGCGCGGCGTCCACATGCAGATGGCAGTGCGCACGCGGTTCCAGTAGGTGTACAATTGGCGCGATATCCTGAACAATCCCTATTTCGCTGTCTACAAGGCTCAGCGTAACAAGAATGGTGTCGTCTCGCAGCAAAGAGGCAAGGTGCCCCATATCCACATGCCCGTTCCTTGCTAGACGCACGTAATCGACCTCAAAGCCCTGAGCGCGCAGCTGCTCCAGCGGTCCGAGCACCGAGGCGTGCTCCAGCATGGTGGCAACGATGTGCTTGCCGTATTTCTTGTATCTACCCGCAACGCCCTTGATTGCAAGGTTGTTCGATTCGCTTGCGCCCGAGGTATATACAATCTCATCGGGCAAAACCCCAAGCCTGCGGGCAATCCGCGCAGAAGCGTCGTCGTGCCAAAGCCGTTCTGTTATCCCGAGCGGGTGGGCAGAGTTTGGGTTTGCAATATGCTTTTTAGCGGCATCATAAAAGGTGTTTAGCACGCGCTCGCTCACCGGCGTATCCGCGGCGTAATCCAGATAAATCATGTTCACAATCCTAAAATTAAAGATAATACTATAATAGTATGATTTTCGCCGATTTACAATGTTTTTATCCCACTCGTCACACAAATGCGGATTGAGTGATAACTGTGCACTGTTTGGGAACGATAAAACAGAGGTGATGAACAAGATGTCCTACGTCGACCCCGCAATTCAAACGCAGTTTGAAAGTTTATCCCCAGAACTAAAAAACGCAATTCTCGAGCGTGATGTCAAGCTCAGCAGCCTTGCGGACCTAATTAAGGTGCTTGAGGATATTGTGGAGGAAGAGTGACAAAAAAAGAGACCGGAAGGGAGAAACCGATGAACGACCCCAAAAAGAAAAAGTGGGATTTTCCGCTGTATGACGAGGATAGGGTAAGCAACATACTAAACAACGACAACGTGGCATCCGCAACCGAATGCACGGGGCTTATCCCATCCGCGCCAATCAACGAGGATGAGATGGATTCGTATGCAAGTCTTTACAGCGTGCCAAAGGTTAAAAATGAGGTAAACAACGGGTTGCAGCATCCGTAGTTTCGATTTCAGCCGTCGTCTTTTTTTAAGGCGGCGGCTGTTTCTTGCTTGACAGTCACCGGCAAAAACCATACACTAAAGGTAGACTATACCACCAACCTTATTTTAGTTTGATATACGGGACTTTGTCTATCGGCGTCAGCCGGTAATCAACCACACGCTTTTTAATTGGGGGATGCACAATGATAAGAAAAAAGGTAAAGATCGCAATTGTCGGCGCAGGCGCGGTGGGAACCTCTACCGCATTTGACCTGAGCATACAGGGGCTGTGCGACGAGATTGTACTCGTCGACGTAAATCACAAAAAGGCGGTTGCCGAGGCCCTGGATATGCAGCACAGCGTTGCGTACCAAACCAGGACGGTCGCCATCCGTGCGGGCGCGTATGAGGACTGCGGCGACGCGGACATCATCGTAGTCACGGCGGCAATGCCCTACAAGCCCGGTCAGCGCAGGCTGGATATGCTCGAAGGCTCTAGGCAGATTATCGAGTCGATCATCCCGCCCATTATGGAAAGCGGGTTTCGCGGGCTGTTTATTATTGTCACGAATCCGGTAGACATCATATCCTACTATGTCTACCGCTTGTCGGGGCTGCCCGCAAACCAGATTATTGGCACCGGCACGGCGCTCGACTCCGCAAGGCTGCGTGGGCTGATTGCATCGGCCATGAGCGTAGATGCCAAAAGTGTGCAGGCATACACACTCGGCGAGCACGGCGACTCGCAGTTTGTACCGTGGAGTAACGTATCGGTGGGCGGTAAGCAGTTTTTCGACATCATTGCCGACAACCCCGAGCGGTTTGGCTCGCTTGATCTCGACCATTTTGTGCACGAGGTCATCGACCTCGGCTTTCAGATTGGCACGGTAAAGGGCACCACCAACTTTGCGATTGCCGCCACGGTGGTTGAGATTATCAAGGTTATCCTAAACGACGAAAACCGTGTTATCCCGGTATCCACTCTGTTAAGCGGCGAGTATGGCGAAAGCGATGTGTTCGCAGGGGTTCCCGCGGTGCTGGGGCATCAGGGTGTTAAGGAGATAGTCCGCGCGCGGCTGACCGACGAGGAGATGCGCTTGTTTAAACGCTCGGTGGAGGTCATCAGACAGTTTAACCAAACCCTTGCGCTGTAATCCTATGGGTACTTTTCAATAAACGGGTGGGAGGGCTTGTCGATGTCACATCTTGCACACAATGTAGAAGCAATACGGCAAAACATCGCTGACGCCGCCAAGGCAGCGGGCAGAAGCGCAGAGGAGATTACCCTGCTAGCGGCAACAAAAACCCGCGATACCCAAACGGTTCGGGAGATCATTGCCGCGGGCGTTACGACGGTGGGCGAAAACCGCGTGCAGGAGATGACCGAAAAGCTTGCGCAAAACGCGTATCTCGGCGCGTCGTTGCATTTTATCGGGCAGCTGCAAACCAACAAGGTCAAGCAGGTGGCGGGCAGGGTAGCGCTGATTCATTCGGTGGATAGCCTGCGGCTTGCCGCCGAGATTGATAAAGCCGTAAATCGGCTTTGCGAGCAGGACAAGTTCACACCCGCGCAGGATGTTCTGGTGGAGGTCAACATAGCGGGGGAGCACTCCAAAGGCGGCATAGAACCGCCCGCGCTGCCCGCGTTCTTAGAACAGCTTGCCGCGTTTGCACACCTGCGGGTAAGGGGCTTGATGTGCATTCCGCCGCCCGCCCAAACGCCCGACGAAGCGCGCCATTACTTTGCGGCGATGAAGAGCCTGTTTGACCGCAATGTCGGGTTGCTGGATGCGTCGCGTGCACCCATCCTTTCCATGGGCATGTCGGACGACTACGAACAGGCGGTAACCGAGGGCGCTACGCTGGTGCGGGTGGGCACCGCACTTTTCGGTCCCAGACTCTACAAATAATACAGACTGCAAGATAAGGCACGTCGCAAAAAAACAGACCGCCAGCCAGCGGTCTGTTTTAATCTGTTCGGATGCTAGTCGTCATTCTCAGCCGTCATACAGCCGGCAGAGAATTCAGGCGAGCACCAGCCCTCCTGCTCGGCAAACGGTTGAAACAGTCTTTCTTCTTCGGTATGGGTGTTACAATTCAACATATATGGTGCACCTCCTGTAACAATAGTGGGTTTTAACTTGATGATAGTATACCGCAAAGGTATAGTATTGTCAACCCTGTTTGTTACAAGAGTATAAGGCGGGACGTTTTAAACACCATATACCTGCTCGGTGGCGGTAATTAAGCGGGTTATAACGTCGTTTACGGGTGTGGCAACACCGTATCGTCTGCCCATCTCACACACCGTGCCCCCGAACGAAGCCACCTCGGTTTTACGCACAGCCTCGATATCCTGCAGCATCGAGGTCTTGCTCATAGGCGAGAAGGTCTGCATCAGCGTCACAAACTCGCGCGCATCCGCCTCGGTCAGGTTCACGTTCGCAGCCTTTGCAAGGGCAACGACCTCCATCATCGCGTCAAAGAACAGGCTGCGGGTCTCGGGTGTGCAAAAACCGCTGTACGTTGCCCGCGTCAGAGCACTTATCTGGTTACACCCGACGTTGAGCATCCACTTTCGCCAGATGGTGCGAATCATGTCGGGGCACACCTCGGTGCCGATGCCCGAGCGGACAAGCACGTCGCTTACCGCCGCAACAAGCGGGGAGACGGGGTCGTTTTGCGCATCCCCAAGTTGGATGATGCCGTCCTTGGTCGTTATCACACCCTCGGCGGTGCGAACCGCGTCGATGTAGATGGCAAGCCCGTACAGCACGTGATTGTCGGGGTAATGCTCTAAGATGCGGTCGCGCGCCGTAATGCCGTTGAGCACGGGGAGGATTACGGTGTCTTTGCCCACAACAGCGCGCATATCCCGTATCGCGTCGTCCAGATGATAGTTCTTTACGCACACAAGCACAAGGTCGGCACAAAAGCCGTCCTCAAGCGTTGATACCACACGGGGGAAGAAGGTCTCGCCGTTTAGGGTGATGCCGTTTTGCTTCATGCGCCCGGCCCGTTTCTCGGTTGCGATAACCGCAAACGAATCGCCCAAGGCATGGTGCAGGTGACGAGTGTAAACCGCGCCGATGGCGCCGGCTCCGATGAGTGCGATGGTTTGAATGTTCATGTTGTTCTCCTGATTGTTGTAGAATATTTGACTTACATATTATGTTAGTATAAAAAGGAGCTTGATAATAAAGTGAAAAACTACACGCTAAAGTATGCTATCTATAATTCTATCCACAACAGTATCCCATGGTCTTGATTCTATCACTTTAATCCCTAATTTCTTGCAGGTATCCACTAACCATTCTCCATACTTACTGCTAATATCCGCCCTGAAATGCTGCAGTTCGCCGCCCTCTCTGGCTAAATAGTTCTGCAAAATCTGTTTTTGTTCCGGCTCATATAAATAGAGTGATTTTACCTTTGCATTATTAAACGACGCTGCGAATTCAGGGTGTATAAAATCGCCTTCTATAATGATTGGTACATCAGATTCAAGGTGATTTTGAGCAATGGCACGTAGTCCGGCAATCATTTCTTTGCTTACGTCAATAAGCCAGTTTACATTGCCGCTTACACCAATATCCATCCAGTCTACACCAGAACTCCAATAATGAATTGCCGGAAGAAGCTCTTTTGTTGTCATTGCCTCTATCGCTTGGCATATATCATCCGCTTCTATCACATTCACACTATATAAACGAGCGAGTTCATAAGCAACTCTCGATTTTCCGGTACCCGAAGCACCGCCAATAAACAAAACTGTCCAGTTTCTATCTTTACTCAAGCTATCATCCTCATCCCTATCAGTATTTAGCATATAGGTACATAAGCAATCCATTTCCATTTTAACACAGAACGAAAAAGAAATCGATTTTTTGATAGTGCCGAATTATAGCTAGAAAGGGTCTGGCGGGAGTGTAAAGGGCAAAATCAAGTTCGGGTTGCGCTCATTATCCGATTTATTCATTATGCTTGTTCGGTGTGTGAAAACAATCTACACGGGATGGTTAAAAACACATCGTCATGAACCGTAAACCCATTCTTCTCGTAAAAGCATGAAATTTCTGCTGTTGTTTGAACCAACCATTCCGAGTTTGGAAAATGCGCAATGCAGCGCTTTAGCAGTTCTTTGCCTATTCCCTTGTTTTGAAATTCAGGTAAAACAAGCAAATCATATATTATTGACCGAAACATTCTATCACTCAATACCCGCACTGCCCCAATCAAACGTTCATTCTCCCATGCAGAAATTACAAGCGTTGAATTAGCAAACGGAATACAATAATTATTTATCATTTCAGTGGTTTCCGAACCATCTGACCAGCCTACAGCTACAAACAATGTATGTAATTGTTCAGATGGCAAATCTTTGTTTGTGTCATTATAAATAATACTCATACTGTTCCAACCTTTCACTAAAGAAAATCATACAAACACCGCGTAGCTGCCCTTGGTGGTGGGGTGCACCTCGAGCCGCGCGGGAATGCGCTCCTTCAGCTCCGCCACATGGGAGATAATGCCGATGAGCCGACCGGTCTTCTCCAGCTCAAACAGTGTGTCTACCGCTCGCTCGCGCGAAAGGTCGTCCAGCGAGCCGAAGCCCTCGTCGATAAACATCGTCTCGATGCTCACCCCGCCGGAGTAGCTTTGTATCACGTCCGCAAGCCCTAAGGCAAGCGCAAGCGACGCCTTAAAGCTCTCGCCGCCCGAAAGGGTGCCCACCGTGCGTTCCTGCCCGGTGCCCGCGTCGAGCACGGCAAGGTCAAGCCCGGCGGCTGCCCCGCCCTTTAGGCGGTCCTGCTTGTGCCGCAGGATGTATTTGCCGCCCGTCATGTCGTGCAGCCAGTGGTTCGCGGCGCGGATGACGTCGGAGAAATACGCCCCAAGCACATACCGCTCAAACGAGATCTTTGCCGCGTTGTCGCCCTTTGTAAGCGCATACAGCGCGGCGACGTCGCCGTAAGCGGCTTCGTCGGTCTGCGCGTCAGCTAGTAGGGCGGCAAGGCGGGTAACCGCACGGGCGTTTGCGTCCATGCGTGAGGAAAGCACCGTCTTTTGCGCGTCCAGCTCGCCGATGCACTGATTCAGCGTTTCCAGCCGCTTTTCCACCGCCTCCACATCAATGCGCTGTATGCCCTCGCATTCTTTCTTCAGCACCGTAAGCTCCGCGTCGGTCTTTGCAAGGGTGTCGGCATAGGCGGCAATCTCCGTCTCCAGCGCCGTATACTGCTCATCCGTAAGCAGGTGACGCTCGGCATCCGGCCACTGCGCAAAGCCGTACTGCGCAAGGCGCTGCTGCAGCTCCTGCTCTTTATCGCCCTGTTGCTGCCTTGCCTCGGCAAGCTGCTGCGCCGCGCTGCGCTCGGCTTCGCTCAACCGTTCAAACTCACCCGACACCGCCACAAACTCTGCCTGTGCAAGTCTTACTTTTTGTTCAATGCCCTCAATCTCCTGCTCGTTTTGCCTTGTTCGCACAAGCAGTTCGGCGGGCGTTTTGATGTCGCTCGGTATCGTGGCGCGCACCTCCTGTATCTGCACCGACAGCTGCTCGAGCGTCTGCGAAATAGAGGCGCTTTCGCGCTCAATCTGCGTCCTGCGTCCCGAAAGGTAGTCGGGGTCGCACAGGCGGTCATCGTCGCGCATACCAAGCTGCGCAAGCTGCGTGGCGGCCGCGCCGCAAAGCTCGTCGTACGCTTGCTTTCGTTCATCGCAGGCAAGCCTTGCCACCCCACACTGCGCGTTAAGCTCCTCGCGGGAGGACACCAGCGCATCATCGGTCGGAATCGGCTCGGGGTTATCCATTGTGCGGAGTGCCGCCGCATGCGCCTTGATGTCACCATGCAACGACATCTGCGCCGTATACAGCGCGTCGGTTTGCGTTTTGAGTGCCTGCAGTGTCGCTTCGGTGGGCACGTCCGTGGCGTTTGGCGCGGGAGCGGGGTGGTGGGCAGAGCCGCACACCGGGCAGGGCATGCCGTCCGAAAGTTGCGAGGCTAAAATGCCCGCCTGTCCCGCCAGAAAGCGTGCGAACTCGCCGCTGTACGCCGCGTTTTTGGATTGGTATTCGCCCGTCGCGCGTAGATAATCGGCAATTGACGCACACAGATTTTCAAGACCGGCGGCACGAGCGGCGGCACGGTCGAGCCGCGTCTTTGCCTCAAAGCGGGCAATCAACAGGTCGATGGTTTTTACATGCCCCGCCTGCGCTTGCTGCTTTTGAAGCAACGAGGCATGCTCCTTCTCAAGTCGCTGGGTGCGGTCAAACGATTGGCGCACCTGCTCAAGACCGGTGCGCAGTTCGATTAAACTCGCCTGCCGTTTTTGCTCTAGTTGCGCGCAAGCAAGGGCGTCCTTTGCCGTGCTCAGCCGTTTTGCGCTCGCCTTTAGGCTGACGGCAAGGGTACGCAGCGACGCTTCGGTCAAACCGGCGCGCTGCGCGGCACTTTGGATATCCCGCTGTACAAACCACAGCTCCTTTGCGCGGCGCGCAAGCACAAGCCTGCCCGAGCGGGTCTTTTGCTCGTCCGCCTGCGCGTCAAGACTGGCTTTTTGCACGGACAAATATGCCAAGCGGTCAAGCCTTTGGTTGCTCTGTCTCGCCGCGGCGGGGTCCTGCTTGGCACGCTCGGCAAGCAGGGAATCAAGCTCTTTTTTAATCTGTCCCAAAGACGCCTCGTCTCGCTGCAGCAGTGCCTCTACCTCGTCAATGACGGTAGGGTAGTGCAGGCTGCTGCCCGATAATGCCTGCACTAAGGGCGGGTACTCGCCGCTTTGTATCATGGCGGCGTGGGTCTCTAGTGCGTCGGTTACGCGGTCGAGCCTCAGTTTTAGGGCATCCCGCCGCTCCTTTAGCTTTGCCTCAGCAATATTGTACAGCTCGGTCGAGAAAATCTTGCGGAAGATAATCTGCTTTTGCTTGCTTTCCGCCTCCAGCAGCCGTTTAAACTCCCCCTGGGGCAGCATCACAATCTGCCGAAACTGGTTGTAATCCAGTCCAAGCAGTGTCTCAATGCGCGCCGAAACCTCGCTGATACCGCTGAGCGTTGCACCGCCGGGCAGTGTGAGCAGCGCATCCCCGTTTGCGGTGGAAAGCCCGCCGCCGCGCACCACGCGCTGTTGTTTGGGTTTGCGTTCTATCGTGTATTGTTCACCGTGCAACAGAAACGTCAGCTTTACGGAGCAGGTCTCTGCGGGGGTGGCAAAGTGGCTCTTGAGCTCCTCCGCGTCCCTGCGGCTTTCGCCGCTTGCCCGACCATACAGCGCAAAGGTGATTGCGTCAAATAGGGTGGTCTTTCCGGCACCCGTGGGGCCCGTTATCAAAAACAGGCTGCTTCCCGAAAGGGAGGAAAAATCGATTACCTGCCTGCCCGCATACGGACCAAAGGCGCTCAGCTCCAAAATAAGCGGCTTCATTCGTCCGGCTCCTCTCTTTGCGCCTGCATGAGCGTATCGTGTACAATCTTTGCGCGCACGGGGGAGATTTCCTCCCCCAGCATCTCGTGGTAGAACGACGCAAACAGCTCGTCCGGCGTTTTGCGGGCAAGCTGCTCGCCGGCGGCGACTGAACCGACCGCACCCGCATCATCAATCTCGCGCTTAAGCCCCACAATGTTGGGGAACACGGCGCGCAGTTTATCAATCGCGTTGTACACCTCGTTTCTATCGGTAATTACGGCGTACACATAGTCGTCAAGGCTGTATTGCTCCTGCAGCGCCTTATCGGTCAGCTGCGCGATGGTGCCGGTAACAATGCGCAGGTCGCGTAGGGGCGCAATCTGCTCACAGCGGATGGAAACCTCCCCCTTACGACCGAGGTCAATAATGGTGACCGACTTGATCTGCGTAACCTCGGAGAGGGAGTATTTCAGCGGCGAGCCCGCGTAGCGGATGTGCGGTGCACCCGCTGTCTGCGGCGCGTGCAGGTGCCCCAGCGCCACGTAGTCAAACCGTTCAACCAGCGTGCTGTCCATCAGGTCGGTTCCGCCCACGCCGCGCTCCGAGTCGGAAAATCGGGCAAGCGCGCTGTCCCGCCCAAAAAAGCCGTGGGCAACCAGAATGTTGCGTCCCGTGTAATCCAGCCCGTCAAACCCGTTTGTCGCAACCGCTTTCAGTGCGTCGTTGCAGGTTTTAATCTCGCCGTCCCGGAACAGCTTTCGCATCTGGTACGGCTCAAAGTAGGGGAGAAGGGCAAAGGTTACCTCACCGTGCTCGTCGCGCAAGGTCACAGTTTTGGGCGTTTTGTCGGGGTTGCCCGCCACAAACAGCCCGCCCCGCTCGATGAAACGAGATGCAAAGCCCAGCCGCTGTCCGCTGTCGTGGTTGCCCGCAATCATCAAAACGGGGATACGCAGGTCGTGCGCTACCTCGCTTAAAAAGTCATCCAGTAGCCCAACCGCGTCGGTCGGGGGCACCGAGCGATGGTAAACGTCCCCCGCCATCACCAGCGCGTCCGCTTTTTGGGCACGCAAAAAGGCGACAAACGACGCAAGCCATGCGCGCTGGTCGCCAAGCAAGGAATAGTCAAACAGACTTTTGCCAAGGTGCAGGTCCGCGATATGTACAATCCTCAAAGTCGCAGCCCCCTTATTCGTCAAACAGTCCGTCGTCTTCGCAGGGGGTCATGTCGCCAAACTCCTCGAGGTCGCGCACCAGAAGCGAAAGAACCCCCTTGTATAACAGCTGGGGGTCGTTTAAAAACTGCCGCTTTACAAGCGATGCCTGATTTGCGTCGGGCAAAAACAGCTTAAGCTCCATTAAGTCGGAGCCGTAGTCAAGGATGCGCATGGACACGATATAGCCGTCGTCCGCCTTGATAATCTCCACCTTGTTTTTGCGCTCGCGCTCGATCTTTTTCATCAGGCGCAGCGCGGCCTTAACCGCCTTATCCCGCACCGAGACCGAAACGGTTCGCTCGATGGCGGCGCATGCCTGCGCGCCCAGCTCGGTTACGCAATAGCAGTCCTCTCCCGCTTCGTTCTTGCTCACCGTCACCTGTCCAAGCCGCACCAGCTCGTTAAGGCTGTTTGCAAGCTCAAAGTAGTTCACCAGCCCGTCGCGCTGCAGAACCTCAGTCAGCTGCGCCTTCGTAAACTGCGCGTCCACCGTTTTAAGCACATAGCAGACAAGGATGTTGATCTCATAGGTGGTGCGCAGCCCTCCCGGCTCCACGCCGCCCGAAAATGCCTCGTATTCCATACCCAACCCGCCTTTCTTTGAAAAGGTTCTATTTCAACCAGTTTATAACGGTAAACAAACAACTACTACATATAATCTACCATATTATGCGGCAAATTGAAAGGACAGAAGTCGCATTTGCTGTACCATTAATCGTACACAAGCCCATCAAATCAAAGCAAAACAGCTTCAGCTCCAGTTTAGAACATAGACAATTGTAAATATAGCTTTCTAGCCGTGAAAAACCGTTCGCACAGTCGCAACAAGTATTTTAATATCCGACCAAACGCCCACCTGTTTGAGGTAAGTGAGGTTATGCTCCATCTTTATGGGTAAAATACGCGTCAGGTACTCACTTTCGGCATTGTCGCTTTGCTCCAGCAGCTCGTTCTCATTGCGAAAATGGATGCTGGACGTACAGGTGATGCCCGGCTTTACGAGCAGGGAAGCGAGGAATGCGTCGGCGTAATGGTTGACATAACGCGGCACCTCGGGGCGAGGACCCACCAGGGACATGTCACCCCTAAGCACATTAAAAAGCTGGGGCAGCTCATCGAGATGCAGCCTGCGCAGGATGCGCCCCAACGCCGTTACACGGTGGTCGTTTTTGGTTGTAAGCGGCAGGCCCGCTTCTTTTTTTTCGGCTGTCATCGTGCGGAACTTGATGATAAAAAACGGGCGCAGGTTTTGCCCCACGCGCTCCTGCAAAAAAAACACCCCCCCGCGGGAAGAAAGCCCCACCGCAAGGCTGACGACAACAAACAGCGGCATAAGCGTGAGCAGCCCAGCCGCCGATGCCGCAACATCAAACAGCCGTTTACAGGCTAAAGTGGCTCTTTTTTGCTGCAATAGTGCAAGATAGTATCGGCATTGCTCCCCGCGCATACGCTCAGGCAGCTCGTTTAAATCGTTTGCGAGCATCGTTTTAACTTCCCTGTTTTTAGTCGGTGCTATCGGATGGCATCGAGAAAGAGCTGTGCAAGATGGCGGTAGTTTCGATGCGCCAGCACAAAATCCCTGCCGCGCCGCCCCATCCTGTCGCGCTCGGCAAGACACATCTGCTGCATCCGTACAATGCACTCCGCCAGAGCATGTGCGTCCTCCGGCTTTATGCAGATGCCGCAGCCGCTCTGCTTAACCTCATTGTCAGGCGCGTCGATGGCAAAAAGAATCGGTCGCGCCGCCAGCATATAGTCATACAGCTTGTTCATTCCGATGCCATAGCGGTACAACGCGCTTGCCCTTGCCCCGATGTACAGGCCGTCGGCCTGCGCCAGCACGCCCTGCACCTGTGCTTTGGGTACATACTCCTCAAAATACAGGTTGCGCAGGTTGTTTTGCGCGGCGTAAGCGGCAAGCTCGTCCTTGTACTCCCCCTTGCCCACCAGTACCACGGCTATGCCGTCGGGCAGCAAAGAACAGGCTTGTACCAGTGTTTGCAGCGCGTTTGCCTGCGCAAAGCCGCCAACATAGACCACGGTAAATATGCCCTGCTGCTTTAAAAACTCAATGCGTTGCTGCGCGCGGCTTTTTGTGCTGAGCTTACCGGCATGGTCCGATATCCCGTTGGGCACATGGGTAATCGTTTTGCTCGCGATTCCAAGCTCTTGTGCGCGAAGCGACGCGCCGGGCAGGATGCTTACGACCGCGTCTGCCATGCGATAGCTTGTGCGCTCCGCCTTTGCAAGCAGCCGCATAAGCGGGTTTTGCTCAGAAAACCCGTGCAGCTCCATCAGGCTAAGCGGCCAAACGTCATGCAGCTCAAACACCAGCTTTGCCCCCGTGTAACGCGCAATGCGAGCGGCGGGGTAGATGTCCAGAAGGTAGGTGGAGGATGCCACAACCACATCCGGGCGGTAATGCGCAGCAAGCTCCTTTGCGTGCACCCAAACAGCGGACAAAAACGCCGCGACGTTGCGCGCGCGATAGGCGTTGTTGCGGTAGTAAGGGGGCGTTTTCATCCATAAAAACGGCACACCGTCTTCTATGGTCTCCTGCATCGTGTGGTCGGGCAGCGGGTTTTGCCCGCGCAGGTGAGAAAAGCTTGCCGCTGTAATGGTCACACTGTGCCCCATCTGCACCAGCTCTTTGGCAAGATAAAAATGGCGGTACTCCATCCCCATCGCATTGCTGCCCGCGTAATGGTTGATGATCAGAATGTTAATGGCACCCATCCCTTTCCTGCACTGTGATGCGTGATACCAAATGAGCCAATACGGTGCGCAAAAAAAGCAAGCAAAACACAACTTTCGGCTTTAACCCGACCTTGTTTGAACAGTTGCTTTATTGTAATTACCGCAATCAGTCGGTAAGCCTTGCCGTGTGCTCCAGTGCTTCCTCCATCCCGCGTGCGCACTCCTCCAACGAGTATAGCACCACGGCGCGGCGGCGACCTGACTCCCCCATAGCACGGCGCAGCAGGGGGTCGCTGTACAGCTTCAGCATGGCATCGGCAAGCAGGGTCTCGTTTAGGTTTGGCAGTATGATGCCCGTTACGTCGTTTTCCACCGTCTCCAAAAAGCCATCCGCCCCGCTGGTAATCACCGGACGCCCGCACGCCATCGCCTCCACCGCGGCGACGCCAAAGCTTTCGCGCACACTCGGCAGGCACACCACATCCATGCCGGCAAACGCCTCTGCCACGGCATTGTTGGCAATCTGCCCGAAAAACTCGGTGTCGTCAAGAATCAATATCTCCCGCGCAAGCCCCATCAGCGGGGCGTATTCACTGCCGTTTCCGTAGATGCGCAGCCTTAATCTGCCCGCGGGGTTTTTAATGCGCACCTGTGTGCGAAACAGGCGAAACGCCTTAAGCAGAATATCCACCCCGCTTTCCGGCTCAAGACGCTTTGCGGTACCCACCACAAACTCCTCCTGCCCCGTGCGGGGAACGGGGCAGAACAGCCTTGTGTCAACGCCAAACGGGGTGATGAATACCGGCGTACCGTTCTTCATGTACGGCTCCGCCTCTTTTGCCATGATCAGGCTTGTGGAAGCAATCGCCTGTGCATAGGAGAGGTTTGCTTCGAGCAGCCCCCGATGAAACCTGCTTTTATTCGGGAACTCATACACATCGCTGCCCCAGATAGACAATAGCAGCGGCTTAACCCGCGCCCTGCGTGCCAGTGTGCCGTAGCCTGTCGCATAATGCGCGTTCACCACATCGGGAAGCGTTGCCGCTGCAAGCTCGCGCAGCTGTGCCGCGTTGCGGTAGTACCCTAAGGAGCCGGGATACTGCAGATACTCTACACGAACCAGCGGGTCGATTGCGTCCTTCTCGGCACGGTGGTCTATCTGCGATGCAAGCACTACCTGATGACCGCGCCGTGCGAGGATATTCACCCACTTGACGGTGTGCGAAGAGTTTGCCGCAGAAACAAACAGAATCCTCACATACTCCGCCTCCTTATACTATAATGCGACCATAAAGTGCATAAAATCATGCCCGGTGCTCTGCCGCATGGGCTTTAACGCAGATTATTCTACACCTTTATCGGAGAATAGTATTGCCCGTTAATCCTTCTTTTTTTGCAGCAGATCATCCGTTACCTGCTGCGCGCGGTGGGTCCACAGGTTGCCGTCCTTTACCGTGCGCACAATGTTCTCGTAACAGGTGCGGTACGCCTTTGGGCGCGACATCATCTCGCGCACGCCTGCGGCTATGGAACGCGCGTCGTCGTTGACGACCGTACCCACACCGTTTTTGCGCACAAACGCCGCAATCTCAATGCAGTTTGTCGTCACCACCGCAAGACCGTGCGAAAGGTATTCAAACACCTTGACGGGCATTGCAAAATCCATGTAGAGATCCCGCCTGCCACAGTACAGACCGATGTCTGCCGCGGCGTAGTATTCGGTTAACCGTTCGCCGGATGCATGAGCAATCGTCAGCCATGGCTTGCCGCGGTAGGAGGGGGGGATCTCATCCGCCTCTGCCTCGCGGCAAACAATGGTAAGCGGGTAGTTGTCGTTTCGGTTTAGCTGGTCAAACGCAAGCAGCAAAAGGTCGGTGCCGTACCGGTGGGATAGCCCCCCTACGTAGATGCAGTTTCGGGGTTGTTCCCGCGGCTTTAAAAAGCGCGCCTCGCATGCGGGCGGTAAAACGCCGGTGCGGGGGAAGGTAAACAGCTTCGCCATGGTTTTGGAGGGGAAGTACACAATGTCACAGCAGCGGCGCAAAAGCAGGTTGTCCACCGTGTGCAGCAGCCGTATCACCGCCTTTTTGGAAACCGAAACATTCCACCACGGGGCAAAGCGGTAGTATGCGTCGCGGTAAAAGGCGGCGCAGGGTACCCCAAGACGCTTTAAATACAGCAAAAGCCGTCGATCCTCCCAGCCGAAAATCGGACCGCTGGGTAGCTCAATGTAGCAGAACTGGGGTGTTTTTGTCTGTAGCTGCGTATAGATGCCGCGTACCGCGCGGCGGCGGCTGTCACGGTCTTGCTGCGCGCCGCTCAATAGCAGCACCTCAACCCCCAGCTCACAAAACGCATCATACATCATCCTCGGACGCATGGTTGAGCCGGAGGACGTGTTGCCGATATCGGTATAGCACACGAATAAAATCAACTGTCCATCACCTTCCCGTTGCAGGGCGGGCACGCATTGCAAGGGCATGCTCCGTCACAATACATGCAAGCACAATATAAAAAAACTTGTCGTTTACAAAGCCGTAACGACCCGAGATAAACGCACCGAAGTACACAAACGCCGCCACGGTCAGCGGTCCGAGCGCACGACCCGGACGACGCGTAAAAACCGCCCAAAGGCTGGCGAAGATAGAGGCGCAAAGTCCAAGCGAAAGAAGGATACGAACCAGCCCGCCGTTTAAATAATCGGCGAGCACAAAGTTGTGCGGGTTCATCCAATTCTTTGGTTTTGGCTCGACGCTTTGATAAAGCGTTGCAAGGGCCTTGTCAGAGGTATGGTCGTACAGGTACGAGTCGTAGCCGCTGCCGCGCCCTACTAGTATGTCCTGAAAATCGTAATCTAGTGCCGTGTCCGCCGCCACCTTCCATATTACGGCGCGCTTTTCAAACATCCCGCCGCCCGAGATGGAATCGATCACCGCATCTACGCTGTTTTCTTCGCTTACCACCCCGCCGTCTTCTACAAGCTGCTCGTATTTGACGTCGGAGTACCGCTCAAAGCCCGCCTGCAGCAAAAAAACCGCGGCGGCACCCAGCGCGCACAGACCGCAACCGAAGCAAAGCCGTGCAAACGCCGTGCGCTCGGTGTCACTGTACCGCGCGATGTAAAATGCGCGAAACAGCAGCAGCAGGGTGACGGCGGGGAACATCAACAGGTAGGTTCGCCGCGAGCCGCTTACCGTAATGGCTGCGGCAAACAGCACCAAAACAGAAAACAGCAGCAGCAAGCGGCGCCGGCTTCGGCGGTTTGTGCCGAGAATACCGTAACCCATCAGCGCAAGGGCAACAAAGAGGTTTTCGGCATAGCGGTTGTAATCGGCAATCGTCGAAAGGCGCCGGATGTAGGGCAGGGCGACCAGTTCGTAGATGAAGTAGTTCGCAACCGAAAACAGCAGTACGGCGGCACCCGACCACCCAAGGGTCAGGTATAGCCGGTTCAGATGCAGTTCATCCCGCGCATAACACAGGGTTGGGACCAGAAACAGCAGCATCGGCAGCACCACATAGTATTTGCGTGCGGCATACTCCACATCCGGCGAGTACAACAACCCAACAGCGTCCCACACCAGATACCCCAAAAGCAAAAACAACGGCAGAAGGATGCGCCCATTGCGCAAAGCCGTCGGCAGCAGCAGCGAAAAGCCCTCCCGCAATAGGGTAACGCGCAGCAAAAGCACGACAAAGGCGGCAATATAAAACCCCTTAAAAAGGCTGATTGGCAAGGGGACGGCAATTTCAAATGTCATAAGGAACAGGCAGCCAAGGTATAATAGCTCAAATGTCTTTGGCGCGATGTGTTTTATTCGTTTTACTGCATCGTTCAATGGCGTTTCTCTCCTGTTACCCGCACAGGCGGTATGATGCGTTGTGGTTATTCAGCGCGCGGCTTTTTGCCCTTTGTTAGCAGCCCGCGGCAGTACAGATAAAACGCCGCGTAGCTTACGGCAAGCAATAGGGATAGTATTGTTAAATACCGATTGATGTCCAGCGGATTAAAAATCTGAATCAAGGCGGGCAGCACCGACGCGGTAAGCAACGAGAACTGCCACACCATTGACGCGCCCTGCCGCCCCGCCACAATCGCGCTGGTGGTTACGGGCATTACCACAAATCGCACAAAGAACATGGGAATCAGCGCGCGAACCATGCCGCCTGCCGCCGCCCACTGCTCCCCTAAAAAGATGCGCAGGATGGGGGTGGCAAACAGGAACAGCACGGCAAAGATAGGCACCGAAAGGCAAAACAATGTGCGGGTAATCGCGTCAAAGGTTCTTACGCTCAGCGACTTTGCGGATGCATCGTCGGCGCTTTTTTTCAAAAACACATTGCCCACCGCCCCGGATATAACCGTCAGAGGCGTGCTGAGCACCTGGTTGACCAGCGTATAATACCCAAGCTGAGCGGGAGCAAAAAAGCCGTTGAGAAAATACGTAACAAGGTTATAGCTCAGTGTGTTTGCAAGGGTGCCTGGCAGGGTAAAGAGCGGGAACTTGCGGTGGCGTTTAGCCGCCGCCTTAATCAGTGAAAGGCTCGGTCGGGGCAGATACCTGCGCGCGTCGTACAGCAGCAGAATGCATGCGACAAGATACGCCGTGACCTGACCGAGCATCAGTCCGTATGCGCCAAACCCCAGCAGACCAAGCCCAACCTGCAGCACCGCTGCGGTGACCGAGCGCACAATGTTCGCCTGTGTGATGCGCTTGTAGCGGTCAAGGCGCAGGTTGTAGTAGCTTAAAGCGGTAAACAAAGAGGTGAACAGCACTGAAAGCGGCACCAGATACACCCAGCCGCTCTGCTCGCCCACAAAACGGGGAAAAAGCACAGCGACAAACGGCGTTGCCGCAAGAACGAGAAGGCTTAGCAAACAGTTTATTATTATGCATAGCCATAAGGTCGCCGCGGCGTCCTTTTCATTATCGGCTACCACTATCGCAAGGTCATACTTGAGTGTGGCAAACACATCAAGGATGTTGACGGTAGACAAAAACAGCGCAAGCACGCTAAACAGCTCGGGCGAATAGATTCTGCCGAGCAGGGGGGAGGTGATAAACGGTATGATCTGCGACACCACAGAGCCGCTCATCAGGATGAGGACATTTTGCAAGAACGGGTTGCCGGTTATTCGCCTGATAATATCTCGTCGGATGATGATTCCTCCTCAACCGTGCCACGCCCGTGAATAAAACTGGGAACCAGCCCGCGTACCGATTCGAATAGATCGGCGGTGCTTCCCCTCAGGCACGCATGTTCCAGCTCATCGAGCCGACGGGTAAACGCGGTAAAGTCACTGTCGCTTTGCTTGAGGACGAAGATCTTGTTGTTGTCGGTTTTTGATACGTCCTCCTCGGCGAGCTTAATCTCCTCAAACAGCTTTTCGCCCGGTCGCAGTCCGCAGAACTCTATTTTTATGTCAACGCCCGGTTTTAGCCCGTGCAGCATAATCAGGTCGCACGCAAGGTCGTATATGCGAACCGGCTGCCCCATATCCAGCACAAAGATTTCGCCGCCCGACGCAATGCCGCCCGCCTCTAAAACCAGCTGCACCGCCTCGGGGATGGTCATAAAATACCGCCGCATATCGGGATGCGTCACAGTTATCGGTCCGCCGTTTTCAATCTGTTTCATAAAAAACGGCACCACGCTGCCGCTGCTGCCCAGAACATTGCCAAAGCGCACGGCGGCAAACACCGTACTGCCGCTTGCACCCAACATCTGAATGCACCGCTCGGCAATGCGCTTGGATGCCCCCATGATGTTGGCGGGGTTTACCGCCTTGTCGGTGGAGATTAGCACAAACTGCCCGCAGTGATGACGGGAAGCGGCGCGTGCGACGGTGAGGGTGCCGAAAACGTTGTTCTTTATCGCCTCAAACGGGTTGTCCTCCATCATCGGCACATGCTTGTGCGCGGCGGCGTGAAACACCACGTCGGGGGCAAACTCGCCAAACAACTGGGCAAGCCGCGCCGTATCGCGAATTGAGCCGATGCGCAGAAATAAACGATCCTCCGCAAAGGCATCGCGCAGCTCGTTACCCAGCTCAAACAGCCCGTTTTCATCTATGTCAAACACCACGACCCTTGCGGCGCCAAACTGCAAAACCTGACGGCAGATCTCCGAACCAATCGACCCCGCGCCACCCGTTACCAAAACGGTGCGTCCTTGTAAAAAGGCGCGCACCACCTTCATGTTCAGGTTAATCTTGTCGCGCCGCAGCAGGTCTTCCAGCCGAATGCCGCTGATGTTTGCCTTCTCGGGGCTGTCGATTGTTTCGATACTGCCAAAACGCGAAACATCCACCTTGCATTGGCGGCATACCGTTACAATCCGCTTCACAAGCTCGGTATCGGCACCGGGCAGCGCAATGATGACCTCGTCCGCGGCATAGGTGCGAACTGCATAAGCAAGGCTGCGAAAGCCGCCTACAACCCTTGCCGAACCAATGCGCTTGCCGTGCAGGGCGTGGTCGTCATCGATAAACGCCACGACCTTTCGCCCCGAATGGGGATTAACCGACAGCTTGGTATAAAGATATTTGCCCATCTCCCCCGCGGCGTATATGATAACGCGCTTCGCGCCCTTGCTGCTCCACGTGCTTTCGTACCAAATATTTGCAATGCGCAGCCCCTTTACAACCATGCGTGCCATCAGCATAAGGCACAGCAAAAACGCGCAGATAATACCCATAACCTCCACCGGCATGCCCAGCCGAAGCGAGCGGTCCGCCAGTACCAGTGAGGCAAACACCATGGCGGAGGAAGGGAGCAACAGCGAGATATGCGCAACGTCAATACTTCGCCGCATGGGGGAGTAGACCCGAAACAACGCATTAAACAATACCGTAAACACAAATACCGCAAGGATGTAAAAGTTGGTGTTTTCGGTATAGTGCGTGGGAATCCTACCCACAAAGCCGAATTTAAGCCGAAACCCGATAATGACAGAGCCCGCCGAGCACAAAAGGTCCAAAAAGCCGAGAAGCAGAACATATCTTGCCCTTGTTGCTTTAGCGCTCATTCATACTTCCTTGCCCTTCCCATGCCCATACCGATAGTGTAAAAGCATTGTGGTGTGTCAAACAGCATTAGTATTTGCGTGCCACAACAAATAAATGCAATTTAATCGCAAAAAAGCCCTGTGGGAGGGAGTGGATGACGCATCATCTCACCACCGCCACACAGGCGCTTGTAGGAACACAACCATTGCTTTTGCAAGCCGTTTACCGGCAGCCGCTTCCCGGCATAGAGATACAGCCCTGAGAATAGGGGATGACAAAGGTGGGAATACCGGTGGAATACGGGGCGATTTCGTATTGCTGATAGTACACAACAATCCCTTCGGGCGTAAGATAGAACTGACGTTCGTTTAAGTAGCGAACGGTCAGGCACGCGTAATCGTCAAAATAGATTGTATCGTCGGTCTCCATCTGCTCGGCTATCTGTTTGTTAATGTATTCGATGAGGTACGCCTTGTAGTTGACAGGGCGCGCAAACAGGTCGCGCATCAGCAGGCAGCTGCCGCGCTGAAGATTCCAGCTATCCGAGCAGCGCACCGTGTTGCCGTGGGCACCGCCCGTAAACTCGTACTGGTCAAAATACAGGCTCAGTACGCCGTTTTGGTTAAACGGTGTTTGAAACGTTACCGTAAGGTCATAGCGGGGCATCCGCGCGTTGTTTTCATTCTCCTGCGTTTGGGCACCCGCCACCTCGTTTGTCGCCTGACAAAACAGCTCGCGAACCCTACCCTGCTGCAAGGCCTGTGCCTTTGCCTTGTACAGGCAGTTCATCTCACACAGCATCCGCTGAAAGTAGGTGCCCGAAAACTGGGGATACGTAATCTTATAATGCAGCACCGCATTTTGCTGATGACTTAATTCGCTTTCCATTGTAACGGTATCCACCCACGCAGCACAGTTTGCCATAACAACCTCCATCTCACCGCTTAACGGCGTAAATCAAATGGGGGGGTACCCCCCTTGCTTTGAGTATAGAACAATGCGTCGCAGTGTTTGGTGAGCGTACCTGCGAACCCTTCCGTTACAATAAATATGCGCAAAGTTCATTTTGCATACGTAAAAGTGGGCAATGGATTGGATTGTTTCTATCATCTGCATGAAAATTGTGCAGTATTGCGCAAATTTTTGGCATCGTCGTTCTTGCGCTGAATATTCCGAAATGCTAGAATATTGCTAATATGGTTCGAGGCTGCATGGGAAACACGTTTCACACGGTTTTAACGTGGGCAGCGCAATGAAAGGAAGAACAAAATGAACAGAAGCATCAAGATCTACCGTCTGACGGCGGCGGCGCTGCTTTGCGCGGTTGGCATTGTCATACCCATGTTCTCACCGCTCAAGGTTGTTCTGGAGCCTGCGTCGTTTACACTGGCAAGCCATGTTGCGGTGTTCCTGTCAATGCTTATCTCCCCTGCGGTGGCAATCGCAGTATCCTTCGGCACCACAATCGGTTTTTTCCTCGGCGGATTTCCGCTTGTTATCGTGCTTCGCGCGCTTACGCATGTTGTGTTTGCCTGTGCGGGCGCCTTCTGGCTCAAACGCCATCCATACACCCTGCTGTCCCCGGCAAAGACCGCCGGCTTTTGCGGAGCCATCTCATTGCTTCACGGGGTGTGCGAGGTACTGGTGGTTATTCCGTTCTACTTTGGCAACCTGCTTGCGCCCAAGAACTACGACACCCCCTTTCTGTACTCGGTTGTTTTGCTTGTGGGGGTAGGCACAGTTATTCACAGCAGTGTGGATTTCTACATCTCGCTGTTACTGTGGCGCGTACTCACAAAAAACCGTGAGATTGCAAAGATCTCCACCGTGACATTCGACCGCGCCAGTCTGCAGTAATCCTGCGTGCACGAAGCATAGTTTCGGCTCAGCCCTCATGTCGAAAACGGGCTGAGCCGGTTTGCGTTTCGTGGGGGGAAGTGCCCTGCCGGCAATAGAGAATTCGCCTTGGGTTCAACTCATAACGAGCCTAGTTCGTCCGTAGGGTACGAGGGGCTGGATACGTTACTGCCACAGCGCGGCGTTTGCCTCCTCATCCATCTTTTCAAACTGCGGTATATTTCCGCCCAGGGCTTCTACGGTGGGGTCGACAAAAGCGTACTTGCGATAGTATTCTTTTGTTTGGTCTTCCCGCACAACAGGGGATTTATGGTGCTCAAGAAGGTCAATAATATGATAAACGTCAATCCAGATCTCGTTGTTGCTCTCCTTTTGCGACTCGTCAAAGATCAGCTGCATCCCAAAATGCAGGTGGGGCACAGACATGCCGTTTACGTTTTCAGTATCCGAGTAGCCGGTCATGCCAAGGTAGCCGATGATGTCGCCCGCCTCAATGACGGCACCCTCCTTTAAGTCGGCGTGGTAGGGGCGGTTCTTGCGCATATGCGCGTAGTAATAGTACCGCTTGCCGTCCAGGCTGCGGATACCTACCCGCCAACCGCCGAAGCGGTTCCAACCCACCGTCTCCACCACGCCCGATTCCACCGCAATAATCGGCGTGCCGATGCTGCCCAGCAGGTCGTTGCCCAGATGGGTGCGCCGAAAGCCGAACGAGCGGGAGTTGCCGAAATCGTCGTAGTGCGAATAACAGTACCCGTACGCGATGGGCGAGTATGCCTTGAGCCCGTACTTATCCTCATAGACCACCGTGCCGTTTTCCAGCGACTCGGCTGTTTGTATCTGGTACGTTCCCGTCAGCCCGCCCAGCACCGCATCGTACGCCTCGTAATAGTAGTCGTAATATTTCATGTCGGCGACAAGCTCCTGCATCTTGGCACCGCCGCGTAGCTTTTCCACCAGCGCATCCATGTCCTTTGCCTTGTACTTTTTAAAGTTGCCGCCGTATTTTGTGCCGAGATACGCCAGCAGTTCTATCCAGTTCAGCGGAGCATCGCCATCGTGGCTGTCAATATCAAGCTTCAGCGCCTTTTCCATCGCTGCGGAGGTCACGGTAAAGTCCACCCATTTAATATAGTCGTCGTCCTTCTTCGGCTGCGAATCCCCCGCACTCCCTTGCGCGGATGCCCGCAGCGCAGCGGAACCGGGCAGGAGCAAAAGAAGTAGGTTTACGGCTATGGCCGCGCAAAGCAGCAAAACACATACCGAAAACAACCTTTTTTTCACAAAGCCGAGTATACGGTTCAAAAGAACATCACCACCGCAGCGTGATATCGTGTCTGAGGGGCAGTCGCTATATAAAAGGCTATGTATTTTTGCGTAAGAATAGAAGTGCAACCGCGTCCGTTCCGCAGGTTTTTAACGCACTGTCGCTGCCGCCTTAATAAACTGTGAACGCTATTGTGTTTTCGCATTTAACAATTTATAATAAAACTGTTGATTAAATTTACCTGTTTTCTGTCGGCAAGGGCAACGCCCCGCCGTTTTACTATATGACGGGAGGATAACCTGTGACCAATCTTCTTTCGGCCCTATCGGTCAACCGTCTGCTGGAGCTTTCCATCCGCCTGCTGGCGGTGGTTGCGATATTGCCGGTGCACGAGCTTGCCCACGCACTGGTGGCGGATAAGCTGGGCGACAACACCGCCCGCCGTATGGGCAGACTAACCATAAACCCGCTGCGGCACCTCGACCTGCTTGGCACGGTCATGGTGCTGTTTGCCGGCTTTGGATGGGCAAAGCCCGTACCGGTGGACATACGTGCGTTTAAAAACCCCAAACGCGGCATGGCGGTTGTTGCGCTGGCGGGACCGGTGTCCAACTTTCTGCTGACCATGCTTTTTTTACTGGTGCAAAAGGCGCTTCTTCTTATCTTTGGCAGGGACATGCCCGACTCGGTATACTATCTCGTTCAAATATTTGACATGCTTGCCTATATCAGCACGGCGCTGGGTGTGTTCAACCTGCTGCCCATTCCGCCGCTGGACGGGTCGCGGATTTTGGGGCTGTTTTTACCCGACAAGCTGTACTACACCATCATGAAATATGAGCGCATTATCATGCTTGCGGTGTTTGCCCTGCTGTTTACGGGCGTACTGTCCGTGCCGCTTTCCGTTGTCACCGGGCAGATGTACAACCTGCTGGACCTTTTGACCGTGCCGTTTTCGGTCATTTTCAATTATATATAGTAGATGTTTCAAAGAAGGAGACTGAGAAAACGTGACGGATAAGATGTCGTTTAAGCTCGAGAGCTTTGAGGGTCCGCTCGACCTTCTGCTGCACCTGATTTCAAAGCACAAGCTTAATATCTATGACGTCTCTATCTTTGATCTGGTGAGCCAGTACACGGAGTACATCGAGCAGCTTCGCCGTGAGGATTTGGAGGTTGCGAGTGAGTTTTTGGAGATGGCCGCACGCCTTGTGCACATCAAATCCGCCATGCTGCTGCCCCGCCATGATGAGGGGGAACAGCTTCGCCGCGAGCTGACAGGGCAGTTGCTTGAGTACGCGATGATGAAGCGTGTCGCCGCAGAACTTGCCGGTCAGTATGTGGGCGGAGCCATCTTTACCGCAAAGCCCATTCAATTAGAGGTAGACGAAACCTATGGCTTTACCCATCAAGCAGCGGAGCTTGTTGCGGCATACGCGAGCGTATCGGGCAAAAGCCTGCGCCGCCTTCCGCCGCCCGCCTCCGCGTTTTCGGGCATTGTGCAGCGCCGCGTGGTGTCGGTTGCTTCCTGCATTCTAAAAATCATGCGAAAGCTGTACAAACGCTCCAATCAGCGCTTCAGCAGCCTTTTTAGGGACGCAAAGGATCGAAGCGAGCTGGTGGCGACCTTTCTTGCGGTGCTTGAGCTGGTTAAGTCAAGGCGCCTTGAGGTGGACGACACAGGCAAAGAGGTACAGTTCATCAAAAAGCAAAGGCAAGCGGCGGCAAAATCCACCCAACCATAGCTTGAGGATGTCGCCTGATATTTATATGAAAACCCGATTCCATACAATGCTTCACTGCGGCAATCGACAGGAACACGGGGGGAGAGGACACACTGCATGGAGTTACGAGAGCTTGAGAATAAGATAGAGGCGGTGCTGTTTGCAAGCGGCGATCCCATAGAGCAGGACAAGCTGTGTGAGGAGCTGGGCATTGTGCCCAAGGAGCTTGACCGTGTCATCCGCTCATTGGGCGACCGGCTGGAGGGCACGGCACTCACGGTTCTGCGTTTGGGTACGGCATACCAGCTTACCACCCGCCCTCTGTACGGCGAGGTGATTCAATCGGTGCTTGCGGCAAACCGCAATACACAGCTTTCGCCGGCGGCGATGGAGGTACTGGCCGTTATCGCATACAATCAGCCTGTGACAAAAGGCTTTGTTGAACAGGTGCGCGGGGTTGACAGCTCGGGCGTTATCACAAACCTGGTGAACAAATCACTTGTGGAGGAAGCGGGGCGCCTTGAACTGCCGGGTCGACCGATTGCGTACCGCACCACCGCCCATTTTCTCCGCTGCTTTGGGCTCGATTCACTTGACGCGCTGCCCCCGATTCAACAGGATACGGAGGACACGGCTGACGAGCAACCGGCAATACACGACACGCAGGAGGACGAGCTGCAAACCGAACTGGAAACGGTGGGCACGGCAAGGTAGGGTAAGCATCAAAAATGCCACATGGGCGAAGGAGGCGGAATCATCAATATGGCGGGATGGATTATCCTTGGTGTAATGATTGTGCTTTTTTTGCTGCTTATCGCTCCGATACGCATCATCTTAAAATATGACAAAGAGCTTTTTATACAAGCGAGATACCTGCTGTTTTGCTATCACCTAATGCCCCAAGCAGGGCCAAAGAAGAAGCGAAAGAAGCAAAAGACGAAGCAAAAAAAGGACGAGAAAGCAAAGCAGCAAGAGCAGGCACTTGACCAAAAGAACCTGTTTGGTATCGTGTCTTGGGTAAAGATTGCATCCGAGTCGATTTCGCCCGTAGTAAAACGCGCCCTTTCCAAGGGGCGTATCACCCGCCTTGAGCTGTATATGGATGTCACGGCGGACAATCCCGCCGACGCCGCCTTTGAGGCGGGCAGGCTCAACGCTTATGCGTACGGATTATACGGGCTGGTACAAGAATCGTTTCGGTCGGTATGCAAACCCGATGTTCAGATACTGCCAAACTACTATGCACCCGAGGGGGACATCTTTTTTCGGGTTCATCTGCATGTTAGCTTGGCCGCCTCAATCGCCGCGGGTATTCGGTTTGGCGTTCGGCTGCTTAAGCATATGATAAAACGAAAGAGTGAAGAGAACGAAGTCGCGGCGCAACCGCACCCCAAAAAGTCGGCGGACGCAGTTATCAATTAGTATTTTTTAGGTATTATTACCCTGTTCAATAGGCATTATAGTAACCGAAAACCCCAAACAATAGCCGCTACCAGCGGCGAGAATGGAGCTGGCAACAATGAGCGAACATCCGATTAAAGGTCTGATGGACTCCACCATTCAGAAGATTAAGGATATGGTGGACGGCAACACCATCATCGGCGACGCGATTACAACCGCGGAGGGAACGGTGATTATCCCGGTATCCAAGGTGCATCTCGGGTTTGCGTCCGGCGGGTCTGATTTTGGCGGAAAAAGCCCCGAAAAGGATCGATTTGGCGGCGGCGCGGGTGCGGGTCTTACCGTTAACCCCGTTGCGTTTTTGGTGCTGTCCGGCGGCAATGTGCGCCTGATACAGCTTGCCGAAAAGAACAATACCGCCGACCGCGCCATCAACCTGGTACCCGAGGTGATGGATAAAATCACCGAGCTTGCAGCGCTGTTTGCCGCAAAAAAGGATACGGAAGGCGACGCGCAGGACGCACAGAAGTAGCTCTTTTGCATACGCAAATGGGTAGAGAGAAGGCGGTTTGGCTTTGACACGATTTCTGCGATTAGTGGCAATGGTCTGTATTGCATGCTTGTTTGCTTCCTGTTCTCAGTCTCTGCCGCGCGTGCAGACGGATGAATCCCCGGAGGATAAGCTCGAAGCGGCATCCGGCATAATTGCGACCGACACGTTTGTTTGTCCTACTGCTACGGCGTTGCAGGTACGCTGGTCGGATGCTTCGGATGAGCTGGTAATCGCCCAAGCAAACACCCTTGTACACATGCGTGTTTCGGGTGAGGATGGTACTACCGTCAACTTATACGGCGGCGGTGCGGACGCGCCGTACAGTCCCAGCGGCACAAACGTGTCGCTTTCGTGGAACGATCATATGGTTTTTGCGGCAGGCTGCAATAACGCGCCAACGCGAATTGTAAATCAAGACGGCAAAACCACCTTTGTAAACGCCGCTCTGTTTACAGCGGACGGACGGCTGGTTCGCGTCTTTCCCGCAATGCAGGAGAGCGAAATCAAAAAACAACGTGAGCCGTTTGAACGCTCGGTTATGCAGGATGTCGCCTTGGTGACATGGCTGGATGAGGACCGATTTGTGGTCAATACACGGGCAAGAATCTATGTATACAGTGTCAGTAGCGATGAATTGACCCTGGTGTCCGACATGATTGAAGCTGTGCGCGCGGGCTTTACAATCTATGTGGCCAACTCGTTTGGTTCGGGTCAGGGTTGGGCGATGAATGGACTGTATTATTACACCGCCTGCCTGCAGCTGGTGGACGGTCAAAATCAAAGAGATTTGCTGTATGTCGTAAATCGTGACAATACCGTTTCGCCGGTATACAAAAGCGAAGAGCTGCCCGCTTACCCCCGTTATCATTTAGAGAATAACACCCTAATTATGTATGATGATTATTACAGTGAGCAAAATGTGTGGCATACGCGCATAAGCTACGCGAACATGGACGATAGAAAGCTTTACGATTTTTTGGACATGCAGGCTGATTACAACGTCTTTACCGATGGGCGGTTTCTAACCGCAATAGATTATGATTGGATTGAAGGGGAGAACGGGCAGATAACAATGGGTGATAGCAAGTTCTGTTGTTATGATAGTCACAACGATGTGCTGTACCGCGTTTTGCAGAACGATTTGGGACTCACGCAGCCCAAGGGACAGTACTATTTTAATCTGCTGTCGCTCGATACACAGGACGAGGATAATCCCACACTCATCTTTTCTGCGTCCGATTATTGGGTGAACACGGCGGCAAACCTCGGCTACAGCACCACTGCAATCTACAAGGTTGCCATGAATTCAGGGGAGGTTTGCATGCTGTATCAGCTGCCGCAGAACATGTCGGTTTATCGGGACTATTATGAAGACTACGTAAGCCCTGACGGCAGATATGTATACTGCAAACAGATGCGTTTTGACGGCATCAATCAGTCCGACAACTGGGACATATCTGTTCTGTCCCTTTCATGACCCCAGCCCGCGAATGAACAAGGCGATAAAAGCATATACTCCTACTGTTATTGTTTGGCGGTAGGAAAGGCTGGGGAAACGGTATGCTTAAACAGGCGGCGGCTGCCTTACTGGCGGCAATGATGGTTACGGCGGTTCAAACCGCACCGTCCTTACCGCCCGAAATCTCCGCAAAATCCGCGGTGGTTATCGAGGCTCAGACGCGGCGCGTGATCTACCAATCCAATGCGCAGGAGCAGCTGCCCATAGCAAGCACCACAAAGATTATGTCCGCGCTGCTGGCACTCGAGCATCCCGCGCTGGAGAAGGAGTTTGTGGTGGACGCCGCCGCCATCCATGTAGAGGGTTCCTCCATGGGACTTAGGGAAGGCGACTCGGTCACGATGTTTGCGCTTGCGTGCGGCATGCTGCTTTCGTCGGGCAACGATGCCGCGAATGCCGCCGCCGTTGCGATGTGCGGCAGCATATCCGGCTTTGTCATGCGCATGAACGAGCGGGCACAGCAGCTTGGTCTTGAGAACACCCGTTTTGCAAACCCTTCGGGGTTGGATGCCGAGGGGCACTACTCCACCGCTTACGACATGGCATGCCTTGCGGCGTTTGCGCTGGAGAACGAACGGTTTGCAGAAATCTGCAGTCAAAGCAACATGCGTGTGCGGTACGGCAACCCGCCCTACGACCGCTGGCTTGACAACCACAACCGACTGGTAGACAGCTACGAGGGCTGTATCGGCGTTAAAACCGGCTTTACCAGCGAGGCGCGCCGCTGCTTGGTATCGGCGGCGGAGCGGGACGGCGTGCGCCTGATCTGCGTCACGCTCAACGACCCGGACGACTGGCGCGACCATGCCGCGTTGTTTGATTACGGCTTTGAGCTGTATAAAAGCGTAGGCATCGACACCGATTTAGACGGTGCGGTGGTTCCCGTAGCGGGCGGCGATTCCATCCGGCTGCCGGTGGTCACAAGTGAACAGGCAAACGCGGTATTATCCGAAAGCGAACTGAAAAACCTTGAGCGCCGCATCCTCGCCCCGCCTATGCTGTTTGCGCCGGTTGCAAAGGGGCAGGTGGTGGGCAGTGTGGAATATATCACAGACGGAGTTACGGTAAAAACCCTGCCGCTCTATGCGGCAAAGGATATTAAATATAAGGAAAACCCGACCCTTTGGGCGCGCATCGCGCGGCTGTTCGTGGCGGATAGCGAAGCGGCTTAAAGATGTCCCACATCGAGCAAGGCTTAGTCTTATGGCTTTTGCAATAGTTTTACACACAGTATAGCGCCGCAAAGGCCTTATTTTGAAAGGAACAAGAAACAACATGGCTGTACAAAACGGGGATAGGATTCAAAAGGTAATGTCCGACATGGGCGTTGCCTCGCGCAGAAAATCAGAGGAGTATATCAAACAGGGCAGGGTGCAGGTCAACGGCAGAAAGGCCGAAATCGGCATGAGCGTCAACCCAAAAAAGGACATCATCACGCTGGATGGAGTGCGTCTGGACGCACCGGAGGGCGGCAAAAAATACTATCTTGCCATGTACAAGCCCCGCGGCTACGTCACCACAATGAGCGATGAGCTTGGGCGCAAGACCATCGTCGACCTGCTTAAAGACCTTCCCGTTCGGGTTTACCCCGTAGGCAGGCTGGACAAGCAGAGCGAGGGCTTGCTTTTGCTCACCAACGATGGCGCGTTCGCGAATATACTTACGCACCCAAGCCACGAGGTGACCAAGGTGTACCGCGTGACGGTGGAGGGCATTGCAAGTGAAGAACAGCTGATACAGCTTGCCGAGGGCGTGATAATAGACGGCAAAAGGACGCTGCCCGCCCAGGCTAAGGTGATTACCACCGGCGAAGGGCGCACCGTCATAGAGATGATTATTCGGGAAGGACGCAACCGCCAGATTCGCAAGATGTGCGAGGCGGTAAACCTTGAGGTAAAGCGACTGCGTCGCACCATGATAGGTCCCGTTAAGCTTTCCATGCTTGCACCGGGCGAATACCGCGAGCTTACGCCTGCGGAGCTTACCGCACTTCGTGCCATGGCGTCAAAGAGTCAGCGCAAAAGCGCGCACGAAAAGGCGCAAGAAACCGCAAAGGTCAAAAGAACCATGACGCGGGGCACAAAGCCCCGCGGCGAGGGAGCACGCTACGGCGAAGCGAAGCCCCGCAGTGAGGGAACGCGATACGGCGAGAAAAAGCCCGGCGGCTCAGGCTCACGGTACGGCGAAGCCAAACCGCGCAATGAGGGCGCTAAGTACGGCGAAGCGAAGCCCCGCAGTGAGGGAACGCGATACGGCGAGAAAAAGCCCGGCGGCTCAGGCTCGCGGTACGGGGAAGCCAAACCTCGCAATGAGGGCGCTAAGTACGGCGAAGCGAAGACCCGCAGTGAGGGAACGCGATACGGCGAGAAAAAGCCGGGCGGCTCAGGCTCGCGGTACGGCGAAGCCAAACCGCGCAATGAGGACGCTAAATACAACGATTCAAAGCCCCGCCGTAAGACGGACGCACCCCGCAACAAATAGAAGGATGCCTTAGGCCTTGACAATGAAGTCCAGACGGCTTTGTTGCCAAGGCTGTGCTATGTAAACACCACCAGTTGTATCGTTACTGTGATATCATCACTGTTTCATTCAAGGTAAGGCATATAATTATAATAGAACAAGCTGTGAAAAGACGAAAGGAAAAAACGATGGTTGAATTTTTACCCTGCCGCGACCCGCAGCAGATTGAGGCGATGTGCAATGATGCGGCAATCCCTTACGCGCCCCAGATACACGCCTATACGGCGGTGCAGGATGATACGCAGCTTGGCTATGCGCTGTTTTTGCTCGAGCCCGAGCGGGTTTTTATTCTGCACATTCCAAATGACGACTATTTAGCGGATGTTTTGGTGCGCAGCGCGATGAACAGCGCCCTTTTGCGGGGCGTGGAACTGGTGCGTTTCCAACACTGCAACAATGTGCAGCTATTGAAGCTTCTTAATTTTGTAACCGGCGACATTAATCTGGATGTTCCAATAAAAAACTTTATCCACGACTGCAAAAATTGCGCAAATTCGCAAGGAAAGTCTTGTTGAGGCGGACATAATAGTGTATACTTAATTTGATTACGCAAAAGTTGATTCGTTAAATTTTTGTCGCAGTTGACGGTAAGTTTCAGCAAGACCGTCCTCATACTAGACATGGAAACGGAGGAAAAAAGATGAGTCCTGCAAACAAGTTGGAACGTTTAACACAAAACCTATCGCAGATCGATCCTGCATCCGCTGCACGGGTGCGTCTTGCAAAGCTA